>JBAXOG010000078.1:0-22890 GCA_037133395.1 bacterium | reverse complement strand
TATGCCAATCGTAGGTGCTGGAATGTTTCTGGCAAATCCTATGGGATGCTAGTGATTGAAGGTTATTTTAATAGATCTAAAAGAAGTAAACTATTGACTTGAACTTTCCACCCATTTAATTTAAACTACTCATCAAAGTTACAAAATATTAGTTGGTGATCGAACGAACAGGTGTGTGAATATGAATGGTGGCAGCATTAAACGGACTATTTCAACGACCAACAGCTATGGGCGGCTGACACAGAAGGCCGTTGCTAAAATGCTGGGCATCTCTCCCTCTGTCATCTCCTTGGTCATGAAGAACCCAGATACAACCCGCGCTTCGAACGAGACCAAGCAGCGCATTCTCGATGTGCTCAAAAAAAATCCAGGTTCGGGCAAGCATGCAAGCGAAGGAGATACGATTCTGGTGATTAATAATCCTGAACGAAACGTTTATTATTATCAAAGTAAAATGCTCTTTGGAATTCAATCGCGTGCTGCCGAAGTGGGTCTTAAAATTCATATTGCCTCGCCGACACATGACGTACGTTCCTATGTGTTTGGCACACCGTTGCGAGGCTTGTTGTTGACCGCGCCTGATACAGTCACGAAACAGGTGGCCGAACTTTCAAAAACAACTTTTTCAGTGACGTTGAATCCACAGGAACATGGAACCTATACGGGGGATGCCGTTTCCCCTGATTATTATGCGGGGATGTGTCAGGCCGTAAAGCATTTGGTAGAAAATGGTCATACGCATATTGGCTATATCGGCGAGAAGCCTCAGGAAGCCGATTCCCGCGCCAGAGAAAGACTGCGCGATTTTCGCGAAGCCTGCGAAGTCTCAAATGTTTCACTCGATGAGGCCGATATCCAATTGTACGTCCATGATAATGATGATGAAAATGATCGAATAGCCATCGATAAAATTCTGGGACAATGGAAAAAACTGAAACGCCGTCCCTCTGCTTTTATCGTCTATAACGATAATTTAGCCATTAAGATTTATCAGCTCGCCCACACCCATAGTATTCGCATCCCCGAAGACCTCAGTATTATTGGGCATGATAATGAACCCATCGGTGAACAACTCTTACCCAAACTGACCAGTATCTCTCCCGAATTCTTCGATCTGGGTCGAAGAGCCGTCGATCTGCTAACTTCAGACAAAAAACTGACCAAGGAAGACCTAGGATTCAAACTGATCTGTCCTGTAAAACTGATCGTTCGCGAAAGTGTGTCCCGAGTTCGGAATAATATTGATAAGACAAGGAAACCAACAAATGAACAAGAACATAAATCATAAAATGGTCGCGTGTGTGGCGATCATGCTAACGGCTGGCTCGGTGCTGGCAACGGATGGAACGATTGGGGCGTCTGGTGCATTCACGGCTGGAGCGACTTGGGTGGGCGGTGTTATTCCTGGCGGACCGGGTTCCACGATGTGGATAACAAATGGAAACTTCACAATCAGCTCGTCTTATACGAACGTCGTCTTGGGGAACATCGTCACGCCAGTCGAAGCCACGAATGCAACGCTCTCTAGCGCATTCACGTGGAGTTATCCCGAAGGCGTGCGTACAGATGGAAATGTGGATCCTGTTTACGGCGCATATAAATTCGGCATCTACACGAATTATCTGACCTTCGACAGTGGCGTTGAGGGCACACCAGCGACGATTCGGTGTCTAGGACCTCAAACCGCTAAATATCGTTATGTGTTCAATACTCCGATCGTGCTGAACTCCGATCTTTACGTTTACCATGCGGGTCGTGTGTCAGGAACATGGGACAATCCGATGAGCGCGATTTGGTTGGGAAAAGATATCAGAGAGACGGGCGGACGTCGTTCGCTCACGGTCGACTTTGGACAACAAGACATGGAACTGACGCTCTACGGCAGTAACACCTTTTCTGGCAACCTGATTGTCAATAAGGGGCTTGTCCGTGCCGGGAATCCGTTCCGTTACGGAGTGTCCGGATATCAATTCGGCTACGACAACACGGTAGTCGCCACGAGTGGAGTTGCAACGGTAGATTTAGGTGGACTCAACTTCGGCCCAGAGAAGCCGCTTTATCTCGGTGGCAAAGGCGCAAACAGCATGGGAGCCCTCGTCAGCGGATGCCAGTCGCCGGCCGTCACATCGGTTTGGTCAGGGCCTATTACGCTGTTTTCTGATACTGCAGTAGCTGGTACCGTCGGCAGGTATCCGCGTTCTGAAGGCGGCAACCTGCGTATCAACGGAAACATCACGGATGGTGGTCGCAATTGTTCGCTGGAAAACGTATCACAACGCAATCTTATCCTTGCTGGCACAAATACCTATAGCAAAGGGACAATCTTGACCGGCGGCTTTTTGACCGCCCTGAAGGCCGTGAGTCTGGGGAGCGGTCCGCTGTACTTCAACGGGGGGGCCTTTGTCATTGACTCCGCAACGGGTGTCGACCTTTCATCTTTCACGCTTATTTCCACCAACAGCAAACCCGTGGAGATGATTCTGGGCAGTGCAGACTATACGCCGGCAAATCCGTTTGTCGGGTTTAAGTTCGGGCTTACTAAAAACGGACCCGGCGCTCTGATCCTCAAGCAGAATAACGTCTATACGGGGACCACAGCAGTTGCCCGGGGTGACCTGATTCTGGACTACAGCCAAACCAGCGGTCAAAAAACAGAGCCTGAGGGAACCATTAACTTGTCGGGAGACGCCCGCTTGATCATCCGTGGCGGGACGGCTGCAATCACGGGGCAGAAATCAAGAACGTTGACAAGCACGAGTGGCGCGAATGCCCGCGTGATCAACGACACTACCATGCCGTTCACGTTTAATTTTATCACGACGGGATACTCGGTTCTCAATCTCGAAGGCAGTGGTCCCTACAAGATGATCCAGCAAGCCAACGGGACAGAAGGCTCCGCCTATCCCAACATTTTCCAGCCCAATGTTGTTTTTAATGGCAAAGACTGGGCATTTCGGACATCCAATGATTGTTTTAGCAATTACACCGCTTATGCGACGGATTGGAGCGGTTCCAACAAGCATGTCGATGTGACCGCCGCGCTGGCGGCTACCGTTCCGGCTGGCTTTCAGGTCTCCACACTCCGGTTCAACACGCCGAACAATGGGACGCCCATCGAACTGAATCTCTCCGGAACAAACTTCCTCAAGGGCGGCGCTATTCTGGTAACCGAGGCAATGGGGACAACCCCTGTCCATATCACCGGCGGCTCTCTCGCACGCATGGGCGCGGGAAGCTTCATCATTTACAACTACAACACACAGGCCGTTGTTCAGGTCGACAGTCAGTTTCTCGGATCGCCCACCATTTATACCAATAACCTGGGGGTCGTCACCAATATGATTTTTTCGAATGTCGCCTTCGTCAAAGCCGGACCGGGCAAGGTGATTTTGGGCGAGGCCGATAACCAGTTCGATGCGTACCCCTTCATCGTCAACGGCGAACTGGAAATCAGCGGACCCAAGAGCCTCGGTGTCGGGAACTGGTACAGCGGACTTCTAAGCTTGCAGAATTTCGTTTACATCTATAATGGGTCCACGCTCACGACGCGCGGCAACTTCGACTTCTGCCGCGAGGTGATTCCGGGAATCTCCAACCGCATCGCGCTTGTCGTCAATGCGGCGGGCGGCATTCTCAATGTCGCCGGCGCGGGCGATACCGTCACGAAAGATACAGTAAGACCGGGGTCCGTGTTCAACAACGGCGGGCGGCTGATCAAGCGCGGCAAGGGGACGTATTGCAACAAAATCGGATTTGCCGCGAGTGCCGATCAAATGGGGGATGGTGTCATTGCGCGCGACCCCGTCATGTATTTTGAGGTTGAGGACGGAACCGTCGCGTTGGCAAGCGGTTCATTAGCGGCACAAGGGTTCATCGGAGAAGGTCCTATGATTATGACCGTCAGAAGCAATGCGATGCTAAAGGGTGTCGGTTGGCTTTGTGGCAATAATGGCGGTGCCAACGGCGGAGGTAGTCCAGAAGATACGGCCGCACGAAAAATTCTCATCATTGAGGAAACTGGCGCAACGGTTGATCTAAACGGGTCGTCGATCGGGATGGGATCAACTGGGTTCGACACCTTGACGCGGGCGGTGGATTATATCTACGGTCCGGGAACGCTGACCGTGACGAACTCGTCCGTGACCGCCGCCTCCGTCTCCTTCAATTCCCTAATGAACAGCGGATATACTGGACGCTTCAATGCCCTACGATACATGACTACGGATGCAACCACTGGAGGCGGGTTACCGAATGGCGAACTTCAGGTTCCTCAAGGGTTCAGTCACAGCTTTTTAGGTTGCCAGTCGCCAGGCTATCCACTTAGTTTTGGGAGGTTGACCGGAAACGGGGCATTCGGTGGAAAAGGAATTTCAAACAGTGATGCGGATCATATAGCCTTCATCGGGTGTGACGACGCAAGCACCTTCGAATTCAGCGGTTATCTGTGGGGAACGTGGACGACTGCCACGCGCGGTGCGTTCCGCTATGTCAAGGTCGGCAACAACTCTTGGAGAATTTCTGGAACGACCAACGCTATGACCACCACTGTTACGATTCGAAAAGGATCTATACTCGTCGGCGCAAATTCTTTCGGTGGCGTAGCGGGTGCTTTAGGCACAGAAAGGGTTATTTTAGGAGATGCAGGGACAACTCCGTCCGACACAATGGCGTTGCTCACCGATGGCGCGTTCACAGTCGGCAACGGTATTATCCTTCCCCCCTACGCACCCGGATCTGTGGCGATCTTGGGGGGTAACCAGACAACGGGCGCATCATCGTTTACCAATGCCTTGGCGTTGACGCGCAACGTGATCCTGACTTCGGCTAACACGGATTCGCCGAATGGCGTCACCTTCTCGGGTGCGATCTCAGGCTCGGGCGGAATCACCAAGACCGGCGTTGGCACAGTCTATTTGACAGGCGCGGTGACAAATACCGGGCCGACCGTGGTGCAGGCAGGCAGTCTGGTGGTGCAGAGCAACGTGACGCTGACCAACACGCTTTCCGTGACGGCTGGCACAGGCGTTTCCGCTACACTCGCGGTGACCGGAAATTTGACGCTGGGCACAGGTGCGACGCTCGCGGTATCGGCAGGGACGTTAGTTCGTGGTCAGACCTACACGCTTGTGACCTGGACTGGCACACGAACAGGTACTTTCGCATCAACCACCGGTCTGCCTGAAAATTGGCGGATAAAATATCTTTCAAACAGTGCTGTGTTGTATTATGCGCCACCCGGCACGATGATCCGGGTGATGTAATCGTAGAAAGTGGCAGGAGGCAGTGGCAGCAGGTTGGAATGCTCCGGCAATGCAGAGGTACGCGCCTGCGTGCCTCGGACGTTTGTATGACTTCGTAAATTAAGAGTTAAACGTTAAATGTTGAGCGTTGAGAAATAAGGGAACAAACAAATGAACAAGAACACAAACTATAGAATAATCGCGTGTGTGGTGATCATGCTAACGGCTGGCTCGGTGCTGGCAACGGATGGAACGTGGAGTAACACGTCGGGCGGCAACTGGAACACTGGCGCAAATTGGACAGACAGCACTATCGCCTCTGGAATAGGTGCTTCGGCTTATTTCACCAATGGTACGGCAGTCACCGTCTTTCAAGACGTGGGCAGTCTGACGCTGGCCAACCTTTATTTTGCGAATGCCAACACGCTCGTCACTAACAATGCGATCGCGCTGAACAACAGCGGTGGCGCGGCGACGATCACGGTGGAGGGCAATTCGGTCACGGCGAATGTGAGCGTTGTGTTGTCCCCGACGACAGGCACCCCGCTGACAAAAACAGGTTCGGGTACGCTGTTCCTCAACAAACCGGCCGGGGCATTCGCCAGAATAACAATCAACAATGGGCTCTTCTTGTTGGGACCCGGCGTGGGTGGCGATGGACTCAACGTCGGAACCAACACGATCACGATCAACTCCGGCACTACGTTGAGCTATTTGGACAACAACCTCATCAACAACTCCGCCGTGCTCGACATCAAGAGCGGCGGCTTGCTTGACTTTGGAAACAAAACCGACAACATCGGCGCACTTACAGGCGACGGCGTGGTCACAAACATGTCGCAGACGCAGCAGTTATGGCTGAACGGTATGACTCGCACGTTCTCAGGCAGGATATTCGGTGGCGGCACGCTGCAGTTCGTCCAACCTGGCGTATTTGTTGTGGGTGCTTCAAACAGCCTTGAAAATGTGACATTCGAGATGATGTTACCAGGACTCTCATTGGCCTTCGCACCAGGAATCGGCACCTTTGCGCTGGGCGGGCTAACGTGCACCAACAGTTTTGTGTTGCAGGACACACTAGGCGGAGCTATCACCCTCGGGCTGGGGGGCCGGAACGATTCAATCACGTATGCTAAGCCGTTTACAGGTCCTGGCGGACTGACGAAAAACGGCACGGGCACCATGACGCTGACCAACGCGCAGACCTACGTCGGCATGACGACCGTCAATGGCGGCACACTGAAGCTCGGTGACGGAGTAAACGACGGCTCGGTTTCCAACTCATCCAGTATCATGATCGGCCCGTCCGGCACACTGGCATTCAACACGCTGGCAAATCAGACTTATGCAATTCCAATTTATGGTGCCGGAGCAATCACTAAGACAGGTGCTGGTTCTTTGGGCCTCAACGATTTCCAGATGCGTCCAGGTGCTGTCACCGTGAACGGAGGCGTACTCGCACTCAATAGCGGCAACAGCTCAGGCGTGACCTTCACGGCGGCTTCAGGGGGTACCCTGCAAATCAATGGCGGTAATTACCTCATGGGCGGCTTCACGCTCAATGCCGGCAGCAACCCGCTCTCCATCACTGGGGGCAGCAGTACCGGCGCGATCCTTACAGCCAACAGCGGTACCAGCATAACGGTCAGCGGCGGCACGCACAACTTCGCCAGCGCATTGGGCGGATACAGTAGCCGCTACACACAGACGGGCGGCAACATTTCGTTCGTCAACTCGTCAGCGAACGGAAACACGAATGTGGTCCACGCCTTCGTAAGCGGCGGTACACTAACCCTCGGCACAGCGCAGCCGACCCGCGGACTCGGTCTGCTGGCCAGCGGTAACGCGATTGTCAAAATCACCAACTTACAACGCATCGCCAGTGATGGAACGAGTCACTCGCTAATCATCACCAACAACGCCGACGTCACGGCTACAAGCCTTCAGTTAATGTCCGTCGGAACCCCCGCCAGCACCAGTATCGTCGCCCTCGCAGGTGGCACGCTCACGACGGGCGGCCTGGACAACTCCGTTGGAAATTCCAACAGTTTCACCTTTGTTTATTTCAATGGCGGTCTCCTACGTTGTTCAGCCAGCCTGACAATTTCAGCGAATGCCTCCTCCACCTTCAACGTGATGGAAGGCGGTGCACGTATCGATAGCGGAGTCTGGTCTCCCAATCTGCAACAGAAGCTTGTGAGCGGCGTGGGCGGTACTGACGGCGGTCTCACTAAGTACGGTTCAGGTTTCTTACAGACATCAACCAACCACACGTACACCGGACTGACAACGGTAAACGCTGGCACGCTGAAGGCGACGACGATTTCCGGCACACCGTTCGGCGGCGGCAACGTGTTGCTCAACGGCGCAACGTTGCAGGCGTATCCGGCGGGCAGTGGCTTGACAGTCGGGCTCACGGCAGCGGACGGCGCGGCGAACAACACCTTCACCTATAACGCGGGTTCCATCGTGGGGCTTAGCAAAGTAAGCGACACCAGCGTAACGCTGACACTTGGCAACAGCGGTGCGGCAGCGAACAGCGTGTTAGTTCGCACCAACAACAGCACACTGGCGATCATATCTGCTAACGGCATGGCGGCGCTGGGGGTGACCGAAAAGCTGCTGGTCAATGGCGGCGTACCGATCATCAACGGTATGGCCTCTGCCTCGCTGTTCGGTGTCAACAACGACGACCGCAAGTCGTGCGATTTTCTGACGTATGGCGCGAACGGTTTTGCACTGCCAACCTATACCGCCGGCCTTGGCGGCGGTGTGACGTCCATCGCCAACGTGACCACGAACACGGTCGCCACCAGCACACAGGTGTATGCCCTGCGTGTCAGTAATGGTGCGGCACTGGCGATCAACAACGGTCAGACGCTCACCGTAGGCGACGGAATCAATCCCGCTGGCGTGATTATTAACAATACCAATACTACCACGACAGTGCTGACCAACGGTACGCTGAACTTCGGGACGTCTGAAGGAATTGTTATTTTCAACTTGAGAAGGTCGGATGCATACGGTCCCATCCTTGGAAGTTGTCTTGCCGGTTCTGGCGGCCTGACATTGGCAGGCGGCCTGATGACATCAGGCGGTGGCACGGACGGAGATTTGCAGATCACCTCGACCAACAATATCTACACCGGGCCGACCCGGATCATGTCCGGTCGCGTGACGATTGTTAACAACCGCGGCTTCAGTGGTGGCGACGTCTACGTCTACGGAAACGAAGGCTGGGGTGGCCAGTTCCAGTTTAACTTCACGGGCACGATGACCAACGCGTTTCATCTTTCAGGTATTGGCACGGCTCAAACCGCTCCGGCTGGCGCGGTCAGATTTGACGCAAACAGCACGCTTTCCGGACCGATTGAACTCATGGCAAACACGCGCGTGAGCGCACCTTTGTGGAGCATATCCGGCACCTTGTTGGGATCTATCACAGGTCCGGGCGGGCTTGAGATCAACTGCCCCAACCAGACAGCGCTCTGGGGAAAAATCATTCTGTCAGGGGCCAACTCCTACACGGGCACCACCACGATCAGCGGTGGAACACTGGAAATCAGCCCGACTGGCACATTTGGTACGGGCCCAATCGTCAACAACGGGACGCTGAGTTTCAACCGCAGCACAAGCATGACCGTGACCAATGCCTACAGCGGTAGCGGTGCCGTGATACTGAGCGGGGCGGGTGTGGTGACCCTTGCCAATACTGTTACTAACTTTGGCTCAACCGAAGTCAACGCGGGCATTCTCGATCTCAACGGGCAGAATCTTTCGGTTTCCGCTTTGGCCGGTACAGGGTCGATTTCCAATAGTGCAGGAACAGGCGTTACCCTGACCGTGGGTTCCGGGAACGTGGACAGTCTGTTCCGCGGCGTGATCGCGAACGGAACCGGAACAGTGTCGCTGAACAAGACTGGCACTGGAACACTGACGTTGAACGGCGCAAACACCTACAGTGGCTCGACCCTTGTCGGCAGTGGCACGTTAAAACTTCAGGGTGAACTTACGGCACCCCTAACCAACGGTCTCGTCACCCAGTTAGACGCATCGGACAAAAGCAAGTTGACACTGGACGGCACCAATGTCTCGGTGTGGGCCGACTCGTCGGCATCGGGCGTGAACTATACACAAAGTCTGGCGCTTCTGAAACCCGTTTACGTAACGAACTCAATCAACGGACGTAGTGCGATTAATTTCCAGGGTGTCACAAACCGTCTGGTGGCCAGCAAGTCCACAATGGTTCAGACTGTATTTGCGATCAACCGGGTCAAGGGATTTTGGAATTGCAACGGTTTCTTCGGTCAAGCTGGCAACGATGCCGGTATCCGGTTGGCGAGTTCAACGAGCTGGGACAGCATGTTCTGGTCTGGCGGCCACATGTTCATCAACGGCGTAGAGACGACCACATACGCGATGAACGTGGCCCATCTAATGACAGCAATGGCACCGACGGCACAAAACTGGGTTACCGCCATCGGCGACTACTGGGCTTGGTCGGCACAAAATCGCTCCTACCAGGGTGATGTAGGCGAGGTGCTGGTGTACACCAACGCACTCAGCACGGCAGACCGTCAGACGGTCGAAGCCTATCTCAACTACAAGTGGATGGGAATCGGGTCGTTCGTCACCTCCAACGTGCTGTCGACGGGAACAGCGCTGTCGATCTCAAACAACGCCGTGCTCGACTTAAACGGCATCAGCCAAGCAATCGGCTCGCTCGCGGGCGCGGGTTCTGTCGCCAATAGCAGCGCGGCATGGTCCACGTTGACGGTCGGAAACGACAACAGCAGTACGCTCTTCTCCGGTGTGATCTCTAGCTCCAACACGCTGACCAAGACCGGTAACGGCACGCTCACGCTGGGCGGCTCAAACACCTACCTTGGCAACACGCTCATTAGTAGTGGGACACTGACGCTCACGGGAGGCGCGAACCGTCTGCCGACAAGCGGCACGGTCACAGTGGCATCTGGCGCGACGCTGAACTTGAACGGTCAGGCGCAGACCTTAGCGGTGATCGCTGGTAGCGGCTCGGTGGTCGGCGGCAGCCTGACAGTGACGAGCACTGTGTCCCCTGGCGGTAGCAACACGGTCGGCACGCTGACGTTGGCAAGCACGCCCGTGCTGAGCGGCAGCACGTTGCTGATTGACACGCGCGTCAACAGCATCAGTGACAAACTGACGGTATCATCGGCCCTGAGCCTCACCGGCCTGACGCTCCAGATTGCGGATACCACACAGTTGCATGGCTACTCTTACGAGATCGTGAACAGCACGGGTGACTTGACAGGATCGTTTGCCGCCACACCCAACCTGCCCAACACCTGGATCGTGCGCTATGACCGCACACCTGGAGCAAGCAAGGTCCTGCTGATTCATAACCTCGGCACGATCCTCACGTTCCGCTAACACCTTACAATCTACAGAATGCTTCAGTGAATCAAAAAAAGGAGAACAGCAAATGAACAAGAATACAAACCATGTGATCGTCGCTTGCGCGGCGATCATGCTTGTGACTGGTTCGGTGCTAGCAACGGACGGGACGATTGTCCTAAATAACGCAGGTTATAACAGCACCAATGGGTGGTTAAGCGGAATCATCGCCGGGGATGCTGGGGCGACGATGACCATCGCATCAGGTGTATCGACAATCAATGTTAATACGAACGTTGTCCTCGGGACAATCCAATTGGCGAAAGCAAATATACTAGATACAATTAACCTTAATATAAGTGGTGCCTCCAGTCTCGATGAATACAACCGCTCTTATGCTGGCTGGGGATTTACGCTGGACTCGGGATCCGCTTCCGTGCCGGCTCAAATCCTGCTTTTGCCGGAAGACACTCAGCAGACCCGCATGATCTTTAACCCGCCTCTGCGGCTGAATTCGGATCTGTACATTTCCTATCGTTATAAAGTAATAAATTCAGACAACCGCGGCCCATTCCTTCATTTTATGGCGCCGATCACCGAAAATGTCCCTGGCCGGAGCGTAACGATTGATAGTACGTCGGGGTATGCCCCCGTGGTTTTCACGGATCGAAACACGTTCTCAGGTACCTTGAGAATCAGTAACGGTGTCCTGCGCGTAGACTCCGCGACACAGGGCGTCGGCGGAGATCAAGGCCAACTAGGATTGGGCTCATCCATCTATGTTTCCACCAACGCATCTCTAAATCTGTTCGGTTATGAGGGTGGTCAAGGAAAGACCCTGTATCTGACTGGTTCGGGTCCTGGCGGCTACGGGGCGTTTGGGTCGAGTTGCGGATTGCCTAATCACACCAGCATCTGGCATGGCGCCGTGATCCTGATGGGCAATACGGCACTGGGACCTGGCCAAGGCGGAGGCCAATATACGATGTCAAGGTGGGGCACGGTGGCGATTGACGGACCGATATCCGAACAGGGCGGTAGCTATTCACTTGAGAAAGTCAGAAATAACCTCGTGATCCTGAATCGCGCGAACTCCTACAGCGGAGGAACCAAACTTACGGGTGGTCTACTGACGGTGACGAATGCAAATGCGTTGGGTTCAGGCCCGCTGCTCTTCAACAACGGTGGTCTCCTTCTCACGTCGGATCTGGATCTCAGCCAGACAGCCCTCGTTACGACCAACAGCAAATTAATGTACCTGGAAATCGCCGAGGGCGTCACAGCTACCCAGCGCGTTCTGGCTGCAGGTTCGAATGTGAAGGATGGGCTGAACCGGTACGGACGAGGCACATGGGTATTGGCAGCGAACGGCACGTTCGCCAACAATGCCGCAATGCAGTCCTATTGGTTTGAGGGAACAACGATTGCGGACTACAGCACATTCCTGACGAATAAACTGCCAACCGGTGGCGCATTCCGCATGGCGGGCGGTACCTTCCTGTTCAAGAACAACCCTGTAACGTTGCCGGGAAGCTTTACACAAGTTATCGGAGGACTCTACCTCGAGATTGGAAAAACCTCCGTCATCAGCAACCTGACGCACCGTGGCGAAATATCGGTTGACTTTGGAGGCACTCTGAGCCGATCGGGTGCCGGGGGCACGCTTATTTTCGGTGGCGAAGAGGGTACGCTCCTATCGAGCAAGGCCAACGTCAACGGCATCTGTCCCGACGGCTGCGTCACATACGGCCCCACCTCGTGGGCCTGCGTTTCGAACAACACAATCGTCGCTTACAAAAACTACGCCACGAGCTGGTTAGCCAACTCGAACGTAGATGTCGTTGCTAGCGGCTCGGTCCCTGACGCGACCACGCTCAATTCCCTGCGCTTCAACACCGCAGCGGATATCACCGTTGATCAGGCCGGAAGTTTGAACCTTGTAAGTGGCGGTATTCTGGTGACGCCCAACGTCGGCACCAATACCGTCACGATCCAAGGCGGAACAATCACCTCCGGCAACACAGTGAAAGATTTAGTCGTCCACCAGCACAACTCCGGCACACTGTTGATGAAATCGACCATCGCCTCAAACGGAACCTCCCTTGTGACGCTGACCAAAACCGGCCCCGGAACATTGGTCGTGGACTGCACGAATATGACACTGGCCTCCTCGATGTACATTACAGGTGGCACCGTGGAGTTCCGTCGCACGTCTGACTTTAACCTGCCTTCCGCAACACCCTCGACCAACATGACGATGGCAATCAGCCTTTGCGGTGGCGGCATTCGGTTGGCGGGTGACTCAGATTTGATCAACTTCTATCCCAACATTTCCACGCCCAGTATCAAACGATATGTGAACATAAGTATTGGTCCCCAGGGAGGCGTGATCGACGTGCCCGAAGGAAGGACCGTCACCAATTACTCGTTTACAATGAACGGCCCCGTCATTAAACGCGGGAAAGGAACCCTGACATTCATCGCCGGATTCCAGTGCGGACGCGAGGACTACCCCTTCACCATCGAGGAAGGCGCGGTTGAGGTTACGTCAAGCGCCTATTTGAGCAGTCAGCCGATGCGCGTAATCGCCAAACCGGGCGTTACTTTGAAAAGCGGCTATTGGCTGTGGGCCCGAAACTGGGGTCGTGCGGATATGTGCGATGCCGTCTGCTTGGAGATTCAGAAGGGCGATAATCCCGTCACCATCGATTTGAACGGCGTCAGCGGCGCACAAGCAGGTAATTATTGGGCCTACACGCCGAATCACGACTACTTCGAGGGCAACGGCGATCTGGTCATCACCAATTCAAGCGCAACCGCCGCCACGTACACACCCTCCTCCTCCATCCACCGGAAGTTCAAGGGAACCATCACGTTGTCACCCAATGTTTGGATATCTTCCGCCTCAGGCGGATTCGGCATTCCGAACGGCACGTTGGTGATGCCGCAAGGGGTGACCGCGAACTTTGCTAGCCTATCGCCCACGCTACTCTGTGGCTTCGGCGCGTTGACCGGAAACGGTGCGCTGACCAGTGTGACCGAATATCCGCGAACGATCTGCGTCGGTGATGACCGGACGAACGCATTCGAGTACACCGGTTTCCTGAAGGGTTATTTCAGCGGCGCGACCTGGCTGGAATCACCAACCAACGGTGTGCGCTTTGTCAAGACCGGCACGAGCACGTGGCGCGTATCCGGAGCGACTAACGTCCTGAACCATCAGACTGTTGTCCGCAAAGGAACCTTACTGGCAGGCAACAACTCCAACGGCACCGGACCGGGCGCATTCGGAAAAGGGGCCATCCTGCTGGGCGACGACAAGTCGGACGCAAACTCTAGCTTGGCCTTCCTGACGGACGGTGCCTACACGATCAGCAACTTGCTGGTACAGGGGACGATGGATTCATCCATCACGATGTCGGTAGGTGGAAACAGCACAACAGAGGCATCGAGACTCACTTCGAATCTTCTGCTGTCACGCTCACTCCGCCTCCATTCGGCCGGCGGCGACGTAACCTTCTCAGGTGCAATTACCGGAACGGGTGGCATCACGAAGACGGGTGTCGGAACGGTCTACTTGACGGGTGCGGTTAGCAACACCGGCCCGACCGTGGTACAGGCAGGCAGTCTTATCGTGCAGAGCAATGTGACGCTGACCAACGCGCTGACAGTAGCCGCTGGCACAGGCGTTTCCGCTACACTCGCGGTGACCGGAAATTTGACGCTGGGCACAGGTGCTACGCTCGCGGTATCGGCAGGGACGTTAGTCCGTGGTCAGACCTACACGCTTGCAACATGGACGGGCTCAAGAACCGGCACCTTCGCATCCACCACCGGTCTGCCTGATAATTGGCGAATAAAATATCTTTCTAACAGTGCTGTGTTGTATTATGCGCCACCGGGCACACTGATCAGGGTACTGTAATCGGAGAAAGTGTCTTGGAGAAGTGTCAGTAAGTTGGGAAGTTGCGTTCCCTGGGAGGGGCACGCGCGCGTACCACCATCCCCCATTGTTCCATTGAATTTATAAACAAAAAGGAGACAAACAAATGAACAAGAATACAAACTATAGAATAGCCGCTTGTGCGGCGATCATGCTGGCGGTATGCGCATTGCCCGTATGCGCGGACTGGGTTCCAACAACAGGTGGCACGTACGACTACGGTTTAGCTGCCAACTGGACAGGAGGAATCAGCAACAATGTGTTTCTTTCTTCCAATTATCTCAGTACTGCTCAGACCATCACGATTGCCTCGGACGCGGTGTGGAACTCCAATGCCACAGTCGTCACAGCGCAAACCAACGTCACGGCGGTGATTCTGAAAGCAACGGGCTCAGCCCGCAATCTGACGCTAGGTGGAGGGGTTACCTATCAAGGCGTGGTCGCCGGAGAAAAAGAAAACCAATTGCAATTCGGTACGGTCAACGCCAACGAGAAGATCAATTTTAACTTACCCCAAACCGTAACGATCCAGGCAAACTCCGATGCGTGTTGGTATCCCCGCGTGATCTTCAATGGGGCGCTGACAGGAGCAGGCGGTCTCAACAAAACCGGCAATGGAAGCCTCTTCTTGCAGAACGCTGCATCAACGTTTACGGGAACGCTAAACATCAGCGCAGGACAGGTAGTTTTGGCGACGGCCAGTACCACGCTGGCCACGACGAATATTGTCATCGGTCGACAGGATGCCGTGTTCAAAAACGGATCTCTTACGGCACATGGGGTCATCGGCCTTCTGGCTATGGGTAACGGTCCAGCCTTCGCTCCCGTCGGAAACACCGTCGGTACAACGGGTGCCAATGGCAACCGTATCCCTGACAACGCTACTGTGGATATGCGCGGGGCAAACCTTCGACTGACGGCGCAGGATGGCGATAATAATAGTCTGACGGAAACCATCGGCACGGTTAAATTGACCCGTGGCGTAAATGGTTTGACCCTTTCCCAGGCGTCCAGCGGCACCAATAATGTGGTCACCTTGGCCGTTTCCAACCTTGTTCGTACATCCGGAACAGGTCTCACGGCCTTGAACGGAGCTTGGAATTTAGGAAACGTTGCCTACCCTTGGGGATCCCTTGGAAACGGCACAAATTATGAAGGACGTGTCACTTTGGGAACTATTAATGGTGCAGCCCCCTCTGCGGCAATAATCAACGGCATCATTCCTTGGGCTGTCAATGCGACACAAATCGCGGGCTATTATTGGGTTACTTACTATGATGGCAATTTTCTGACCTACGGTGCTTACGGGTTGACGCCGGCGACAAATTTCGTTACCGACATCAACACGGCTGGCCCCACGGACAATGTCAAGTACGTAGGCCCCACTGCTGCAACACTCAGCGCAGATCGCACCATTAATTCGTTAACTTTGTATCAGAGCGCTAGCGGCGGGGGTGAACTTTACGGGTCAAATACAAATACCCTGACCCTTGCGTCCGGAGCCGTCAACTTCTGCTATGCTTACAACCCCCACGGTGGCGTATTGAGTATTAATCCCAGGCTCAATTTCAACGGGCAGGAGGGCGTCTTCTTTATCCATCAGGGGCCTCTTGGGCTCGGCGGTATTCTGACCAACACCGGGGGCAATGGCGTGACCTTTAACATGCTTGGAAACA
The DNA here is from genome assembly GCA_037133395.1 of bacterium. Lineage (GTDB taxonomy): Bacteria > Verrucomicrobiota > Kiritimatiellia > RFP12 > UBA1067 > CAIZQW01. The sequence goes on along the minus strand of JBAXOG010000078.1, from coordinate 6,655 downwards.
ATAACAACGGACCTGCCAGCGTCAGACTGTCTGCGGTCAGTACTTACACTGGCCCCACCACCGTCAATGGGGGGTTGTTGAGGGTCTGGAACTATACGATTCCTGCGACCAGCCCGGTTGTGGTCAATGAAGGCGGCGGGATCGACACCCAACTGGGTAATCTCACGATCGCCTCCTTGTCGGGCATGGGGTATGTCTGGTTCCAAAATGCAGCCGGTTCAGGAAACGCAACCTTGACGGTCGGCAGTGACAACACCAGCACAACTTATGCGGGAACGATTCTGGACTCCAACCCGAGCTTCAGCGGAGTCGTGGGCAGTGTGGTCAAGACCGGCACAGGCGTTTGGACGCTCAGTGGCACGAACGGCTACACAGGAGCAACCACCGTCTCTGGCGGCGGGCTGGTGGTTGATGGAGTCCTCGCAACCACTACAAACCTCGTAACAATTCAGACAGGCGCTTTCCTGGGTGGCACTGGCACCATCGCACGCATCGTGGCGGTGAACAGTGGCGGACTGCTGGCAGCAGGGCTGACGAACACAGTCGGCACGCTGAACATCAGCTCGAATCTCAACCTGCAGGCTGGCGCAGTTCTTGACATTCAACTCGCCGCTACCAATTCATACGACCGGATCGTCGTAGGCGGCGCGGTGAACCTCAACAGCAACAGCGGCGCAGGCAGCACATTACGTCTTAGCGCCGTGGGAACGTATCGAGTCGGCACCCAATTCACGATTATCGACAACCAGTCGGCTGGCGCCGTGCAAGGTTCCTTCGCCGGAAATGGTCGCGTGTCCATCGGCGGAAACACCTTCGCGATTAGCTATACAGGCGGAACCGGAAATGACGTTGTTCTCACCGTCCAGCCGAAGGGCACGATGATCAGCGTATGGTAGAAATCATACGACACGAATATGACATATCCTGTTTGACTAAAAGCTCAACAGGATCCATGCTTTTTTACTGGCGGTGGTCATGAGGTACGCGCTCATCGCTGTGGCAGTTCTGTTTATCGGCTGCCTGCCTGTCGCCGAGGCGGCAGAAGCGGTCGATCTTGATTTCTCCCACGCTCAAACAGGTTGCCTGCCAGACAAACTAGCTCCGGGAAAATTGCCCGCCGTGATCACGACCTTTTCTGTCTATAACCGTCTGCGCGGGGGTAACGCGATTCCGGAGCCAGGGAAACGTCATCCATCCGCAGCATTAGGTCGCACCTGCGAGCTGAACGCCTTGCGTCTCGGGAACAGCGGTCAGACACTCGGTAACATCGGGCATGTATTTCAAACTGGCAACCCTTTTGCCCTCGAACTGTGGGTGTATGTGTACGACGTGGAGCAATATTTTGGCGGTTCGGTTCTAAGTATCAGTCAAAGCTATCAGCATGGCTTTTATCTAGGGTTCTGCAAAGCGAAATGGGCGCTCAACGGCTGGCTCAACCTGAGTTGGGGAACACCAGCGGGTGCGGACTCCATTCACCTGCAAACGTTTTTACCAGAAAAATGGCACCATCTTGTCGTCAATTATGACACTAAACATTTTGTGCTGTATGCCGATGGTGAGGAGGTCGGACGCAAAGCGGCAACGCTGAATTTCGTGGGTGATCGGGGGGAACTCTTGGTCGGGCCATTAGATTTAAAACTGGATCAACTGACCGTGTACGATACTGTTTTATCCGAGGAAGAAATGAAGGCGCATTATACGGCCGGTGTGCCGAAGCAACATGTGACCACCGAACGCGAGTCGCAGTTGACAACGTTGAAATTACAAATACCGCATAATAGCTACGGCTATTTTCAAGTGGATCAGAAAATCCCCGTACTACTTGACGAGCCTTCCGAAGCCGATGAACTTCAGGTCAACGGAGAGAAACATAGTTTGCCGTTGAAATCACCTGTGACACTCTCCTTCGCCACACCGGGGCTGTATGAGATCAAGTTGTCGCTGGCCACGAAGGGAAAGATCTTAAAAAGAACGACGTACCCGGTGGCCATTTATCCCGTTAAAATTAAGTCTTCCAAACTCGGCGCACGTGAACAAGCCTCTCGGCAACCCGAGGTCGATACGCTCGGGATCAAGCTGAACCGAGTGGTGGTGGACTGGGCGGAGCTTGAACCCGCCAAGCAGTCGTATGACTGGAAACGCCTGGATGCGGTCATGGAGAAGAGTCGGGAGATGGGCACTGAAACCATCCTGTGTCTGACCGGGCTGCCGAATTGGATAAAACTCGCCGACAACTCCGCGAATCTGCCTGCGGACATTTCACGGTTTCAAAAAATCGTGCGATTAGTGGTCAACCGTTATGAAGGAATTACTTACTTTGAACTGTGGAACGCCACCTGTCCCGGCAACAGTTTGAAAGGAACGTCGGAACAAAAATATCAGGATTATCGCGTGCTGTTGCGGGCAGCCGCCGAAACTGTGCGAAAAGAGCTTCCGGACGCGCTCATTCTCGCGGGACATATCGATTTCAGCGACGGCCTCGAAACAGCAGCGTGGCTCCAGAAAAACGCCGCCGAATATTACGACATCTTTTCAGCCCAAAAATATTCTGTAGAACCTGCACAGAGTTACGAGAAGAACCCGTGGAGCGCAAAAATCACTCGAGTGACCACCAAGCCTGTGTGGAACACAGCGTGTGGCATCCAGCAATGCGCGCGGGCGACGCTGTTGCCGTCAGAAAAACCGGATTCGGGCATACCCGTGCAGAACACCTGGCCCATTCCGACGGTTGACGAATGGACAGGCGCGGCATGGCAGATTCAAGATATTGCACTCCAGCTTGCCGACGGCATCAAGCGCGTCGTTCTGGAAACTGGGCCTTCCGAGTACCGTCCAGTTGATAATCCAACAACCGGTCTACCTGGGGCAAAAGGACTGGCGCTGGCGGTGTTCAATGGTCTGGTAGGAAAAGACGCGGAGGTGTCACGGCTGACGGATGTCCCAGCAGGCGTGTTTGCAATTCGCTTTTCAACTCCAGGCGGTCATAAAGGTCTTATCCTGTTTACCTCTGGAAAAAGTACTGTTCTCAAGATGGACACGTCCATTCCCAATGCGCAGCTCATGGATCTATTTGGAAAAACAATGCCTCCCCAATCTGGGGAATTATCGGTTTCTACGCAACCCATCTATTTGCTGAATGTCGACCATGTTACGCATAAGGAAAAATAATCTCATGAACTTCAGGGTCGCGATGTTTTTAATTCCGCTCATGGCTGTTGTTGCGGTGTCCGCCAGTGAGATGGATGAACAACAGTACTTCCAAAAGTACAAGGAAACAATCAAACAAGATCCTGCACTGATTCGCTTTTATACCTTCGAGGAGCGTCAGGGCAACGAGGTCGCTAACCAGGTTGCACTCGGTAGCTCACAGACAGCAGTGACGGGCGGGTCGCTTGGCTCGTTGACGCTCCAGCGTTACACCCCCTACGGAAGACATCCGGCTTCTTGGAAGTTCAGCCCTGAGACCGTCTCCCCCGAGTGGACCCGAGGCCGTTGGCCCTGGAAGGCGGCGATCGCCAGCGGTATCGACAAAATTGAATATCCTTGGGAAGCAACCTGCCTATACCGCAGCGGTATCACGGGGGCGGAGTTTGCAGACGGAGGCACATTCTCCGGCTGGCTGCGCGTTCCAGAGAACATGGCGAAAGGGCGCAGCAACATCCTGTCACTCTTTGGCGGCCGGCAACCCACCAACCCCCGCTTCTTCGGCGGATTCAACTTGTGGCACGAGAACGGAACGTTAGCGTTCGCTACCAGTTCGACGGACAAGCAAGCGACCGGGGCTAAGGTACTCGCCAAATTCTCGCCGGGTATCTGGCATCATTTTGCGGTGACGTTTGACAAGACGACGCTCAATGTGTATCTGGACGGCGAGCTCAAGGAAACGAAGCCTTTCAGCGGGACGATCGTTAAAATGACCTGGCCGGACATACCGCTGGTGGGACCGTTCCACGAGATGTCGTTCGAGCACGGCCATTTTCTGATGATTGGCGCCAACATCCCCAAGGACGGCGAAATCACGAGCCGTTTCGACATCGACGAATTGTGCATCTACAAACGCGCACTGGCGGCAGAGGAGGTCAAGCGGCAGGAAGCAGCAGGGCGGCCTGCTCTGGCCCCTGACGCACAACTTGCGGCAGGCCGCGCGCTGACACGGGAACAGGAATTGCTCGGTCGCGTCAAGTTGGACATCCCGAAAGAGTCGGGAGGCTTTTTCCGGATCAAGCAGACGATCCCGGCCATAGTGTCCATTCCCGTCGAACTTGGCCCCTGTAAAGTTGTGTTCACCCTAGAGTCCTTGGACGGCAAGCCCTTACTCAATCTGAAGCGAAAACTGAGGGCTGGTAAAAGTCTGACCGAAAAGATCCTGCCTCCCGCGTGCGGCGTTTTTTACTTGGACATCGCGCTGCTCGGCTCGGACGGAAAAACCTTAAAAAAACAACGCTACTGCCTCGGCATCGTGCCGCCCGCACCCAAGGAACTAACGATCAACAACCCCATGGCCTGCTGGGCCGATGGCTCCGAGCTCTTTCATTTTGACTCGCCCCTGCGCCGCTTGTTCCTCTGGCCAGCTCACAACAAGCAGGATGTGCTTTTCCAGAAGCAGTACGCCTATTACGACAAACTCATTCCCAATTTCCGCGCCTACGTCATGTTCGGGACAGACACAAACCTTTACCCCGAGGTACTGCAAGAAATGAAGGGCAAGAAGATTTTCGGTCTTGAGTTCACCAGCGAGCCGCACGAGCCCTGCGACACCAAAGCCTACGTTGCCAGCCTCAAGGTCGCCGACAAACTGTTCCGTCCGGCGTTCCCCGGCATCCTCTTCTTTCCCCCTGGCATCGAACCTGGCTCTCTCTCGGTATTGGCCGGTATTCTGGAAAACGGCGGCATTCCGTACATGGATGGCGTCGCGTATCACCCCTACTCTGGTTCGCCTCTTCGTGACTACCTCAACCCTGACAACGCCACCCAGCGGCTCAAGAAGCTTCTGGCGAAATATCCGGGAAAGAAACTCACGCTCTGGAACACCGAGAGCGGTGTGATGTCACTGCCGCGTCGTGGCGACGGCAGGCCTATGACTGGCAAGGACGCCTACGCCGCAGGGTTCAGCGGTAGCAATATCTCTGGAGTCGATTCCTTCCCCTACTTTGTTACCCTCATGCCGGAACCGGACGCTGCCGCGTTACAGTGCCACGACATTCTGCTCAAATTATCGGACGGTTACAAGATGTACACGGTGATGAGCGGTCCCGGCGACGACGGCGCCGAGCCAGGGCTACGCGGTGTGGCAGTCACGGCCCTCGCCGGGCAGGTGCTGAACAACCAGTTGGATGTGACTGCTTTGCCGCTGGCCTCTGTCGAAAGCTTCTGCGCTCTGATCAGGAATGCGGACCGCACGACGACCGCCGCAGTCTTTGCTATGGAGTCGACCACTGAGAACTTCAAGGTCCCGCCCAACTCTACGTACAAGACGATGGACATGCTGGGAAATTTCAGCTCGGTCAAGGCGGGCTCCGATGGGCTACTTTCCCTGCCGTGCGCCAAGGCACCGCTTTACGTCTTTAATGTTCCTAATGATTTGCAAGCGGTGTCCCCGCTCCGGCTAACGCTTCCAAATGAGTTGCCGGACATCAACGTACTCGAAGGTAAGTTAACGGTCTCCAATCAACTGTCCGCCCCATTGGTGGGCAAGCTTTCTGTCGCCGCCATACCGGGCGCGTCGATCACGCTCTCGCAGACCGCGATTAAACTCGCTCCAGGACAGACCGAGAAGATCAGGGTAGAGCTTCGGGCAAATGCGCTCAAGCGCCGCCTCTACACCTTGGACATCGAATTGCGCGGATCTGTCGACAAGCTGATCTCCTCCGCTCGCGCTACTTTCCAATCCTCGGGTGTCATTCAGATGATTCCCCGAGTCACCTCCGACTTCAAGCTAGACGGCGACGAAACAAAGTGGAAAGACATCCCAATAGAGGCGTGCGATGACGCTGATGGCGTGGTACACGGAAAGCCGAACACCGCCGAAATCTGGCTTCCCCAATGGCGAGGTAAAGACGATCTTTCCTTCACCGTCAAGACCCTCTGGCGCAAAGGCGACGGGATCTACTTCCTCTTGAAGGCCAAAGACAACATCGTTTGTCCCGCACCGGTGGACAAGACAAGTACTGCATGGAAATACGACTGCCTTGAACTCTACTTTGACGGCCGCGAGCGCAGCAAACTGGGCACCCTTCTCTCGGATGGAATGGATCAGGTGATCATCATCCCTCAGGCAAGCGAGTCCATCGCTCCCTGTACGGTTCGGCATGGTCTAGAAGGGCACAACCAGGTGGACGTGCAATGCGTCGGTCGCAAGACAGCGGACGGATATTTGATTGAGGGCAAGATCACACCGAACGCGAAAAGTCTCTTCCGCGTTCAGGGCGGCAGCCAGTTCCGCATGGACTTCATGCTGGACGACACCGACAGCCCAGAGACGAAACACCTGCGCAAGGCGGCAATGGCACTTCATGGCGATTTTGGAAACTATCGCAATTCCGATCCCTGGGGCCGCTACGAACTTTCTCTCTGAACCTATCTATAACTTAAGCATTAAGCCCTGTTGCGTCAAATGAAAACGACACCGAAAGTCAGGAAACTTTCTCTTCTAGTC
>JBAXOG010000077.1:0-22906 GCA_037133395.1 bacterium | reverse complement strand
GAGTAAGTTAGACCTTTCCGAATACGGAGGGTCTAACTTAGTTTGTCAATTGACGTTTCAACTAAAATGAATCACACCCTCTATTTACTCTCCTTGTATTTTGAAATATTTTTGATAAAATACGCGTGAATGAATGCAATAATTTTTGATATGGACGGGGTTTTGTTCGCAAATACTGACTTTCACATCGAGTCCTGGATTGTTTACGCGCGAAGAATGGGTCGCGAAATTACAGCGGAAGATGTCCGCTCACGATTAGGATGGAATAATCGTGATTATATGAGATTTGTTTTAAACCGCGAGCCTACGGAGGAAGAGGTTGAGCACTCGATTGTTGAAAAAGAAGAGGTGTATCGTACGCTTTGTCGGAAGCATTTGATTCATCCAGAGGGTCTTCTCGCGTTTTTGAAAGCGGCTCAGGCAGCGGGAATTAAGATGGGTGTAGCAACATCCGCGCCGTCTGAGAATATTCGTTTTACATTAGACGGACTTGATATCCGGAAGTATTTTAACGTGGTGGTCGATGCAACGCAGGTGAAGAAGAGTAAGCCTGATCCAGCCATCTATCTCAAGGCCGCTGAACAGCTTGGTGTACCGCCGGCCAACTGCATCGTGTTCGAAGATGCCATCGCGGGTATTCAGTCCGGAAAAGCGGCCGGGATGGCCGTGATTGCTATTACGACGTCCTATCCTGCGGATGTGTTGAAAGAATACGCCCCTGACGCAGTGATCGAGTCATTTACAGATCTTGCAAAAGCCGCACCTGCTGCCGCTGTTGTTGCTCGCGTGTGTGGAAAGCGCATCTTATGAGAAGTTTTATTGCAATAACGATTCCTGATGTGGTCAAAACGCAGTTGCAAGCGGCAGTGAAACGGCTGACCCCTCATGCGGTTGACGTGGCTTGGTATTCAGTCACTCAGTTTCACCTGACGATTACCTTCCTAGGAGAGACTTCGCCGGCCATTTTGCCGCACGTTTCCTCGGCGCTGACACGCATTTGTGCGACGGTCCAGCCGTTTACCTGTCGTGCGTATGGCTTTGGATACTTCGGGACCAAGCGTAACCCCAAAGTGATTTGGGCAGGCGTAGATCCGATGCCCGAGCTGGACATGCTACACGAGGCGATTGGGAGTGAACTCAAGAGGTTTGGCTTAAAGACCGAAGAAGACGAATTCCGTCCGCATATTACGTTAGGGCGATGCCAAGAGCGTGCGCGGAATCATCCGTTAGTTGATGTTATGAATGAGGATGAACGTATTGCGTTTGGCTCGTGGCCGGTTTCCAGCCTGACGTTGTGTGAAAGCAGGGTCATGCCGAAAGGTTCCATTTATCCACTGATTAACCGTTTTCAGTTTGGCGGCTAGCCCTTGAAGATGATAAACTTACGTGTCGCGTAGTTGATGAAAAGCGCACAGAAGATGTTGGCTCCGAAGGCGTACGTGGTTTGCACAGCGAAGGTGCGAATGAGGAGCGTTTGCAAGCCTGCGGCAACGGAAAGGCTGATTCCCGACACGCCGAAGAAGAGGAGAAACTCGACGAAGATGTGATGTTTCCCTGGCTTAAAGACGAAGAGACGGTTTAAGATATAGCAAAAGACGTTGGAGATGCAGAATCCGCCGATGTTACAGAGGAGGGCGTTCCAAGCGCGAAGGGCTTCTGTCATTGGCTGGACTGTCAAGCCCAAGAGCTTTACCGTGATATCGTTTGCAGTCAGGCAGGGATAAAGCAACCATGCGAAGAGGAAGAACGTGACAATGTGAACGCCAGTGGCCATACCCCCGACAAGACCATACTTGATGAACTGGACAACCGGGTGGGCATCATGGGCTAGCTGCTTCTTGAGGAACGTAATCATGGCATGTAAGTATACCAGATGGTACCCAGGAAAGGAATAGGGAAAAGGAAGCGAAAATGAAACCGACATTAGTGATTCTTGCGGCGGGCATGGGAAGTCGTTATGGGGGGCTTAAACAGGTTGATCCTGTCGGGCCTTCGGGCGAAACAATCATGGACTATTCGATCTTCGATGCCGTCCGGGCTGGGTTTAATCGCGTGGTATTCGTCATCCGACGCGATTTTGAGGAGATTTTTAAGCAGACAATCGGTGCGAAATATAAGGGTCTTATTGAAGTCGATTATGCGTATCAGACGATCGATGACTTGCCGATTGGCTATTCCGTTCCGAGTGATCGTACAAAGCCTTGGGGCACGGCTCATGCCATCTATGCGGCACGGGATGTGGTGTATGCACCCTTTGCTGCGATTAATGCCGATGATTTTTACGGACAGGATGCATTTCGCACACTGGCTACTTTTTTAAGCCGTGAGTCGTCTTCCCCTGGAGTGCATTTTGCCATGGTGGGTTATTTGCTCGCTCAGACGTTGTCCGAAAATGGTTCTGTGGCGCGAGGGGTGTGTAAGCTTGGTAAGGATGGGCTGCTGGAAACCGTGACCGAGATGACGAAGCTGGTATGTGTGCCAGACGGAGTGGAAAACCAGGAGAGTCCTGATGAACCTGTCAAGCTGACGGGGCAGGAACGCGTTTCTATGAACATATGGGGCTTTACGCCGCAACTTTTTGAAACGTTGACCGAACGCTTTCCCCAATGGTTGGAAAGAAATGTTCGTAACAGCAAGGCCGAGTGGTATATTCCGTTTGTCGTAGACGAATTGGTAAAAGAGCATCTGGCAGATGTCGCCGTGCTTCCGACCGAAAGTTCCTGGTTTGGCGTGACCTACCGCGAAGATAAACCTAAGGTTGTCGCGGCCATTCAGAAGTTGGTAGATGCAGGGGTTTATCCGTCGCAGTTGTTCGATTGATCATGTTTGTTTTCTCATTATGGTCCGTATCCTGCATCATAAAAAATACTGGATACTGTTTTCATGCTGTTTTTCATCGACTTTGCCCCTAAAATAGTCAATACTGTATGATTCTAAATACCGGATCGTGTTGATGTTATGAAAACGTTTGAGATTATTGAGGGTGGCGTCACGGCTGCGAAGGGCTTTAAGGCGTGCGGGGTTGAGGCTGGCATAAAATATCAGAACCGTCGCGACATGGCGATGGTTGTCGCGGATGAACCGGCGACGGTTGCGGCCCTTTATACGACTAACAAGGTTGCGGCGGCACCTGTTCAGGTTGATCGTGAGCGTACGATTTTTGGCAAGGCTCAGGCGGTTGTCGTGAACAGCGGTTGCGCCAATGCGTGCACAGGCGAAACAGGGCTCAAAAATGCACGTGAGATGGCGCGGCTGGCTGCTGAGGCATTGGGCATAGACGAAAAGCTGGTGCTGGTCTGTTCGACGGGCGTCATCGGCGTGAACCTGCCCATGGAGCGTATTGCAACGGGCGTGAAGCTGGCCGCCGCAGCACTGAGCACTTCGGGGGGAAATAACGCGGCCCACGCGATCATGACGACCGACACCGTGGACAAGCAGTATGCGATCAAGCTTGTGATTGACGGCAAGGTGGTGGCTATCGGCGGCATGTGCAAGGGGTCGGGCATGATTGAGCCTAACATGGCGACCATGCTGGGTTTCCTGACGACCGATGCCGCTGTTGATGCTAAGGCGTTGGATCGGGCGTTGCGCCTGGCTGCGAACAAGAGCTTTAATCGGGTGGTGGTGGACGGCGATATGAGCACCAACGATACGGTGATGGTTTTCGCCAGCGGTGTGGCAGAAAATGCAACTTTAACAGAGCAGCATCCCCAATGGCAGGATTTTGTCGATGCGCTGACCACGGTCTGCATCGAGCTTGGCAAGAAGATGGTGATGGACGGCGAAGGCGCGACAAAGTTTGTGACGGTGCGCGTCCATGGGGCAAAAACCATGGAAGATGCGCAGAAGGCCGCACGTGCGATTTCGAAATCAGCGCTGGTGAAGACGTCGTGGTTCGGGTTGGATCCCAACTGGGGTCGCGTGATTGCCGCGACGGGCTATTCTGGCGCGCAGGTGGATGATCAGAAAGCGCAGATTTACTATGGTGACATTTGTGCGTATGATCAAGGACGTGTGGCTGATAAGGTATTACTCAAGGCCATGCAGGATGTGATGCGCAAGCGAGCATTTGATGTGACCGTTAATTTGAACTTGGGCGAGGGTGAAGACGTGGTGTATACGTGCGATTTTTCGTATGACTATGTGAAGATCAACGCTGAATACACGACGTAATGCAGGAGCTGGTTGTGCGCCGGCTCAAAGGATTTGAAACAATGAAGGATGTCATGGAAAAAGCTGCGACGCTGACTGAGGCGTTGCCGTATATACAAGATTTCAAAGGTTCTGTTGTTTTGGTGAAAGTGGGCGGAAGCGTGATGGAGGTGCCGGAGAATCTTGAAAGCTTGCTGACCGATATTGCTTTCATGAACGTGGTGGGAATCAAGACGATTTTGGTGCATGGGGGAGGTAAAGCGATTTCACGCGGCATGGAACAGTCGGGCATCTCGCCTCTGTTTATCATGGGGCTGCGCGTGACAACCGAGGAGACTGTTCGTGTGGTCGAGCGGATCCTCAAAAATGAAGTTAACGCGAACGTTGTGCGGTTGTTGCAAAAACATCAGGCCAATGCTCGGCCACTGCACGGTGACTGGATTTTTTCTGTGGCCAAGAAGACAGGAAAAAATCCTGAGACAGGGGAAACGATTGATTGGGGCTATGTGGGAGACCCTGTAGCCGTTGATACGCGTCCGGTGCGGGAGATGCTGGATGCTGGTATTGTGCCAGTGATCACGCCGCTGGGGACGGGAGTCGAGGACGGCAAGACGTACAACGTTAATGCCGATACTGCTGCGGCCGCATTGGCCAAGGCAATGAAGGTGCGTAAGCTGGCGTTTATCTCGGATGTGCCGGGATTGCTCATGGATGTCAATGATCCATCGAGTTTGCTGGCGACATTGAGGATTAGCAGCGTGCAAAAGCTTAAAGGCGAAGGTATCGTCGGGGGCGGCATGTTGCCGAAATTAGACAGTTGCGTGGATGCAATCCGCGCCGGAGTGGGCAAAGTTCATCTGGTTGATGGACGTATGCCGCACTCGTTGCTGTTGGAAATTTTTACAAAACAAGGTGTAGGAACGGAGATTATAGCAGATGAGTAAGAGTGCTGATATTGCCGCATTGTTTGATCAGTATGTGATGCACACATACGCGCCAACCGCAACGTTGATTAACGGCAGCGGGTGCAAGGTACACAATCCTGAAAAGAATACGTTCTTGGATTTCACGGCGGGTATTGCAGTTCATAACGTTGGACACTGCCACCCGAAAGTAGTCAAGGCGATTCAGTCCCAGGTGGCGACCCTTGGGCACACTTCAAATCTGTTTTATACAACAGGTCAGGCGTTGCTCGCGCAGCGTCTCTCCAAATTGTCATTAAACGGCAAGTGTTTTTTCTGTAATTCAGGCGCTGAAGCCAATGAATCCATGATTAAGTTGGCGCGTGCATGGGGACATGACAAGGGCAAGTATGAAATCATTACCATGCAGAATTCCTTCCATGGTCGTACACTCGCGACAATAGCCGCCACTGGGCAGTCCAAGATTCAGAAGGGTTTTGATCCCTTGCCGATTGGTTTCGCGTATGCTGAATTTAACAACCTTGATTCGGTCAAGGCGGCCGTGAATGAGCATACCGTGGCCATTATGCTCGAAGCAGTACAGGGCGAAGGTGGTGTGATTACAGCAACAGAAGAATTTGTCGTCGGGCTACGTAAGCTTTGCGACGAGAAGGGTCTTCTCCTGTTTTTTGATGAAGTGCAGTGTGGCATGGGGCGCACAGGCAAGTGGTTTGGATGGCAGCACTATCCGGTGAAGCCAGATGCCTTCACGCTTGCTAAAGCCTTGGCTGACGGCATTCCGATGGGTGCTCTGATCGCTTCACCCGCGTTGTCAGATGTGTTCAAGCCGGGCATGCATGCTTCGACATTTGGGGGCAATCCTGTTTCTTGTGCAGCAGCCTTGGCCGTTATGGATGTGATTGAAGAGGAAGGCTTGCTCGAACATACGGGAAAGATGAGCGAGTTGTTCGTCGAAGGACTGAAGGTTTTTGTTGAGAAGTACGACCAGGTGCTAGATGTCCGATTCAAAGGGCTGATGGTTGGCATGGTTGTCGAAGGTAGTGCCAAGGACGTAGTGGATGCTTGCCGTGATGGCGGATTACTTTGCTGCGTCGCGGGCGAACATGTTGTTCGTTTTCTCCCGCCGTTGAATGTTAAGGAAGCCAACATCGCAGAAGCGCTTGAAATGATTGGCGATTCCTTAGACATTCTCTATAATGGCGAAGCCGCTGAATAGGAGTGGCTGAATAGGCGCATGAAGGTATTGGATATATCCGGGTTTGTAAATAAACACGCTAAGAAATGTGTGCTTATTGGCGGCTGGCTATTAGCAGCCGCATTGTTGTATATACGGCCGCCAATGCCTCCGGAGTCCAACGAAGACGAGAGGGCTACCGCCCATTGGGCGCGTCTTGTTCTCGAAGATCAGCGGTATCTGAAAATTGTCGGGAATAGCACCAAAGACCGTATTCAGCGCGCAAAGGAACGATTAGACGAATACAATGTCCAGTTGGATGGATTTCGCCAGAAGACATCTGCCTATTCATTCATGCTGAACAGTTATGAAGAGCGCGACGATGTGTTTGAAATCATGCTGTGTTGTCGCCAGATTTCATCTGTCAAAGCAGAGTATGAAGCCGTTAAAGGACAGATGACGCGTTTGCAGGATGTCCTTATGCGGACGAACACCCTGAATCGTGTCCTCCAGTCGTTGGAAGAAGAAAAGGCACGTCAAGTTTCTCCGGTGCTTATCGCAGCGATTGATCAGAACATCACAGAACGACGAGCCAATTTGGAATATATTGCCTCTTTACAAATACCCCTTCGCGATTTTGCGGATAAATTAGCTCGTGCGGGGAACTGGGTCGATGAGTTACATGACCGATCCAACAAAAAGCGAGAGGTTGCGCTTCAAGACATGTTTTCAACGCGCAACATGGATTTGATAAGAGCTTGGGTCTCTTGTGTCCGTTATATGCCGTTATGGCACGTGAAGATCGCTAGCTGGTGGCGTACGCAGATTCCTTTGACCGTGGACTTTTGGTTGCGTTTTATGGTGCTGCTTTCGCTCGTCGCATCGTTGCTCACGTATGTCAAGGCACGTTGGGTCAAGACATTCTTGTTTCGCTCCTTAATGCTTTCTAAAGAACCTGCTGCGTTCAGCCTCTTTTCCTTGGGTTACTGGCTGTTGATCCTTGCCGTAGTTTTCCGTGTGACCGTTCTGTCCGGATGGTTATCGGCAGGCGCGGAGAATGTCTTTATTCAGTTGTGCCAGGCTTTTTTCTCGACAGGCATTTTATTGCTTTCCATGCTGATGTGGAATGCCTCCTCGCGTGAGACGAGAGGCGTGATTCGTTTTGTGATGCCGTTTATTGTGCAGCATCTGATCTGTGCCGGTCTTTATATTACGCTTGTTTCACGTATTCCACTTGTCGTCATTTTGCCTGTGCTGAACGTCTTTATTGCAGCATGGCTGACCAAGTGTCTCCTGTCTGAACGACACGACACCTTTACTGTCTGTCTAGGCGCAATTACGATTGTTCAAACGTTAATTTCCGCCTGGCTGGCACTTTCGGGATTTGTCTATTTTGCCTTTACCATGACTCTTGGGTGGCAGGTACTGATTGCACAAGTGATGCTGGCGGTTGTGCTCACCTTAAATATTTATCACGTGATCGCCGCCGGCGCAGATCGACCACTTCGAAATACCGTATTAAAGCGGTTGGTGCTTCCTCTTATTTGGTCGGCACTTGTGGTTTCCTTGTTTGTGTGGTTGACGCAAACGTATCATTTGGAGGATTACTTTGTAGCGCTTTTCAGTCGATCTCTGCCGATGACGGATATTGCAATCATTACGGCAAACAGGATTCTGTTGATTTTGTTGTTAGCGCTGATTTTGCAATTTTCGGTTAAGTTTGTTTCCGAGTACGTCCAGTTGAGTGCCAAACGACAAGAAGAATCCAATCGTGCATTGTACGCCTCCGCGCTCACGATTGGTCGTTATCTCTCGTGGGGGCTCTTTGTGATTGTCGCGTGCGTCATTTGCCAAATTAATGCAAAAAGTATGTTGGTCATGTTGGGTGGTTTTGGCTTGGGGCTGGGCCTTGCGTTAAAAGGGATTGCTGAGAATTTCTTCTCGGGCATTACTTTATTGGTGGGGCAGGAGATTCGGCCAGGCGACTTAGTTGAAATTGGAAATGATCAGTTTGCGACGGTTCAAAAAATCACCTTTGGCCGAACCATTGTGGAGACGAGTGACGGCGCGATTGTCACGTATCCCAATGCGGTTGTGACGTCAAAGGAATTTCGTAACTGGACGCGCAATGACAAGTATCGGCGGTATGATATCCCCGTAGATGTCGCTTACGGGACGGATCTCGCCGTTGTGCGTGGGTTACTCCTGCAAGCGATCTCGGAACAAATCGACATTGATCGAGGGCATACCCACCAACCGACTGTCTTTCTACAGGGATTTCAAAACAGCTCTGTGCGATTCATTGTTCGAGTTTGGATTCCGATGCTCTTGTACGCCGATGTTTCGACTCAACTTCAGGTGCGGATTTACAATAGTCTTGTCCAAAATCAGATATCAATTCCATTCCCTCAGATGGATGTACACGTGAAATTGCCGCCTCAATAATAGAGTCGCGCAAGATGCTCCGTAAAAAAAATCAAAAAATCAACTGACTATGATTGACACAGCGATGCCTTTTCGATATATTTTTGGGGTTTTCTTTTTCCATGACAGGGGTCTTGAGAAGATAGAAAACTCAGTATGGCAAGGATAGAGAACAGCTTAAACTGTTTTTTTGCGGTTGTTTGCCGCGGGAAAACTGGGTAAGGGGTTCTTTGCCCCTGCAAGGGTAAGGCCAATATAGCTCAGTTGGTAGAGCACTTCCTTGGTAAGGAAGAGGTCGGCAGTTCGATTCTGCTTGTTGGCTCCATTTTTGCAAGTACTGGATTAGTTAGTCAACACTCACAGGAGAAACCAAAATGGCTAAAGAGTCATTTGTTCGCGAAAAGCCACACATTAACGTTGGCACCATTGGTCATGTTGACCATGGCAAAACCACATTGACAGCTGCTATTACGCACGTTCAGGCCCTCAAGGGTTTTAATGCGCCGATCAGCTATGACCAGGTCGCAAAGGCTTCGGAATCCGCAGGCCGTCGCGATCCTACTAAAATTTTGACAATTGCAACGTCGCATGTTGAGTACGGGACTGCAAACCGTCACTATGCACACGTTGATTGTCCCGGACATGCTGATTATGTGAAAAACATGATCACGGGTGCGGCGCAGATGGACGGTGCGATTGTCGTTGTCTCGGCTGCTGACGGACCGATGCCTCAGACTCGCGAGCACATCTTGTTGGCTCGTCAGGTCGGTGTTCCGGCGATTGTCGTCTTCCTGAATAAGGTTGACCTTGTTGACGATGCAGAACTCTTGGACCTCATCGAGATGGAAGTCCGTGAGCTGCTCTCCAAGTATGAATATCCAGGCGATGATATTCCAATTGTACGCGGTTCTGCTCTTCCTGCTACAAAGGCAACGAAGCTTGATGACCCGGCATGCGAATGTATCACCAAGCTGATGGAAGCTCTGGACACTTACATTCCTGAGCCCGTACGCGTTCTCGACCAGGCATTCCTGATGCCGATCGAAGACGTCTTCTCCATTGAAGGTCGTGGCACTGTGGTGACTGGACGTATTGAGCGTGGTATTGTCAAGGTCGGCGATGATATTGAAATCATCGGCATTCGTCCGACCGCCAAGACCACTTGCACAGGCGTCGAAATGTTCCGTAAGCTTCTTGATCAAGGACAAGCTGGCGATAATGTCGGTTGCTTGCTCCGTGGTACCAAGAAGGAAGATGTTGAACGCGGTCAGGTTCTGGCTAAGCCAGGTTCGATCACGCCTCACACGGAATTCACGGGTCGGGTATATGTGCTGAGCAAGGAAGAAGGGGGGCGTCATACACCGTTCTTCAAGGGCTATCGTCCTCAGTTCTACATCCGTACAACGGACGTAACGGGTGACATTACGCTGCCGGAAGGCGTGGAAATGGTTATGCCTGGCGACAACATTGATATGGTTGTGAAGTTGATTCAGCCTGTCGCTTTGGAAGATAAAATGCGCTTCGCAATTCGTGAAGGTGGCCGTACAGTCGGCGCCGGAACGGTTGAGAAGGTCACGAAGTAAGTAACGGTTTCCTGTGAGCGTGTCCGGCTGGTATGCGAACATACCAGCCAGGGCACGGGTTCACGCTGAAACGAGACGAATATGCCCAGAGAATTAGCGACATTAGCTTGCACAGAATGCAAGCGACGTAATTATACGACGACACGCAATAAACGTACGCAAACCAATCGTTTGGAGATGAAGAAATTCTGCCCTAACGAGCGTAAGCGCACGTTGCATCGTGAGTCGAAGTAGGGGTTGACTTTTGCCAACCCATGTGGGATGGGTGTTAAAATCCAAACCGCAGGATGAGGTTTTTTTACAGGCCAGTAGTTCAATGGCAGAGCAGCGGTCTCCAAAACCGTAGATGGGGGTTCGACTCCCTCCTGGCCTGCCAATTTGAGGGTTTGCAAAAAACCTTCATGAAGTCAGTGTAGATGGGTCAGAAGAGAGCAGAGCTTTTTTGACTGTCAAAAGTGATTTGACCGAGGAATCAAGCGTATGAAGCAGGTTTTCCAAAACATAGGCACTTATCTGAACGAGGTCAGTGTCGAGTTTAGAAAGATTTCCTGGCCAGATCGGCAGGAGTTGGTTGATTCGACTTTGGTTGTTCTTTCGTTCATCGTAATCATGGCTGTTGTGGTGCTGTGTTGTGACAAGGTGATCAAGCTTGTTTTACAACTTATCCATTCTTAACTCGGAGAAACGTCAATGACCAAGCAATGGTTTGTATTACATACGTTGACCGGACAGGAACAGAAGGTCAAACGGTCCATCGAAGCGCGAATCCGTATGGAAGAGATGGGCGATTACATTGGCGAGGTTATCATTCCGACGGAGAAGGTTTCGGAGGTGAAGAATGGCGTGAAGACGACTGTGACGCGCAAGTTCTTCCCTGGATACGTGCTGATCAATTTAGCGTTGTATGATGAAGGGCGACAGGTTTTAGAACCGACGTGGCGATTTCTTAAGGAAACGTCAGGCGTTATCGGTTTTATTGGCGGGGAACGCCCTATGCCGCTTCCGGCTGATGAGGTTGACGCGATTGTCAACCAAGTCGCTGCGAAAAAGGAAAAGGTCAAGCCGAAGGTTGCATTTGAGCCTGGCGAGACCATTAAGATCATTGACGGGCCGTTCATGAGTTTTAACGGCACGGTCGATGAAGTGGATCCTGATCGGGGCAAACTGAAAGTTTCAGTGGCGATCTTTGGTCGCTCTGCTCCGGTGGAACTGGAATATTGGCAGGTCGAACGCGCGGTCATCGAGAACGTGTAAGTAGATTCTGCAGATGCGGTTCGTCAACGGTGGTCCGCTTGTACCAGTTGGGATGCTGGGAGGATCACGACAGACAGTAAGGTATATTATGGCTAAGAAAGTCACGGCTATCGTGAAATTGCAGATTCCGGCAGGCGCCGCGAATCCTGCGCCGCCTGTCGGCCCAGCCTTGGGTTCGCAAGGCGTCAATATTATGGCGTTTTGTAAGGAATTCAACGCTAAGACGCAGGAAAAAGCTGGATTGGTTATTCCCGTGGTCATTACGGTGTATGCTGATCGTAGTTTCTCTTTGGTGTTCAAGAGTCCGCCGGCTTCCGCTCTTCTGAAGAAGGAAGCAGGACTGGCAAAGGGTTCGGGCGTTCCGAATCGTGATAAGGTCGGCAAGGTTACGCGCGAACAGCTCCGTAAGATTGTCCAGATTAAGAAGGACGACTTGAATGCATCCAACGAAGAGGCCGCAATGCGGATGATCGAAGGTACTGCACGCAACATGGGTATCGAAATCGTTGGTTAAGGGAGAACTGAAAACATGGCTAAGCATGGTAAACGTTATACAGACATCCTGAAGAAAGCGCCGACTGGGGCAGTAGCCTTGGAAGAAGCAGTCGCTTTCGTGAAGGCAAGCGCCAGCGCGAAGTTCGATGAAACCATTGAGGTTTCCTTCCGACTGGGTGTGGATACAACAAAGTCAGATCAGACCGTACGCGCCTCTGTGAGTCTTCCGAATGGCACAGGCAAGAAGGTGCGCGTTGTCGTATTCGCGGCCGGTCAACACGCTGATGATGCGCGCGCTGCTGGCGCGGATGAAGTCGGTTATGAAGACTTGATTGAAAAGGTCAAGGGTGGCTGGATGGATTTTGATGTCGCGATTTCAACGACGGATGCGATGAAGCAGGTGCGCACAATCGCCCGCGTACTCGGTCCGCGTGGTTTGATGCCGAATCCCAAGACGGGCACCGTGACGGATGATACGGCTGCTGCTGTCAAGGCGGCTAAAGGCGGCAAGGTTGACTTCCGCATGGACCGTTCAGGTAATATCGGCGCACTTTGCGGTAAGGCGAGTTTTGCGGCTGATAAATTGGTCGAAAACATTAACATCCTTTTTGATGCAGTCAAGGCAGAGCGTCCGGCATCTACAAAGGGAGCGTTTATTCGTTCAATGACGATCAGCTCTACGATGGGCGTTGGCGTCCGCGTGTTGGTCAAGGAATAATAGGAGAAGTTGACCATGAGAATTGAAAAAATTTCTATTTTAAATGAGGTCATCGATCGCGTTAAGTCATCGGACTTCTGTTTTGTACTCAACTATGGCGGCTTGAAAGTGACGCAACTCACTACGCTACGCAAGGAACTTGCGAAGCAGAATTCTCGCGCGATGGTTGTGAAAAATACGTATCTGGCAAAGGTCGTAAAGCAATTGGAGTGGGAAGACATCTCCAAGATGCTTTTGGGACCTACGGCGATTGTCACTGGCAAAGGTGATGTTGCTGAAGTGGCTAAAATTCTAACGGAGTTCGTCAAGAAGAATGATATCGCATCGGTCAAGGGCGCAAGCCTTGAACGGGCTGCTCTCAGCGGAGCGGACGTTACAGCCCTCTCGAAGTTGCCTTCGAAGGATGTCATGCGTGCGATGTTGCTCAACACACTCTTGGCTCCTGCAACGAGTTTTGTGCGTGTGCTCAATGCACCGCTGCTTAACGTGCTCTATGCTCTCAAGGCGTATGAGGACAAGAAGAATGGATCTGCGGCATAATACGTGTCGTAAAAGCTGCATGACATGGGATGTAAGCGAGTGCTGAATCCTCTGCGCGAGAAAGCGCGATTCCTTTATGAGGAGTGATGTCTGCGGCAACCCCGCCTGCGCGAAATAACGTAGGCGGTTGCACAACAAAAAAAAAGGGACAAGTACAAATGACAAACGAAGAAGTCATTGATTTTCTGAGTAACCTGTCGGTTCTCGATATCTCCAAGTTGGTGAAGGCTCTCGAAGAAAAGTGGGGCGTAACGGCGGCTGCTCCTGTGGCTGCGGCTGCTCCTGCATCTGGCGCGGTGGCTGCTGTCGTCGAAGAAAAGACAGAGTTCGATGTGGTTCTTGTAGAATTTGGCGCGAACAAGATTGGCGTCATCAAGGAAGTCCGCACGATCACAGGTCTTGGATTGAAGGACGCTAAGGATCTCGTCGAAGGTGCTCCGAAGACGGTCAAGTCAGCCGTGAGCAAGGACGAAGCCGCCAAGATGAAGGATATCTTGGAGAAGGCTGGCGCCAAGGTTGAAATAAAGTAAATTATACGCTCAAAGCTGCCAGTGGATGACTCTGACAGCTTTGAGTTGAAATTAAAATCGAAAATTAAAATGGAAAGCTGAAACGGTCAAGCGGCTGTTAAAGTTTCTTTTTTAATTTTCATTTTACGATTTCTAAAGCCCATGAGTCATCATGATCGCAACTGTAGAACGAGAAAAAATACGCACCTGAATAGGTAGGACGCAGGATTATTAATCGTAGTGTGAAATAGTTAAAAAAGTGGCTGCTTACCACACTTCCATTCACAACCGACGATCCAAGATGCGCGACTGATATTCAGTGGGCAAGTGATGTAAAACGCACGTGCGGTTATTTCTAAGTGACAGTGATTTTTTAATAACATCCAACCCAGAGGTAGGCAATGGTTGATCGTAAAGTATTCGGTAAGCTGAAAGCTGTTATTCAGCCGCCAGATCTGATCGAGATTCAGACAAAGTCGTATCAAGATTTTTTGCAGAAAGATACTGCACCCCTGAAGCGAGAAGAAAAAGGTCTTCAGGCAATCTTTCGTGAAGTATTTCCAATTGATAGCTATGATGGTAAATATACCCTCGACTTTGTAAAGTACGAAATTGGTCCTCCCAAGTGTGATATGTTGACAGCTTTGGCTGATGGCACCACATTTGCCGCTCCATTGACCGCTACCTTTCGTTTGAAAGACGGTGATGAAGTCCGCGAAGAAGATGTCTACATGGGTGAAATTCCTCTGATGACCCGGGATGGCGCGTTTGTCATCAATGGCGCGGAGCGCGTGATAGTCTCGCAGTTGCACCGTTCGCCAGGCATCTGTTCAGAGAAGTCGACCCACCCGAATGGCCAAACGCTGTATTCCGTCCGACTGATCCCGGATCGCGGGTCGTGGATTGAAATCCAGTTTGATTCGAGCGACATCATGTGGGTCTACATGGATCGTCGCCGCCGTCGTCGCAAATTCTATGTCACGACATTTTTGCGTGCACTCGGTTATGGCCAGGATGAAGCAATTTTGAAGCAGTTTTATACCTTTAAGGAACTTCAGACGAAGAAGACATATGCGACGGATGAAATCGATATGTTGCTCTTTAAGAACGATGTGATTGACATGGAGTCCAAGAAGATTCTTACCAAACGCTTGGATCCTGTCACTGTTTCTGCTCTTGAAACCATACGTGCCGCAGGGATTTCAAAGGTGTCGGTTGTTGACGTGTCGGTCGATGAAGGCACGCTTATTAAAACGTTGCGCGAAGATGCAAAAGCAGGCATCCATAATGAAGAGGATGCGCTTAAGGATATTTATAAGCGTCTACGTCCAGGGGATCCAGCGACGTCGTCGAATGCAAAAACGCTGATCAAGCGTCTCTTCTTCGAACCACGCCGTTACGATTTAGGTAAGGTTGGGCGTCATAAAATCAATCAGCGTCTAGGTCTTTCCGGAAAGGTTTCGGAAGACTTGCGCGTGCTGGATGAATCCGGCATCGATGTGGTTGAATCGCTGAAGTTGTTGTTGCGTATTTACGTTGGCAAGGAACAGGTGGATGATATTGATCATCTGGGTAATCGCCGTATCCGTACAGCAGGTGAATTGCTCGAAAACCAGTGCCGCGTAGGTCTCGCTCGTACAGAGCGTCTCATTCGCGAGCGTATGACCTTGTTTGATCCTGCGAGCGGTGTTTTGGCGCCAGCACGTCTGGTGAATAGTAAGTCTTTGTCGGCGGTTGTCCAAGACTTCTTCGGTCGAAGCCAGCTTTCACAGTTCATGGATCAGACTAATCCGTTGTCAGGCTTGGCGCATAAGCGTCGTCTCTCAGCTCTCGGCCCAGGTGGTTTGAGCCGCGAACGCGCAGGTTTTGAAGTGCGCGACGTACATCCTTCCCACTATGGACGTATCTGCCCGATTGAAACGCCTGAAGGTCCGAACATTGGCTTGATTTCATCCCTTGGTATTTATGCCCGCATTAATCCGTTTGGCTTTATTGAAAGCCCGTATCGTGTGGTGCGTAATGGCAAGGTGACAAATGAAGTGCAGTACATGTCTGCTGACGTGGAAGAAAACTTTGTTATTGCGCAGGCGAATTCTGAACTTAAAGATGACGGAAGCTTTGCTTCTCCTCGCGTAACTGCGCGGTATAAAACGGAATTCGAAGACGTTGACAGTAAGCGCGTCCAGTATATGGATGTCTCGCCGATGCAGGTTGTATCGATTGCTGCAGGGTTGATTCCTTTTCTTGAGCACGATGATGCCAACCGCGCTTTGATGGGTGCAAACATGATGCGACAGGCTGTCCCGCTGTTGAGATCAGAACGTCCGTATGTCGCAACAGGTCTGGAGAAGCGTTCCGCTTCTGACTCCTGTGTGACTGTTCTTTCAGAGAAGGCGGGTGTTATTGCGTATGCGTCAGCAACGGAAATTGTTGTTTCCGAAGATGGCAAAATGCCCAAGAGCAAGAAGTCGGAAGAAGATATCCAGCGTTACGCGCTGCAGAAGTTCCGTCGTTGCAATGCAGGCACGTGTTTCAATCAGAAGCCTATCGTCAAGGTTGGCCAGAACGTCAAGAAGGGCGAAGTCCTTGCAGACGGTCCAGCAACGCATCAAGGCGAACTGGCTCTGGGTAAGAACCTGATGGTTGCCTTCATGCCGTGGACAGGCTATAACTTTGAAGATGCTATTCTTGTGAGCGAACGCATCGTGCGTGATGACATCTTCACCTCAATCCATATTCAGGATTTTGAAGTTGGCGCACGTGACACCAAGCTCGGGCCGGAAGAGATTACACGTGATATTCCAAACGTGGGCGAAGATGCGCTGAAGAATCTCGCAACTGACGGTGTTGTTCGTATTGGCGCAGAAGTCTGCCCGGGCGATATCCTGGTCGGCAAGATTACGCCAAAGAGCGAAAGTGAATTGGCACCGGAAGAGCGCTTGCTACGTGCAATCTTCGGGGAAAAGGCAGCGGATGTTCGTGACACCTCGCTGACTGTGCCAAGCGGTGTTTACGGTATTGTTATGGATGTCAAGGTGACATCCCAACAAGACGTCCGTCGTCCGTTTCTCTCGCTCGCCGATGACGAAAGCGATAAAAAGTCAAAGGAGCCTCGTGACATTGAGGCGGAACGTCAGAAAAAAGTTACTGCGCTGGAAGAGGATCTGACTACCGCGCTTTGTAACATCTTGCTCGGCGAAAAGATTCCGTTAGATGTCTTGGATGTCAATTCAGGAGAGATCATCATTCCCGCCAATCGCAAGATTACGAAGACCCTGTTGGCGCGTTTGTCAAAGGCCCATGACCATATCCAGATTGAAAACAGCCCTGTTCAACAAAAGATCGATGAAATCATCAATAATTTCCGTCCGAAATTCGCGGAAGTGAATGAAATGACAGATGATGATTTTGGTTCAGATTTTGGCGGCATGGTTGATGAAGGTGGCGTGATTAAGCAAGTGCGTGTTTACATCGCTGAGAAGAAGAATCTCTCCGTGGGTGATAAGCTCGCAGGTCGTCATGGTAACAAGGGTGTTGTTGCAAAGATCGTTCAAGATTGCGATATGCCGTTCCTTCCGGATGGTAACCCGGTTGACATCGTGTTGAATCCGCTCGGTGTGCCTTCGCGTATGAATCTGGGGCAGTTGTTTGAGACGTATCTCGGCTTGGCCTGTAAGGTGCTGGGCATATATGCGGCAACTCCTGTTTTCGATGGTGCCAAGGAGCATGAAATTGATGAGTTGCTTCGTAAAGCCCGCGATAAGCAGGCTAAGGAAATCGGTGGCAACGCATGGATTTGCGAAGATGGCAAGACGGTGCTGTATGATGGTCGCACAGGTGAACCGTTTGACCAGCGCGTTGTCGTCGGGCAAATTTACATGCTCAAGCTGCATCACTTGGTCACGGATAAGATTCACGCACGTGCAACAGGTCCCTATTCGCTCGTCACGCAGCAACCGCTGGGTGGCAAGGCGCAATATGGTGGTCAGCGTATGGGCGAAATGGAAGTGTGGGCACTGGAAGCTTACGGCGCAGCTTATGCATTACAGGAATTGCTCACGGTCAAGTCCGACGATGTCGGCGGACGAACACGCATCTATGAAGCGATTGTTAAGGGTCAAAATACCCTCAATGCCGGTATGCCGGAGTCCTTCTCGGTGTTGATGAATGAACTGCGCGGTCTGTGTCTGGACATGCGCTTGCTGGGTGGGGACACGGCGCAGCCGGTCGCTGACTTGACAACTCGAATCTAAGTAACGGAGGGACCATACAATGAATCCTTATGCAGTGAAAGAAATGTTTGGCGGTATGTTCGACGCAAGTGCGCATTATGATGCTGTGAGCATCACACTTGCTTCTCCTGAAACGATCCGTTCCTGGAGCCATGGCGAAGTCCGCAATCCTGAAACCATCAACTACCGCACGTATCGTCCAGAGCGCGATGGCCTCTTCTGTGAGAAGATTTTCGGGCCAACGCGCGACTGGGAATGTTCATGCGGCAAGTATAAGCGTATTAAACACAAGGGTGTCGTTTGCGACCGTTGCGGTGTGGAAGTGACCGTGTCGCGTGTGCGCCGGCAGCGTATGGGTCATATCGAATTGGCCGTGCCGGTGTCGCATATTTGGTTTTTCAAGTGCAGTCCGAGTCGCATCGGCTTGATCTTGGATAAGACCGCGACCGAACTCGAACGCGTGTTGTATTACGAAGATTATCTCGTGACCGACCCAGGTGAAACCACGCTCAAGTATATGCAGCTTCTTTCGGAAGAAGAGTATCATGCAGCCGTTGAGCAGTTTGGTGAAAACTTTGAAGCACAGATGGGCGCAGAAGCAGTCCGTAAGTGCCTGAACAAGGTTGACCTGGATCAGCTCATGCACGATCTAGAAGAGCAGATCGAAAATACCCGCAGCAAGCAGACGCGCAAGAAAATCACTAAGCGCATGAAAATTGCTGAAGGTTTTCGCGCCAGCAAGGCTAAACCGGAGTGGATGATCTTGGATGCTCTGCCCGTCATTCCGCCAGAGTTGCGTCCGTTGGTTCCTCTCGAAGGGGGACGCTTTGCGACATCTGACTTGAACGACCTTTATCGTCGAGTCATTAACCGTAATAACCGACTCAAGAACCTCCTTGCGCTCAAGACGCCGGATGTGATTATCCGTAACGAAAGGCGCATGTTGCAGGAAGCGGTTGATGCAGTGTTTGACAATGGTCGCCATGGTCGTGCTGTTGCAGGCGCTGGAAACCGTCCGTTGAAGTCATTGAGCGATATGCTGAAGGGTAAGACAGGTCGTTTCCGTCAGAACCTGCTCGGCAAGCGCGTGGACTATTCGGGACGATCGGTAATTGTCGTCGGCCCTGAATTGAAGCTAACACAGTGCGGTTTGCCGAAAAAGATGGCACTGACGCTCTTCGAACCATTTATCATCCGCCGCCTGAAGGAAAAAGGTATTTGTCATACGGTGCGTACCGCGCGTAAGATGATTGAACGTCATGCCCCTGAGGTCTGGGATATTCTCGAAGAAGTGACCAAGGGTAAGACGGTCATGTTAAACCGCGCTCCGACGTTGCATCGCTTGTCGATTCAGAGTTTTGAACCTGTCCTCATCGAAGGCGAAGCGATTCGCATTCATCCGATGGTGTGTACCGCGTTCAATGCCGACTTCGATGGTGACCAGATGGCTGTGCATGTTCCGTTGTCAGTGGAAGCTCAGCTCGAAAGCCGCCTCTTGATGTTGGCTTCGAACTCGATATTCTCGCCGGCCTCTGGCAAGTCTATCATGACACCGACGCAGGATATTGCGCTGGGAATTTATTACCTCACGATCCCAAGTCAGCAGGATAAACTTGCTGATAAGATCGCGGGTAAAAAGCCTGCTGGCCATGAACATCTGACGCTCTTTAATAGCGCAGGTGAAGTGGATTTTGCCCTCGCGGATGGCGCCATCAACTATCATACGCGCATTCGTTTCCGTAATCCGGACTATGCAATCAAGGGTCGCCGCTTTGGCAGTCCTGAAACGCGCGTCATTGAAACAACGGCGGGTCGTGTGATCTTTAATGAACTGTGGCCAGCGGAGCTTGGTTTTGTTAACGACAAGATTGATAAAGGCAAATTGGGCGATCTCATTTTGAACTGTCATCAGGTTTCGGGCCATGCTCGTACTGTGAAGGCGTTGGATGAATTGAAAACCCTCGGCTTCAAGCACGCTTGCCTTGCAGGCGTCTCGATGGGGCTGAAGGATATGATTCGTCCGAAAATCAAGGATGAGATTATTGCCAAGGCTTATACCGAAGTCGAAAAGGTTGACTCGCAATTCCAGACAGGTGTTATTACGGATGGCGAACGTCACAACAAGATTGTTGATATTTGGACGGCTGCGACCGAAAAAATCTCGGACGAGCTGTATAAGACGATTGATAAGAACAAGAAGAACGAAGACGATCAGCCCACGGAAACCAACCCCGTCTATATGATGGTGGACTCCAAGGCTCGTGGTTCGAAACTTCAGATCCGTCAGCTCGCAGGTATGCGTGGTTTGATGGCGAACCCGTCTGGCGAAATTATTGAACGTCCGATTACCGCTTCCTTCCGCGAAGGGCTGAGCGTGTTGGAATACTTCATTTCCACGCATGGCGCGCGTAAAGGTTTGGCAGATACCGCTCTGAAGACCGCCGACGCAGGTTACCTCACACGTAAACTGGTTGACGTGTCTCAAGACGTAATTATCACCATTCAAGATTGTAATACGGTGAATGGTATCGAAGTCGAATCCGTGGAAGAAGGCGATGAAACGCTCATTCCGTTGAAGACACGTATTCTTGGACGTACAGCGCTGTATGAAATTCGTCATCCGACATCAGGCGAGATCGTTGTTCCTGCCAATGCGGAAATCGATGAAGTCTATTGTAAGATTATTGACGATGCGGGTATTGAGCGCGTCTGGATTCGTTCCGGTTTGACGTGCGATTCGCCTCACGGCATGTGTGCCAAGTGCTATGGCCGCGACCTTTCTACAGGCAGACCTGTCGAAATAGGCGTGGCAGTGGGCATCATTGCTGCACAGTCCATCGGCGAACCCGGCACGCAGTTGACGATGCGTACGTTCCATATCGGTGGTACAGCTTCGACGGTCGCAAAGATCCCGGAAATTGTTGTTAAGAACCCGGGCTTTATTAAGTATGTCGATGTACGTACGGTTCGCAATGACGAAGGTAATATCGTTGTGCTGAATAAGAACGGTACGATTGAAATCGTCGACGCAGAAGGCAATGAAATTGACACCTATAATCTGCATATTGGTACCACGCTCCTCGCGGAAGATGGTGCACAGGTTAAGGTTGGCAACAAGGTTGCAGTCTGGGATCCGCATTCGGTGCCGATTCTTGCTGAAAAGCCAGGTGTCGTTTCGTTCCATGACTTTGTTGATGATGTTTCGGTTCGTACCGATCATGACGCAGTCACAGGAACCTCGACCTTGCTCGTTCTCGAAACCAAGGAAGAGCTCCATCCTCAGATTATTGTCAAGGATCAGAAGACAGGCGAAACGCTCGGCTTCTATCACATTCCTGCAGGCGCTATCGTGATGGTGAAGGAAGGCAAGAAGGTCACACCGGGCATCATGCTCGCAAAGACACCTCGTAAGGAGGCCAAGACCCGTGATATTACGGGTGGTCTGCCTCGCGTGGCGGAACTCTTTGAAGCACGTCAGCCCAAGGATGCGGCGGAAATCTCACGTATTGAAGGTACGGTTGACTTCGGCGAACATCAGCGCGGTAAGCGTTGCTTGATCGTCCGTGACGAAATCACTGGGCATGACGAAGAACATCTTATCCCGATGGGTAAGCAGGTCGTTGTGTTTAAGGGTGACCGAGTCAAGAAGGGTCAGCAGCTCACGGAAGGGCCGGTTGTGCCTCAGGAAATTCTTGATGTCTGCGGACCTCAGGAACTCCAGAAGTACCTCGTCAATGAAGTGCAGCAGGTTTACCGTCTGCAAGGCGTGGAAATCAACGACAAGCACATTGAAATTATCGTCCGTCAGATGCTGCGTAAAGTACGTATCACGAATCCGGGCGACACTGATTTCCTCTGGGGCGAACAGGTTACGCGTCAAAAATTCTTGGAAATTAACGAAGAGATCGTTGCTGAAGGTAAGCGTCCGGCTGAAGCTCAGCCCGCATTGCTGGGTATCACCAAGGCCTCGCTCGAAACCGACAGCTTCATCTCGGCCGCATCGTTCCAGGACACCACGCGTGTGCTCACCGATGCTGCTACGATTGGACGCGTCGATGAACTGCGTGGCTTTAAGGAAAACGTCATCCTGGGTCACTTGATCCCTGGCGGTACGGGCTTCCCGTTGCATCGTCACATCAAGCTCGTTCCGACGAAGGAGCCGATCAGTGAAGATGAAATGAAGGCCATCTTCGGCGAAGCTCAAGCTGCTCAAGTTGATGAGATCTTCAACTAAGATTCGTTAGTAAAGAAAAAGAGACGGCAGGGAAACCTGCCGTCTCTTTTTTTTGTCGCGATCGGTCAAGGCCAATTCATAAGAGTTTAAAAATTTGCTGATCGGGTAAAAATAGCACTGGACAAACCAGCGGCAATTCAATATTCTTCGCGTCATTGAATTTTTAAGCGACGAAAGGTTGTTGAAAACGGGGTCGTTTTCGAATGCGTCGTTTATGAGTTTCGTGCATGTTCTTGAGGCCGTCGGGTAGGGTCGTCTTCCCTGGAGTCTCTGACAGAAAGTTTTTTTTGAATAAACTAGGCAATAAAAATCGTCTTTTGCGCCTTTTTCTGGCGATTATCAGCCTTTTATCTCTTTTTGGAGGGTTATGCCTCCATTTCTCCCGTAATGCAGCCCTCGATGCCGGCCTGGGAGCGCGGACAGTCTTGTCCGTCAATCACTCCCCGCCCCGCCGTAGCACAGCGGCCCAGCTCAGGCAGTCCGCTCTTAAACGGGCATCGACCGTCTCCGCCACGAACAACGTGAACCCGTTTGTCAGCATATTGGGGCCAGGAGCCACCGGCTACCTCGGAGGTATGGCGGCGTTGAGAGAACTCCCGTCCGTTCTCTCCTCTGTGCTAACTACCAGATAATGAGCGCTTCAAAAACTTAAAATAGGGTGACACTCC
>JBAXOG010000076.1:0-22966 GCA_037133395.1 bacterium | reverse complement strand
CCAGTTGATGAACAGTCCGAAGCGCATCTCCTGCCAACGCTTCAGGGCGGTCGGGTCTGGCTTGCTCCACGGCTCCGACGGCACGTCGACAGCAGGACATTTAGACGCCGGCTTCGCAATGGGAGCAGGTTCGTCCGCAAAGAGCGCGGCTGGCAGGGCCAGTAGCAGGGTGTTGATTGTGAGTGTGTGTTTCATATTAATCCTTCTTCCTGAGATGGATCGTGCCGCTGGAGTTCGTGGAGCCGTCGGTTTTGGCGGTGACGCGCAGGGCGTAGCGGATGCCGAAGGCGTGCTCGTCGAGTTTCATTGTGTAGATGTTGTCTGTGCACGTGCTGCCCGCGTAGCCTTGATGGGCGTCGGCCGAGATGGTTTTCTTGTTCTCCAGGAGTTCGACTTTGGTGATGTTCAGGCGGGATTTGCTTTTTGTAAATTGCAAGGTGACGGCGTAGGTGCCTTCACCTTGAATGGCATGGGTGATGTCGTAATCGACGGTTTTGTATTCTTTGTTGTCGAAGATGCCGGGCTTCCATTGGCCGACTGCGTTGCCAGGATGGGTGGCGAGGTCTTTCTTGGAAGTGGCTTCCTTGCGGATCATGGTCAGGTATTTTTCATGGAACTGTTTTGCGAGCGTGACTTCATCACCTGCGGTGACGGGTGAGGCCACGGCACTGGGGGTATTGACCCAGTTTAGCTCATAATCGGCAAGTTTGTTAAAAAATGGACTCACGCGGAAACCCGCGCGGCTGTATGGCATTTGCTTTTTGGTGAAATTTTCATCGTAGTTCGTTTTCTCGACGAGATGCTGGCGTAACATGGAGAGATGCATCTCCCAGCGTGGCACGTAGTAGTCTTTGATGAGGCCTGACCATTCGCGCCATGCATAGTCTTGAATCCGGGGCTCTCCGTCTGCGATGGGACCCCAGAGGGTGAGAAGGCAGCGGGCGTTTTTCTCATAGAGGTTTTTCTCTTCCACGGTATTGCCGTGAGCGCGGGCATCGGTGATCCATTTGGCGAAAGAATATTCAGGGCGAGGATGAATCAAGGTGTCCACATCGAGCAAAAGTTGAATGAAATTGGCGCGAGATTGGTCAAAGGCCTTGAGGTCTTTGGCCATCCATGCGGCCATAACAGTCGGTTGGACACGCTGAGCGTAGTCACTGAGCACTTGCCTGCCGATATCGACGAGGTCAAAGCGATAGGCGTCTGAGTTTTTGAGCGTGTCTGCATCCGCGAGAAGCAGCGTCCAGGCCTCCAGCAGTTGCTTCGGATCGTAGGGAATGTGTAAGCCGCCATTAGGGCCGGATTTCGGATTGAGTATGGCAGGACGCGCCGCGATCATGGAAGAGCTTTCCTTTGTATCTGTGCCTGGCTTATACGCCGTTTGCAGAAGAATGTCCCAAGCTTTGTTCGCATGGGCAGACTCGGAACCGTAGCGGCGGCGCGCGTAGGAGTGGAGCCATTCGTTTGGATTCACGGCTTTTGGATTCCAGAAATGATCGAAGGCAAGTTCAAAAAATACGGGGTTGTGTATGATGCCTTCCATGAAAAGCCCAGCTCCGACGCAGTTCGGGAGTTTTTTTTGCAATTCCGCAAAAGGATTGGTGGCGAGGAGTGTGAGGTCACCGTGGAGCTTGATGCGTCCGCCGAAGTTGTGAAGTCTTCCTGTGGCGAATTTGTAGCCCCAGAAGTTTTCGTGCTTGTCGTGTCTCAAGCCACCCAGATCAACAATGAATAAGCGATCTTTTGCGATTGCAGTGGCGAGCGGTTTCCGGAGCGACCAGGACTGCATGACGATGGTGCCTTTGGGGTCATGTGCGCTAATGAGCTTGTCGATGGCTTGCCCCACTTTGACGAGGTATTCGTCGCCTGAGACCGGCGGGGCGCCTTCGTGGAATGGATCGCAGCCGTAGAGGTGGGAAGTTCCGAAAAGGCTCTGCTGTTCCTGGAGGAAGGTTTTGCCGAACTTCTCGAAGAGGGGGTCGAGGGGGTCGAGTTGGGCGGCTCCGGGGAAACCGCACCAACTATTTTTGAAGGAGATGTTGGCGGCGGGGAATTTTTCTTTGGCGAGGCGCGGAACGTGGCCGGTGAATCCCTGCTGGATCGGTGTCATGCCGAGGGCAAGCTGGCGCTCGATGATCTTTTTGCCCAGCACGGCGCTTTGGTCGATCCAGGATTTGGGGAGCGGGCCGCAGTGACCTTCTATATTGGTCATCCACTGCCAGGCGAAGAAGGCCGGGCCGCAGAGGAACGTGCGG
The DNA here is from genome assembly GCA_037133395.1 of bacterium. GTDB lineage: Bacteria > Verrucomicrobiota > Kiritimatiellia > RFP12 > UBA1067 > CAIZQW01. The sequence goes on along the minus strand of JBAXOG010000076.1, from coordinate 20,711 downwards.
GCTTCGAGGTCGGTGAAGCCGAGCTTGAGCAGGGTGTTATACCAAACCGCTTCGAGGCCGACCACGGAGAGCGGGGTATTAATACCCTGCATGGCCATGAAGTCGATCTCCCGCTGCCAGCGTTCCCAATTCCACCAGGAGGCGGAATAGGAGAGCGTGCAGTAGTTGAAGTAAATGCGGCGCTCCATCGGGCAGGTGACCGTGACGGGCTGGCCGACTTTGGGGAGCGGACTGGGGACGTTGAGTTGGTCGCCGCACCAGGAGACGTGGCAGTAGGCGCGGTTCTTGAGATACCAGTTGAAGCCGGAGGCGACGGAGACGCCGTTGTTGCCTTTGATCAGGATTTTTCCGTCTGCGGTGTCAGAGACTGAAAAGGTGTCCTTGTTGTCCTGCCGGGGCAGTGAGGTGTCGACAACGAATTTGCCGGCGTCCGCAGGGAGGACCCGCTGGATGAGCGCCTGGGCTTCGGTGTCCGCCGGGCTGGCCGCGCGCGCCGGGAAAGTCAGGGCGCAGGCTATGAGGGTGAGCATGGATGCGATACGTTTCATGTGTATTTTAGTTTTCCTTTTTTAATATCGCTCCAGAAACAGAGCGTCCATCGACTGGACAGCCACGGCTTCGGGTTTGTCAATGGGGGCGCCGGTGTTCGGTGCCTGCAGCCCTTTGATGTAACGATACTTCCCTTTGAAGTTCGGGAACACCTTCCTCAAATCGAAGGTCTTGGTGTCGAAAGAGGGGTTGACCAGGACCACGCCATGTTCGAACTCCCGCGCCATCACCTGCGAACCGCCGAATAGCTTCAGGGACTTCAGCTCCACTCCGCCCTGACCCTCGAAGGTGAGATGAAGCGTGATGGTCGAGCCCTTGCCTTTGCCGAGATCCCTGAAATAGAAACGCTGATTGACAAAGCCTGGCGAGCCGAAGGCACCGCCGAGATCATTAAAAAACGAATTGTTCCTGACGGGGTCTGGATAATTCGGCAGTCCATCAACCGTCACCGTCAACATGCGCGGATAGGCGGTGCCGTTCAACTCGGGTGCGAGGGGACCCTCAGATTTCACGTAGAAACTCACCACGATGTCCCCTGCCGGGCGCGGGATATCTTTGATGATGAGTTCGATCGGCTGCTCTTCGCTGTCCGTCGTGCCTTGCAGGTGGAGCGTGCTGCCAGCCTCGACCTTCGAATGCCCCCCCTTTACAGTGACCTTGGAGAGGAAGTCCGGGGCAAAGGTCGTCCCCGCGCCTTTGAAGAGGTCAGGGGCGGAGTCCTCGAAGCGGATCAATGCGCCGGTGGCTTTTCCCAGCCAACGGGGCTGGTTGCGAACGCCGGCCGTGAGTTCATCAATGGGCCGGGCCTCCCGTTTATCTTCGATCATATAGCGTGTGGCACAAACACCACTGCAGGTGGCAGCCCCAGTGGCGAAACGGGCATACTGGGGAGCTTTTGCAGAGTCCTCCTTCAGCATGTATTTGATCGCCGTGTAATTAAACGGAAACTCTTTCACCCCATACTCCTTCCAATAAGCAAAGTGGTTGAGGGGCCTTGAAAAACCGCGGAAGGCATCGTGATGGAAGGGGAAACCCTCGGCTTCCATGCCGTTGAGCAAGCCGACGCCACGCTGGAGATGGCTGAAGCCGGAGTCGGACGTGAGGAGAAACGCGGATCCCACTTTTTTGCGTAGACGCGTCAGCCAGTCAATCATGCCGTCGCGCCAGACATGCTTGCCCTCGACGATGCCCACGCCGTCGGCCACTCCGTCGTCGTTCACATCCATGCCTTCGATGCGTGCCTGCCAATACATGACATCAAAGGCGATGCCGCTTAAGCCTTTTAAATCGCCTGCTTGCGGATCGATCTTCGCGAGGATTTCCCCTAAGAAGAGATCGGCGGCATTCTGTCCTTGGGCATTCCGGGGGCAGGTCGTCGCAAAATTGTAGAACCATAGGCGGTTTCCTCCCCAGACGCCGCCGATGATCGGAGCGATATAGACTCCGCCTTCACCGTAATTCAGCGCACGGGATAAATACTGACCCCGTTTAACGGTTATCTTTTTGTTCTTTTTATCAACCGTGACGATGCTGGCGTATTCGCAGGTCGCCCAGTTGAGGGTCCCGTCTGCCTTGCGTCCGACGATGACAAGATCCTGGGGAGCGCTGGTATTATTTTTATAGACAAAGCCTTGATCTGAAAAGGTCGAGATGTTGGAAACAGAGAATTCCGTCATGCCGGCAGGCACGGCTTGTTTGATAAATGCCCCGGTCAGGAGTGCCCAATGTCCCGGGAAATATTTTTTCAATACCTCCGGCTTGTCATGGGCGACACGCGATTCGGCATTCAGGTGCCAGAGGAAACAAACGTCCGGATGCTCCTTCATGTAGCGTTGCGCATAGACAACCGTCTGCGGATTCAGATCGACCTCTTCAGTCCAGAGTTTGCGGATGACCGCGGAGTGCCCTTCGATATCCTTGCTCCACAATTCATAGCTGCGGTTCGCCTTCCCGTTCGCTTCCCCGCGAAAGGCGATCAGTTGGGGGAACTCCCCGGAAAAGAGCGTCTTCTGCTCCAACTGTGCGAATCCCTGTGCGCAGGGAAGCAAGGTGAGCACGCTTGCGAGCATCCAACGGATCGGAAATGGTTTCATGGAGATCATTGATTTAAACTTGTTTTACTGCTGCTTTTTAGCAGTCGTGTTGAAATAGATGTCCTTGGCTTTGTCATTCATCTCGAACGTCCAGTCGTTGAAGGAGTGGATCTCCTTCCCAAGGAAGCGAAGCCCGTTCAGATCGATATCGTGAATGCCGCCTTTGCTTCCAAAACCGGTGAAGATCACCGGCTGGGGGTTGCCCTCCAGATAGGTGATGGCGTTGAAATGGATATCCTTGATCTCGCCGAGATCCGGATTGACTGTCCATTCGGTGATTTTTTGATCGAGCTTGATCAGAGGCTTGAGCGATCGTTCGATGGTGATGTTGTTGAACCGTACATTGGAGACGACATCCGCGTCAGCGACGAGAATGCCGAGGACGCCTTGTCCCTTTGTGGCGTGTGTCGCGTGGATGATGTCGCAGTTTCGGAACTCGATGTCATTGACGGGCATGCGGGTCTCATACGTCACGCCAAGGGCGTAGCCCCAGTCACTCCAAAGGACGCAGTTTTCGACCAGCACCTTTGAGGTGGAGGTTCTCGGTTGTGGAATTTCCTTGATGAAGGCATCCTTGTTGCCGGTGTCCATGGACTTCATGATGATGCCATCGTCACGCTGCCTCATGAAGCAGTCGTGGATATGGACGTCCTGGCTCAGGACGATGTTGATCCCGTCCGTGTTATAGCCGGCGGCGAGCTCCTTCAGATTGTTAATCTCGACATCTTTTGAGCGATAGATCGTTGCATGCCAGCAGTTGGCGCCGCGTAGGATCACCCCTTCGATTTCGACATGCGTGCACCCGTTGATGTGAATCGGATTTTTGCGTCCCATTTTCGTAAGCACGCGGTTGAAGTCCAGAATACCGCGCCCCTTGATTTTGATGTTCGTGGCGTTCAAGGCTTCGATGCCGTGATCGTATCGCTTCAAGGTGACGGTCTTCTTGTTCCGGTACTCCTCCCGATAAACCGGGTCATCTTTGAAGACGTCGAAGTAAACAACGGCTCCGCCGTCCACGTAGAGGGTCTGATCGCTTTTCAGCCGTATCGTGTTCACGACGTGTTCGCCCGGGCCGAAGTAGATGACCTTCGGGTCTTTCGGATCGGGTTTGCTCTCCTCCTTCGGATTGACGAAGAGATGCAGCACACGTTTCTCGGACCCGTCCGGCTCAATCGTCAGCGCGCCGGGCTTGTCGACAAAGAACTCGATCATGTTGTCCTTCACCGTGGGCTTGATGCCCCTGGAGAGCGGCCTGATCACGGCGGAGGTGATGGCGCGGTTGACCTTCACACTGACTTTGACCTTGCCATCAATGTCAAAATAACCGAACCCGACAGTGGAATATGTGATCTCGGAGCTTCCCATCAGGGTGCCCTCAGTAAAACGCGAGTCGTAGACCTGTGCGGAATGGCAGAACACCTCCTGATCGTTTACCCGAATCTGGTAGTCCGGGAAGGGAACTTCATTTTTCGGCGTGCTGTAGATGACGGGGGCCGATGGGGTGTAAGCCTGCCCAGCCGTCGTAAACGACGGAAGGAGGGTCATAAGCGCCGGCAGCAGGACGGCGAGCATCGACCATACCCTTGGGTTCATTCGGACGTCCCCTTCTTTTCCAATGCTTGGGGAAGTGCGGCGACGAACTTGATCGGCACCACCGAGCGCCATGTCGCGCCGATGCGGATCTCATCCACCATGCGCGGGGCATTGCCCATGCTCGAAAGGACCAGGAGGTCGAGCGAGGCGTCCATGTGTACGCCACGGGCGTTCACATGCCAGGTCTTCGGCTCTGCATAGTCGAGTTCATCTTTTTGGCCGTAGATGCGGAAGGAGATTTCATCGTCGCCCTCGGCACGGCAGATGATCTTGCCAATCCACAGCAGGCTTTGCCCGGAGGGGATGGATTTAAGGCTCTGCATATTCCCGAACGACGCGCCGCTGATGTAGGGTTTCTGATCTGGTCCATAGCCGAAACTCAGGAAGTCCCCCGAGAAGTCGGTGCTGGAACGAAAGGCAAACCGGAGGCTCTCCGTCTTCGTCCGGTTGCCGGGCTCCGGGCGCACCGGCTCCTGCGTGATCAGGCTGAAGTACGTGATGCCGTCACACCCCATCTCCAGCGGCAGTACCATCGGGCGGATACGGACGCAGACACCTGCCGGCATCTCCAGCATGCCGATGCCCCCGCGATTCATGCGCCACGGCAGGCTCTGCTCTCCGTGCACGATGCGCATGTCTGTCGTCGTGTCGGGCAAGCCCTTTCCGATGAACTCCTCTTCGCGGCGCAAGCGCCAGGGTCCGGCCCATCCCTTTCCGAAGGACATGCTGCTGGGCGGGTAACTGCCTTCTTTGCCGTTGAACCCGTCATAGACGATCATCATTTCCGGACGCTCGCGCGGGTTCGCCTCGCGAACGAGCTGCGCGAAGCGCGGCGCCTCGCCGGTGATGGCCTGCGGCGGCTTGGCGTGCTCCAGCCGCACGGCCTTTCCGGCCTGCAAGGTCTCGGTCACACCACCCTGCTCAAACGACACGGCCCCTTCGGTGATGTGAAGTTCAGTGACTTCGCAGCCCGTCACCTTGACGGCGAACTCCGTGCCCAGATCCAGCAACGAAGCCGAAGGCGTATCCAGCTTGAACCCCGCAGCCTCCTCGCCCTCCGCCCGCAACACCACATCCCCGCGCACCAGCTTCGCATGCGTCGCAGAGTGCAACACCAACTCCGTTTCTCCCCGCAGCACCATCTCCGCGCCGCCATCGAACCGCAGGATCGCCAAGCCTTTCATCAAATGCAGCTTGTCTGCTGACAGCCGTTCGCCTTCACTGACGGCACGGACGGGACTCCATTCGCAATCTTCCGAAAAAAGGACTGTGGCGACCCGCGCCTCGCGCCTTGCTGATGGGGCGGCTGTTTTTGGGGTGCGCTCCGCATCGCGCCCATCCAGCGCGAACCAGGTCGCGCAGACGGCGAGGGCCACTGCCGCTGCGGTGCGCAGCCAGAGCGGCACGCTCACCACCTTGCTACGTGCTGGCATGCGGCTTGTTGACAGCGAAAAGCCCGGCAGCAGTTCCGCCGGCGCATTGCCAAACTCGCGGTGCAACTGCGCCTCCAGTGCGGCGTGGTTGAGATAATGCTCGCACGCCTCCGGATCGCCCCGCAGCAATTCGTTCAAGCGGTGCGTGTGCGTCTCCGTCTGTGTGCCATCGCTCAACTGCGTGAGCAGTTCGCGAAGCTCGTCGTATTTTAAGTTCGTAGGCTTCATGACATTGTCCCTCCGGCCATCGTGCGCTCCACGCAGTTCAAGAGCGCCTCGCGGATGCGGTAGAGCGACTGGGAAATCGCCCCGACCTTTTTCCCCGCAGCCGAGGCGATCTCCTGTACCGATCCGCCCGGCGCATACCGCTTCGCGACTAATTCGCGCTGATGGCCCGGCAGCTTTTCCAGGCACCTCTTCAGGGCCGCTGCGCGATGGTTCACTTCCGCAACCCTTTCCACCTGCTGTTCCGCGAGGTAATCGAGCACATCGTCATCGAACACCAGCTTCTCGCGTCCCATCTTCCGGCGATGGCTCAGCACATGGAAGTAGGCGATCTTCGACGCCCAGGCGAAGAAACTCGTTCCCTCCGAAAAATCCTCACGCTTCTTCCAAGCCGTGAGATTCACCTCCTGCAGCACATCCTGCGCCGCAGTCCGGTCCCACAGCAGCGACAGAATGTAACTATACAACGGGTTCTGGTTCGCCGTCAGGGCTTGGATGAAAGAGTCTGCTTGGTTTGGCATGCTCATAAATGACCTCCGCCTTCAAAATCTCACGCAGGAATTGATAAAGATATCGAAGAATATTTTAATTATAGGATAGCATTAAAAACAGGGGAGTACAACGTTGGGAGACGTTTCTTTGACCGCGTTTCTTTGACCGGGTGACCGGGTGACCGGGTGACTGGGTGACTGATTGACCTGGTGAGCTAATGACTGCTTGACCCATTTACCGAATAGGATTGTGAGAGAACAGTCACACCGTCACTCAGTCAGTTGCTCACCCTGTCATCCCGTCACCCAGTCAACCTGTCAAAAACCTGAACCCTGAACCCCGAACCCTGACGCCAACTTCCCGGCAGGCTCGCCGCTTACATAAACCTGACCATGGTGCCGGGGGGGCCAATCTTCACATACACCGAATTGGCCGTGTAACCGAGCCGGTAATAGCTTGCCGGAGAAGGCCCGGTCACGGTCCAGGAGGCGAGGTTTTCCGTGCCTGTAAGTGTGGCGCAGGTGAAGAGGGGCACCTGGGCCGGCGACTTGGCGCCGTCGATCGCGTTCAGGGTCACCGCGCAGGACGCGCCCAGCGTCAACTGCCCGCTGACCGCGACCGCGTCGGAGGTCGTGGCGTCGTAGTCAACGGTGAGTTTGGCTCCGGCGCTGAGCACCAGGTTGGAGTGGATCTGCAGGACCCCGGGAACCGAGTCAGAATCGCCCGGCGCGAGCGTGCCATTCACTGTCACGATAGAGTTTGTGATCAGGCCGCTGCCGCTCAGGGTCCCGTCCGCTGCGACCGTCACGTTGGTGCTGCCGATGGAACCGCTCACCTTCAGCGTGCCGTTGCTGATCGTGGTTGATCCAGTGTAGGTGTTCGTGCCGGAGAGGATCAGCGTGCCGGAACCGGACTTTGTGATCGAGCCTGTATCGAAAATACTCCCCGAGACAGCTAACGCATCCGTCACTAAGGGGGTGGTAAGAGCCAATGCTACACCGGCAATCCTGCACATGTTGGCGGTGCCGCTAAAGGTGTTGCTGGCCCCATTGGCTGTAATCGTGCTGGGGGTGGTTGTAAAATAGAATGAACCATAGGCATCGCCAGCTCCCGTGCCGGCCAACGTGCCGTTGTTGAGCGTAATGTTGACACCCCTGAAGAGCTGATGGTTGGCGGACGTCTCGGCAAGTGTACCGGCAATCACAACGGTTGCGTTGTCAATTTTGAGTTGGTTATTGCCATTGGCCAAGGTCAATTTAGCCCCTGTAGCAACCGTGATTGACGTAGAGTTGTCAATGTCGCCACCGTTAATCGCCAAGATTCCGCCATCGACAGTAGTTGTTCCGGTATAGCTGTTCGCGCCGGTGAGCGTCAGCGTGTTCGCGCCGAGTTTCAAGACTCCTACCGCCCCGGCACCCGTGCCGGTTGAATTCGCAATTACAGTTCCATAGGTTGCCCCGCCGGCAGCATTGGCTGTATTGAAACCAAAGCTTGAGCCGGCCTTCAAACCGTTGTTATTGATTGAAGTGGAAAGATTCGCGAGTACGGTGTCAACATTCGCCTGGGTCAGATCGGTCCCTCCGCCCCCGTAGTTAACGGCAAGTGTTCCGCCGCTGTTGACAATGATTGACGTCTTGATCCAGGTCGACATATCGCCAGTGCCATTATAAAGGGCAGCAGGCTTGGTGGCCTGCAGTGTGCCGCCATTGATCGTGGTCGTGCCGGTGTAGGTGTTGGTCCCGGAGAGGGTCTGCGTGCCAGTGCCGCTCTTGGTGAGGCCGGCAACGCCGGAACCGTTGATGACGCCGGCGAACGTCGCGTTGTTGGCGCTGGAAACCGTCAACGTCCTGTCGCCAGAGGCGCTGAGTTCGACGGTGTTCCCGCTGGCACCCGTCAGATCGCCGATGCTAAGGTCGGCGCGTAACCCGAGAATGCTGGTGCCAGACATCACCACTGGATTCGTGCTGTTGCCCAAGGCAGAAACGGACATCGTCTCCACCCTGCCCTGCGGCAGATTCACGGTGCCGGTAAAGTCGTTCCCTGCACCTCTGCCTATATACAGCTTCCCGACGCCGGTGGCTTGCAGCGTCAAGGTTCCGACATTGCCGGTGACTTTCCCGCCAGTGGCGTAGATAATATACGCTCCCTGAGCGGCATTGTTATGGTCCGTAGTGATCGTCGTCGGACGATTCAACGTAAGGATGGTATTAAAACTCATGTTGCCAGTGGTGAGTTTAATGGTGACCGTGCCGGTTCCCTGATTGGCGACAGTAATGTTCGGGGTGTAGGGGGCAGCCCCACCCGGCCAGTTGGCAATCAGGGTGGTGGCGTTCGTGCCGGTATTGGGATCACCGAGGGTGATGGTGCCGGCGGTAGCTAACGTGCCTGCCGAACTAGGATTATTGAGCTGCAAGGTGCCTTGGGAAATGGTCGTGCCACCGGTGTAGTTGTTGGAGACGGAGTGTGTGAGCGTGCCAGTGCCCGACTTGATGAGCGGGCCGCTGCCGCTGACCATGCCCCCAACCGTGAGGGTGCTTGCCGAGTTGTTCAGCCAGGTCTGGCTTGCGGCGAGGTTAAACTTTGCACTGCCCGTGTTCACCGCACCTGAACCGCTGTCGATCTGAATGCCGGTGCCGCTGACACCGGAAAGGGTCAGCGTGTTGGCGCCTGTGCCGAAGGTGATGCCCCCGGTATTGGCGGCGGTGAAGTGCAGTCCGCCAATGGAGAGGTCGGCGGAAACCGTAGGGGAGTTGGCGTAGGAACTGTTGCTAAACTGGAAAAGATCCGCAGAGGTAAATGTGGCCGATGGAGTCCAGTTGACATCGGTACCAAAATCGGTTCCGGCGCTATTCCAGACATAAGTCCCCGCCTGCGCGGACAGCGAGCCCAGCAGGAACATCCCCGCGAGCATGAGTCCGAGGGGGTGGATACGGGTTGACAGACGAAGAAACGGATGGCTACTGTTCTTTTTCATGGTCGTTCTCCTTGATGCTTTTGTTCATTAAAGTAATCATATTGCTATATAAATGACCGCCGCAACCGAAATCTCACGCAGGAAGTGAAAGAAATGTTAAAAAATTATTCCACCATTCCAATGAATCTTTCGACAATCCGCGCACTACTCCTGCAGAAAGAGCCAGACGTTCCCGCTGCCCTTCCGCTTCACGACACTGAGGTCGCCGATCAGCAGGTCTGGCTTCAGACGTCCTTAGGTTCCGCTGCTTCTTGTTGAGCACTGCGGGTTGACAGTTGCGCTAACCACCCTGTGAGCTTTTGCAGGTCGGAGGCGGCCGCGGAGCGTTCGCGTAATCCCATTACAGGATAGAGGCAACCACGGATAAGCCAGAAGAGAAAGCCAAGCATCATCAGCGGATAAAAGACGCCGCTGATTACTTTGACTGCCACGAGTTGGCAGATGGCCAGAATGACTGTTGAGAGCTCGTCCTTGGCAAACCGTGAAATCTCGGTTAGTTTATATTTTAAGAAGCTGGCCTTTTCGGACATTTCGTTGGCAGTGGTAAAGCCATCCATGTTGAACACCTCATGAATGTGCTTAAACGTCGTGTCAATATCTGCTTGCATGTGCGCGGTTGTCCGTTCGGCTAGGTACGCGGTTCCTGCAAGCGTCAGAGGCAATATGGCAACGATCAGTATCCAGCAGAGGAAGAGGACACCTCCGATGCGCCGTAGTACATAGCGAAGGAGGTGGTTTGGGTTGAGCAGAAATGCGAGCAGACCTTCAACTAAATAACAGGCAAGGAAAGCGACACAAAAGGGTTGCATCAACTCGGGGAATCCACTCACGACACATTTCACGGAAATCAAAAACACAGCACTCGCCAGAAGGATTTTCCAAGCAATGTTGATGCAATCCAGCATGGGTTGCATGAGGTCGCCTGCCTGGACGGTCATGCCCCCTTTCGTGACAACAATGCCAGCTTCAAACTGGATGGTAGATCCCTCGATCATGTCCGCTGCAGCTTTTGCAACACCCACAGGAATCATGAGCTGCGTCGTATCTCGGATTGAGGCATCAAGGTACGTACGGTTTTTTTCGGCGAGAGGACTTGTTGCCCAATTGAGCAGATGAACACCGCCGAAGCATGTGATGATCAGTAAGGCCGATAAGATGATCACTGAGCGGAAAGCAACGAAACGTGTTTTCCAAGTCGTGTTCATAGCATTAAGCATTTACATGGCGTTGAACGAATTCCTTTGCAAATGTGCGATAGGCTTCCGCGCCTTTGCTGGTAGGATCAAAAAAGATAACGGGCTTTCCAAAGCTTGGCGCTTCGCTGATACGTACGCTGCGGGGGATAATGGTCTTGTAGACCGTGTCGCTGAAATGGGTGCGGACTTCATTCACGACATCCGCAGCCAAGCGCGTACGTGCATCGAACATGGTCATGAGGATACCTTCGAGTTTCAACGTCGGATTTACACCGTTATCACGTAACTGATTGATGATGGAGGTAATAACACTCAGACCTTCCATGGCGTAATATTCGCATTGCATGGTGACGATGATGCTGTCTGCCGCCGCGAGCGAGGAAGTCATGAGGATACCGAGCGAGGGCGGGCAGTCCATCAGGATATAATCAAATACGTTAGAGGTAAGAACACGATCCAGTAGATTGCGAACGACGACGAGATGATTCTCCTGTCGTGCGATTTCAAGCTCAGCGCCTGCCAAATCGAGTTCTGATGGAATAATGTTGATGCCTTCAAACGGAGTTGCCTGAATAATGTCTGCAATATCCTTCGTGCCCGAGAGCACCGCATAGAGACTACTGCCGGATTGGCGCGGCAAGCCGAGGCCACTTGTCGCATTGGCCTGCGGGTCGAGATCAATGACCAGCACCGTCTTTTTCATCTCTGAAAGCGCGGCGGCCAAATTGACCACGGTCGTGGTCTTTCCGACCCCGCCCTTCTGATTTGCGATTGCGATGACTTTTGTAGTTCTCATATATTACTTCTTAATCATACCGATTTTACGGGCGTAAGCGAACATGCCACCGGCATCAATGACGGGAGCGACTGCACCAATAGGCTTGAGCGAGAAGACCTTGCCATCTGCGAGGCGTGTAATAGAGTTGGTCTCGATATTCACTTCTGCTTCGTCGCCAGTTTTGAATTCCGTGCAGAGGCGCGACTCGGATTCCAGTGGAAACACTTCACCTGTCGCAACACAGTTGCGAAAGAAGATGCGGGCATAGCTTTGTGCGACCACGGCGCTTGCGCCTGCCGCCCCAAGTGCGATCGGGGCATGCTCGCGTGATGAACCGCACCCGAAGTTACGCCCGCCAATCACAATCGGATAGGGTGTGCTTCCATCGGGGTTGGAGGCGAACTTCGGAAAGGAATTCGGAAGTCCAGCTAGCGCATACGAACCCAGCTTCTTGTATTCCTCGGGAATGGTCGGAACTAAGTTGAGGTAACAGGCAGGGATGAGCAAGTCAGTATCGATATTGTCCTCGAGCACATAGACCGGACCGCGGATGAGTTTTGATTTTGACATGTTAAAAATACTCCTTAAGTGGATGACCATCCTGTCATCTTTAGAGATCTCGGGGATCGGTGATAAAGCCCTTGATAGCTGTTGCTGCGGCTGTGTAGGGCGATACCAGATAAATCTGTGAGTCCTTTGAGCCCATACGGCCAATGAAGTTGCGGTTTGTTGTACTCACCACGACTTCGTTTCCATGTGTACGGCCAAAGGTGTCAATCGGTCCGCCAAGGCAAGCTGCGCAAGAGGGCGGTGCAATCGGCTCAACGCCTGCTGACTCGAAGATCTCACGTAAGCTTTGGCCGTCGATCCGAGTGTCAATCAAGCCTTGCTCAACATGACGTGTGGCAGGCACAATTAACGTTTTGATCGCGACTTTGCGGCCCTTCAGAATCTGAGCGGCCATGATGAAGTCTTCAATTTTTCCACCTGTGCAGGAGCCGATATAGACCTGTGTCACCTTGACATCGCGACAGGCGCGTGCCAAGGCCTTGTTGTCCGGCAGATGGGGTTTTGCGACCACAGGTTCAAGTTTGGAAACATCATAGCGATATTCAGCTTGCACCTTTTCGCCAGCATCGCTGTAGAGCGCTTCATAAGGTTTTTTCGTACGTGCATTTACGAAATCAAAGGTCTTTTGGTCAGGGGCGATGATGCCATTCTTTGCGCCGGCTTCGACAGCCATGTTGCAGATAGTGCAGCGTTCTTCAATGCTCAGCGACTCGATTGCTGAACCTGTGAATTCCATTGCACAATAGGTTGCGCCGTCTACGCTGATATCACCAATGATGTGGAGAATGAGATCCTTGGCTGAAAGATAAGCGGGCATCTTGCCTTCGAGCACGAAGCGGATGGTCGGTGGAACTTTGATCAGGAGTTTGCCGGCACCCATGATGAACCCCGCATCTGTATTGCCAATGCCACTTGAAAAGGCACCCAGCGCACCATGCGTACAGGTGTGTGAGTCTGTTCCAAAGATCGTCTCGCCTGGACGGACATGCCCGAGTTCAGGTAGGGCTACGTGGCAAACGCCGCAGTAGCTTGGGGTTCCCGGGTCATAGAAATACGGGAGATGCTGTTCTTTTACAAACGCGCGAAGCGTATCGATGTTGCGATGCGCCTTGACGTCTGCTGTAAATATATAATGATCCGGAAGGATGACAATCTTCTCACGGTCGAAGACCTTTGCGTCCTTGCCGAACTCTTGCTGGAAGATACCGATAGTCCCCGGCCCACAAACATCATGTGTGAGGAGCATACCCGCATTGACCCAGATATTGTCGCCAGGTTGCACGATCGAGGCGCCGGATTCCCGAGCCAGAATTTTTTCAGTGATGGTCATTGTTATATTCTCCAAAGATTATTTTAAAAGTATTACCCTGTCTATCCTCGTTTGACGAGGCTAAAGAAACGGTCTTGGTATTGTTCAAACACACCGTGGTCTTGTAAAAACTTGCCGAGTGCTTTTACAAGGCCTGCATCGCGTGTTGCGGCATGAAATCCTTTTTCGATTTCATCTCGTATGCCCAAGGGGATACCGTCCTTCATTTCAAACATGTGACGTTCTTCTAATTCCCGGATATTCAAAGGGGCTGAAGCGTGCATCACCAGCCAGAACAGTCGGATCAGGCAGACATCCCAGGGCGAATCCACGCCTTTGATAACAGCAGAGAAGGGATCATTTTTTGAGGCAACATCAAACTTGACGCGTTCCAAGACGGCAGCGAGGCTGTCGGTTACGATCTGTTCATTAAAGGTGTCCTGCTTCAGCGCATAGCCATATTGTAGGATGCGGATAGAATCCTCGTTCTCGCGGAGCCAATCGATATATTTTGCAGCCTCTTCGCCAAATCCTTTGAGCTCTGTTTCCGCGTAAGCAGACGGCGTAATGATTTGGGGGCGGGATGCTTGCATCCGTCCTTCTCTGATGCGAACCTTGGTCGGGTCATCCATCAACTCCGAGACGAGGGTGTAGTTAATCATCGTATGGCCGAACGTTTCCAGATGACGTTTGGGAGGAACGATAATTTCCGTGTTGTGCACGGCATACCAAAAATCAAATTGTGTAGGCTTTTTGCTCATGTGAATGTGATATATTATCATAAAGAGGGGTAGGTTGTCACGTGGGTGATTTTTTATTTTTTCAAAATATAGGGGTTTGCGTCTTGGGCCAAGGGATGATAAACTATCAATTCATATTTCAATTGAAAAATGCTTTTATGGGTTGATGTACACGTAAAGACAAAACATGACATTCGAAAAGACAGTTGGAGTTGTTCATCCGCAATCGGTAACGTTGACGTTGCCTCCGGAGGGCTTTAGGCTTGAAAAGGGCGGCGTTTTAAAGTCGATTACGGTGGCGTATGAGCGTTGCGGGCTGCTGACCGCTGACAACAGTAACGTAATTTTTGCCTGCCATGCCCTGACAGGGGATGCGCATGTGGCGGGGATACGTCCAGGTGAAACCGAACCTGATGGCTGGTGGGAGGGGATGATCGGATCAGGTAAGGGTATTGATACTGACCGATATCAAGTTATTTGTGCCAACATTCTGGGCGGCTGCAAAGGCACGACGGGGCCGTCCTCGATTTCTCCAGTCACCGGCAAACCTTATGGATCAGATTTTCCCAAAATGACGGTCGGCGATATCATTGAAGTACATCGTCTTCTGTTGAGGCAGTTAGGTATTACACGCCTAGCAGGCGTTATTGGGGGGAGCTTTGGCGGTATGCAGGTCATGGAATGGGTCGCTCGCTATTCCGATGAAGTTGATCGCGCGATGATTGTTGCCTCTGCTGCAAGTCTTAATTCTCAGGCGCTGGCGTTTGATATTGTCGGACGTCATGCGATCACGGATGACCCAAACTGGAACAAAGGCGACTATTACGAGAACGAACAGCAACCTCACAGCGGATTATCCAGCGCTCGCAAATTGGCGCATATCACTTATTTATCCCAAGGCTTGATGGACGAAAAGTTCGGTCGTGAAAAACGGTCGGACTGGTTAGTGGCTGGAGAGGAGTTTAAGCAGAAGCGGGATGAAATATTCAGGACCTTTTTTCAGGTCGAGAGTTATCTCCAGCATCAGGGCGACAAGTTCATCCGCAGGTTTGATGCGAACTCCTACTTGCATATCACGTTGGCGATGGACGAATATGATATGGTGGAGCGCTATGGTTCGCTGGAGAAGGCGTTTGAAGCAATCTCCTCGCGTATCTTGGTCGTTTCGTTAAGTGGGGACTGGCTCTTTATGCCGTGCCAGTCTGAAGAGCTTGTGACCGCCTTGGTGAAGCAACACAAGCGCGTCTCATACTGTCACTTGAATACGGATGCGGGGCATGATGCTTTTTTGACGCATATCTCTGATTTGAAACGGATTATTCATGCGTTTCTTGCTTCTCCAGAGGAGAAGGAGCAACGCTCAATCCCGCAGCAAAAACAGATGGAGCATTACCAGCAGGTGTTAGAATTAATTCCTAAAGAAGGTCGCGTCTTGGACTTAGGCTGTGGCGATGGTTCATTGTTGTCACTTCTGAAAATAAGAAACCAGGTGAGTGGAAATGGAGTCGAGATTAATGTCGACGACGTGATTCATGCTATTGGGACAGGGTGTGATGTGATTCTTGAAGACGTGGATGATGGGCTTGCTATGATTCCGGATGATAGTTATGACCGTGTGATATTGAGTGAAACGTTGCAAACGATTAAGCGGCCCAAGGAATTGCTTCAGCAGATTTTACGGGTCGCGCGCGAAGCGGTCATTACCTTCCCTAATTTTGCCTGCCTCGATGTACGTCTTCAATTACTAGTGGGTGGACGCATGCCCAAGGGTAAGCAGATTCCGTATGAATGGTATAACACGCCGAACATTCACTTGTTCACGCTAAAAGACTTTATTTCGTTGTGTGAACAAGAGGGAATCGTGGTTCAAAACTTGATTTGTCAAAGCAACTCTTGGTTTGGAAGGATTTTGATTGGGATGGGTTTGAAGAATTTGGGGGCTTCCACGGTCATTGCCTGTGTGAAGCGAAAACAAGTTGCTACGGGAAGGTAGAGGTGTCGATATGGAAAGCTGGTTGACTTCTAATTTGGAAAACGTGGCGGTCGCATTGTCGCCGTGTTGTGGTTGTACAGTCGCGAATACAAAACGCGATGTTAACTTGCCGGGCACAGCAGCAGTTATTGATGTATTGGAAAAGCTTTTGGCTGTGTTATACCCAGGGTGCCATGGTAACGGCCCCGTCGAGCATGATAGTTGTCACCATCACTTGAAGGAAACGCTTCAGGACATTGCGGAAAAGTTGTATGACCAGACTCACCGATCGTTTGAGTATGCCTGCAATAAAGTGAAATGCATGCAGTGTGGGGACTGCAAGGAGAAGGCCCGACAGTCCGTAATAGCACTTATGGATGGCCTGCCCGGGATCCGCAATATGTTGCAAGAGGATATCCAGGCCGCGTATGAGGGTGATCCCGCGGCACGTTCCACCATGGAAATCGTGATGAGCTATCCAGGTCTCTATGCCATTACGGTGCATCGTATCGCGCATGCCCTCTATCAACAGAGCGTTCATTTAATCCCACGGGTTATGAGTGAGCATGCTCACTCAAAGACGGGCATTGACATTCATCCTGGGGCAACGATCGGTTCTGGCTTTTTCATCGACCATGGCACGGGAGTAGTGATTGGGGAAACGTGCACGATTGGTCGTCGTGTCAAGCTCTACCAGGGTGTGACACTCGGAGCATTAAGCTTTGCAAAAGATGACACCGGTGCACTGGTCAAAGGGGTCAAACGGCATCCTGATGTGGAAGATCACGTGGTGATCTATGCAGGAGCGACGATTCTTGGTGGGGATACTGTGATTGGACGTGATTCCGTTATTGGCGGTAACGTCTGGCTTATTCACTCGGTGCCGCCGGGTTCGAAAGTCTATAATCAGACTCCGAGTCCAGTCATTAAGAGCGTGTAGGGGGCAAAGAATTGCGTTATTGCCTTATTGCGTTATTGCCTTATTCAACGAAGGCAGAGGGGCGTGTTTGAACATAAGCCCACGCCTAAGCCCTGAATCCCGACCCTTTTCATAAGGGCAATTCATTGACACGGGCAGGGGATGTGAGCCCGAGGCGTGTGTAACAGGCCTGAGTGGCGACTCGCCCTTTTGACGTACGCTCAAGATAACCTTCTTGAATCAAAAAAGGCTCGTATACTTCCTCGATTGTGTCTGGCTCTTCTCCAACAGAAACAGCAATAGTACCGAGACCAACAGGACCGCCGTTGAATTTGTGAACCAGCGTCTCCAAAATGCGGATGTCCATCTCATCGAGACCGCGTGGGTCGATTTCAAGAAGGGAGAGCGCTTCGGCCGCTACGTCGCGCGTGATATGATTGTTAGCACGGACCTGTGCGAAATCACGTACACGACGCAGAAGATTGTTTGCAATGCGCGGCGTACCGCGTGCGCGGGAGGCAATCTCATAAGCGCCTGCTGCTTCAATGCTGACCTCCAGTTTGCCCGCAGAACGCTCGACAATCTTGCTGAGGTCATCCGCATGATAATAATCCAGGCGGTTTGTAATACCGAACCGCGAACGCAACGGAGCGGATATTAGACCACTTCGGGTCGTCGCCCCGATCAGTGTAAAGCGCGGCAGTTCGAGACGCACCGAACGCGCATTCGGCCCTTGGTCAATCATGATATCAATGACGAAATCTTCCATGGCGGAATAGAGATATTCCTCGACGTTGCGCTGCATGCGGTGGATTTCATCGATGAAGACAATGTCCCCAGGAGAAAGACTGGTCAATAGGCCCGCCAAGTCGCCGGGTTTGTCAATAATGGGACCCGACGTTGTCTTGACCTGCACACCCATGGCTTCGCCAATAATAAAGGCAAGTGTCGTCTTGCCCAGACCTGGAGGCCCGGAAAGCAGAACATGGTCGAGGGCTTCCTGCCGTTGACGGGCGGCTTCAACAGCTAGCAGTAAACGATCACGAACTTTTTGCTGACCGACAAAATCATCAAAACGGGTTGGCCTTAATCGATTGTCAAAGGATGGGTTGCGTTGATTAAATGCCTCTGTGGTGTGCGTTTGCATGTTGTCAGAATCGATTTGACAGGCCTAGTGTTGTATAATTTTAGAAACAATGGGGTTCAATAACTGAATGGTTGTCGAATCCTTCAAGTAAGTGTGTGATTCTCCTTTTTTGGCATCGAACATGCCACACACGCACAAGAAAGCAATGAACAGAATAGCTTTAATGGCACCAAAAAAACTCCCCAATATTTCATCGAAGGGTGTTGGAATAGTCAGCCCGATGGCATCCGTGAGCATTTTCCGCAAGAAAAACCAGATTGCAATGGAAACGAACAAGGTGATGATAAACGCGACGAAGTGGGCGGCATTGGGATTGTTATGCAGAAAACTGAATGACAGGACTTCCTTCATAACTAAGGCAAAGCCAAAGAAAAAAAATGCACCCGTGAGGAGCCATGCCAACATGGAACCCATTTCACCAGATGCTCCACGCCTAAAGCCGCGCACGAGAAAGTAAACAATAACGACAAGTGAAACACTGTCGATAACCCCAATATTTTTAATGATGCTAAAGATGCTACTCATACGTAAACAACTCCCAGTACGATGGCTGATCCCAATCTATTTTTTAGGAAGTATTTTGACCCATTTTTCGTATTCTGCTCGTCCAGGTTCCTTTGCGGAAACCAGGGACAAATAGAATTCGCCATAAAGACGGGTTTCCGGATAATGGCCTTCCGCATAACGAAGTTTTGCCATGAGCTTTGCGGATACGGGATTGAATGGGCTACGGGCAATGGCCTTATCAAGCGTTTTAAGTGCTTCACCGTATTGTCTCCACTGAATGGACAAATCGGCTGATTGACAATAGCAGTCCTGATTATTCGGATTAATTGCTGCTGCGCGATTAAATGCGCTACGCGCTTCTTTCCATGCGCCTTGCTGCTGATAGACCTTGCCTAGACCATACGCCGCACTAAAGATGGTTGGATCAGCGTCCAGAGCATCCTTGTAACATTTGATAGATTTAGAGTACTGCTTCATTGAATAGGCGGTTACGCCCTCTTGGAGGAGTTTTGCGGCCTTGGGGGAATCCCGACGTATGACATCCGGCTCGTTGGCACGTGTCCGTTCAAGATTGGTTTTTAAACGTTTGATATTGCTCGTCGCCTTTTCGTAGTAACGATTTTTAGGGGTGGTGATGCGTACAAAAAGCTCGAAGGTGTCTAAGGCTTCTTCATATAATTTATAGTCATCGCGATAGAGAGTTGCTAAATTATAGTAGGCAGGTTCATGTTTTCTGTTCTCCTTGATCGCGCGCAAATAATACAAGCGTGAAAGATCAAAACGCTTACGCCGGGCCTCGACAAGCCCCATCGACGTTAACACTCTTGCCTTGACGTCCGCAGTGGGTGCACAAGCAAGCGCCTTTTCAAGTAATTCAGATGCCGGTAAAAGGTTGTCTTGTTGAAGAGCAAGTTGTCCCATGCAGGCGAGAGCATCGCTGTACTCCGGATTCAATTTAAGCGCTTCGGTCAATGAGGCTTGTGCTTGTGCACAATTGCCAAGTTCCATGTGAGCTACACCAAGATTATAGTAGAGCTCTGGAGAATTAGAAATACGGCTTGTTGCATACGTTAAGCGTTCGATAGCCTTTTCATAACGACCTTCCTTGAACGCCTCCATGCCACTTTTTGCGGAACTCAAGCCCGAACGGGATCCGCATCCGCATACGCCTAATGCAATGACGCATAAAACTAAATAAAATCCATGTATCATAAAAGGTCCTCTTGACGTTTTTATCGTTGTATGAAAATAATTTGAAAATCTTACGAAATTACCCTTAATATTACCGAAGAAAGGGGGACTGCGCAAGCGTAATGGTTCGGGTGTGGTTCATTTTAGTTGAAATGAATCACCCCAGGTAGGAGCTAGTAGGGAGGAGGGAGGAGAGAAGCACCAATAGAGATAGGCATTTTCAGAAAGGATAAACGTTTACACCAGCCCAGAAAATGTGTCTTCATCCAGGAGACAACAGCGAATAACGGAGAACAATTATCTAACACATTTTAAATAAAGATTTTACAACTCCTCCCTCCTACTTCCTCTCTCCTCCCTCGGGTGTTGATTCAACAAAGTTGAATCGCACCCTAATGGTTCGTGTGCTTGGGAAATATGCAGGGTTTTAGTGTGGTTTGAATGTAAAGTAAACAGCCCCAAGCAGGCAGAACGCAGCAAAGAGATGATTCCAATGCAAGGATGTCTTCATGTAGAGCAAGGCAAAGGGGACAAATACGACGAGCGTAATAATTTCCTGCATAATTTTGAGTTGAGGCAGGGTCAATGACGTATACCCGATTCGATTGGCGGGAACCTGGATCATATATTCGAAAAAAGCAATCCCCCAACTGACGAGAATAGCCGTTATAAGCGGAGCAGTACGCAAATTCTTCAGATGCGCATACCACGCAAACGTCATAAATACATTGGACAAAATTAATAGAAGGACAGTCTTTGTAATATTCATGATATATCCCTATAAACAAAAAACCCCTTTAAAATAAGGGGTTGTATGGTGCCAGAGGAGGGGGTCGAACCCTCACGACGGTATAACCCGTCAACGGATTTTAAGTCCGGTGTGTCTGCCATTCCACCACTCTGGCATAAAAAGGAAGGGATAGTGTGCCAAAACTCCTCTGCTCTGGCAAGGCGTTTGTCAGGAGGTCTGTAATGGGTCAGTTTCTGGGGGGTCGCGGTTTCGTCATGGGTAAACGCCAAAAC
>JBAXOG010000075.1:0-23829 GCA_037133395.1 bacterium | reverse complement strand
CGGTTTCTTGGGTGCTTCTTTTCAGGAAGTTTTTTCGACAAACCGTGAAGAGCCCCTTTTTCACTGGTGATTTCCATCGGGGCTCTGGCCTGGGTGGTGTTGCGCAATCGCGCGCTGGATATCGTGCCGCTGGCTCGAAACATCCTGCTGGACCAGCTTCCGGATCTGGTGCTGGTGACCGACGCACGCGGACTGATCGTGGATATGAATAAGGCCTGCGAGCGTGCCGTAGGGAGCTCCCTGTCGGTCTGCGTTGGGCAACCGGCAGGCACGTTGTCTGCGCCGTGGCGGGAATCGTTGGACGCAACGTCGGGCATGCTGGAGACGGAGATCGACGGCCAGCCGCGCTGGTATGAGGTCGCCCGGTTGGACATTACGGAAGACGGCGGTAGTGCACGCGTGGGCCGGCTCCATGTGTGGAGGGACATGACCCTGCGGCATCAGGCCGAATTGGACCGGCTGGACTTGGAGCGCGGCCAGGCGGACGCCCGGGTCTTGGATCAGCAAAAGCGCCTTCTACGCGACATGCACGACGGCTTGGGGGGCGTTGCCATCAACATCAGTATGCTGGCTAATCTGGGACTGCAGGAGACTGAGACGGCGGCGAAAGACGATACACTCGAAAAGATCGAAGCGCTGGCCGCCGAGGGTAACGCCGAGATCCGCAGTCTGATGAATGCGTTGGAACACCGGGAACTCGTCTGGACCGACTGGGTGCTGGACGTGCGCAAATCCGGGCAGGCTTCGTGCACAGGGCGGTCCTTGGATTTTGTCTCTTCGGTCGAGGGGCCTGTTCCGGAAACGCCCCTGTCGTTGCTGGCGGGTATGTCAATGTTCCGCATGATCAAGGAGGCGATCACGAACGCCGTCAAGCATTCCGGGGCTAGTCGGCTGGAATTACGCCTGCATTTTTCGGTACAAAGTTTCGAGGTTGTGGTTCATGACAACGGGTGTGGATTTGATCCGGTGGCGGTCCGGCTGGGGCGCGGACTGGCTAATTTGCGCAAGCGGACCGTCGAACTGGGGGGTGAAATGAGCCTCTCGGGCGGGAACGGAACCCAGTGCCGGTTTCTAATTCCCCTCCCCATAATATACCCAATTGCGCCACTTGCGCCGACATCGCCTTCTTTGCTAGAGTATCGCCCATGAATTTATGCCTCGTTGAAGACAATGCGTCGTTTCTGAAATCCCTTTCCAAGTGGCTGGGACGCGAGCCGGACATCCGGGTTTTGGGAGCCCACGCCTCTGCAGAGGAAGCTCTGGACTTATGCCCGTGGGGGGAGGTTGACATCCTTCTGGCGGACATCGATCTGCCGGGCATCTCCGGCGTGGAATTGATCCGCCAAGTGCGCGAACGCTATCCGGCTGTGTTTTCGATGGCCTTCACGATCTCCGAAGACCGCGCGACCGTGTTCGCCGCGCTCAAGGCGGGCGCCTACGGATACGTTCTGAAAGGTGATGCCCCTCAGTTGCTTGTGGCGTCGTTACGCGAGCTGGCGCAGGGAGGCTCGCCGATGAGCCCCTCCATCGCACGCCAGGTTATCCGTGAATTTCACCCGGCGGGTGTGGACGAAAAAACGCTGACCCCTCGCGAACAGGCGGTGCTGAATTTAGTGGCGGCCGGCAAGCTCTACAAGGAGATCGCGGAGGATCTCGGCTTGAGTGGCCACACGGTCCATACCCACATCAAGCGCATCTATGGCAAATTGCATGCCCACGGACGTGCGGATGCCGTACAGAAGGCCGGAGAGGCTGGACTGTTGAGGGCTGACACAACACGCGCCTTGCCTGGAAGGTCCTCAAAGGGTAGCCTTGGCCCATGAACCAGCCGCTGGCCATCCGTTTTTGCATCGCCCTTTCCTTGGCGTTTTCCGCCATGGCTAGCGAATATGGACGCAGCACCTATACGCCCGGACTGGTCGGTGATTTTTCCATAGCGGTTTTACCAGAGGTCTCCGGGTTTTATCTGCGTACTGACGTGTGCGCTTATTCGGGCAAGAACACCTATACGGAGTGGGGTGGGGCGCTGGACGTGGATGCGGATTTGGAAGCCTATGGGGTCCTTCCGCGCGTGACGTGGGTCTCCGGCTTGGAATGGCTGGGCATCCGCCACGGAGCCACCCTTTCCCTGCCGCTGTTTTATATTGCTTCTGAAGCGCGCGTGACTCGTCGCTTCCCCGGTCAGGCTGCCTCGACGGCAATGGTGTCGGGCAGTCGACTCAGTTTTTCCGACTTCTATCTGACCCCTGCCATTCTCGAGTATAAGATTGGCTCCTGGAATGTGATGTGGCTGGAAACGCTCTGCATCCCTTCAGGCGCGTACGACTCGGATGCCAGTGTTAATGTCAGCCGCAACTATTTTGCGTTGAACTCGTCGCTGGCGACTACCTGGCGGCATCCGGACGGCGGCCCCGAGGTGGATCTGCGCGCCTCCTATTTGGTCAACGCGGAGAATCCCGCCACAGACTATCGCACCGGGGATGAACTGATCATCGAAGGGATCGCGGCATGGCGGTTTGACACGAACTGGTCCGCTGGCTTGGCTGGCTATGGGTACGAGCAAATCACGGGCGACAGCGGCGACGGGGCGATCTTTGGCGACTTCAAAGGCCAATCATTTGGAGCCGGACCCCTGGTACGCTACATCGGGACCGTTGGCACCCGTCGCATCGCCTGGGGGGCCAAGTGGATACACGATATCGACGCCACCCATCGCTACCAAGGCGATCTGCTCCTTCTGTCCGTCTCCCTGCGGTTTTAGAGGGCGTGCAATTCGGTGGAAGATCGCTGTCGCCATATACCCATAATATACCCAGTTGAGCTGTTAGGAGGAGCAAGGGAAATTTTGGTATCTTAATGCCTGTTCACAGGTCACAGTCGGCATCATGTTGGTACCTCTGGGCTTGCGTGTAGGAGAACCATTATGATATCAAAGATCCAGCAATCCATCGCCTTTCTCGTTTTGTTCGCACTGGTCGCGACTTCCGCCTTCGGCCTCGCACCCTCCATCACGACCCAGCCGGCCGGAGGGACCGTGAATCTTGGCCAAACCAGCAGTTTGAGCGTGACGGCCACCGGCACCGCGCCGCTGGGGTATCAGTGGTTCAAAGACGGCGTCAAATTGTCCGGCCAAACCAACAGCACGCTGAGCGTGGCGTCGTTCCAATTCACCGACAGCGGCAGCTATCAGGTGGTGGTGGCCAACGCCGGGGGGTTGGGCATCAGCCGGCCCGCCCTGCTCAGCACGCCCGGTGCGACGCTCAAGGGCTGGGGCGATAACTCCAGTGGCCAGTTGGGCCTCGGCACCCCCGCCAGCACGAATATGCCGGCGACCGTGGCCAGCAACGTGGTAGCGGCGGCGACGGGGCAATATCACTCGCTGTTTGTCAAGGCGGACGGCACGCTGTGGGCCATGGGCAGCAACGGTTCCGGCCAGCTTGGCAACGGTAACACCACCAGCACCAATTGGCCGGTGAACGTGGCGAGCAGTGTGGTGGCGGCGGCGGTGGGCGGCAACCACTCCCTTTATTTAAAGAATGACGGCACGCTGTGGGCAATGGGCCTAAACACCTACGGCCAGTTGGGTACCGGGAACACCAATTCTATCAGCCAGGCGGTCAGTGTGGCGAGCAGTGTGGTCGCCGTGGCGGCATCACAATCCTGCTCTCTGTTTTTGAAAGCGGACGGAACCCTGTGGGCCATGGGCTACAATGCCAATGGCCAGCTGGGTAAGGGGAACACCACCAGTACCAATCTGCCGGTGAACGTGGCGAGCAACGTGATCGCCGTGACGGCGGGACAATACCACTCCCTATTTGTCAAGTCGGATGGCACGCTCTGGGGCATGGGCGGCAACAACTTCGGCCAATTGCTCACCAATGCAAACCCGTCGGTCCTCCCCGTGAACCTTGCGAGCAACGTGGCGGCCATCGCGGCAGGTGCCAACCATTCGCTGTTCATGAAGGCCGACCGCACCGCGTGGGCCATGGGCTACAACTCCTCCGGCCAGTTGGGCAACGGCACCACGACCAGCACCAACCAGCCCGTGCAGATGGCCAGCGACGCGGTGGCTGTGGCAGGTGGACATGACCACTCCCTGTTTATGAAGAATGACGGCACGCTGTGGGCCATGGGCCTAAATACCGCCGGCCAGCTGGGCACCGGAAGCGCCACCTCTTTGCCCATGCAAGTTCCGGGCATGCGGGTCGCCAGCCTGGGGACGATGTCGCTCTCCTTATCTTCCTTGGCGGTATCCGCCCTGGAACCGCAAACCGCCGCCAGCCTGACCAACCAGACCATCATCGTCGGTCAGGCCTTTACCTTCAGCGTGACGGTGACCGCCGGCGAAGGACCGTTCACCTATCAATGGCAGCTTGAGGGCGCGAACATCGCCAATGCGACCAACGCCAGCTACGCCGTGGCCAGCGCCGCCGCAGCCGCTGCGGGCACGTACACGATCATCATCCGTGGCCCTCTGGTCAGCACCAGCCAGAGCGCAGAGCTCTTCATTCGCCCCAATCTCACCACCCAGCCGACAGGCGGGACTGTGTGCATCGGTCAAGCCACCAACCTGAGCGTGACCGCCACAGGCGCCGCGCCGCTGAGGTATCAATGGTTCAAAAACAGCGTCAAACTATCCGGCCAGACCAACAGCGCGATCAACTTTGCCTCATTCCAATTCGCCGACTGTGGCAGTTACGTCGTGGTGGTGACCAACAGCGCGGGGCTGGTGATCAGCAAGCCGGCCATGCTGAGTGTGCCCAATGCGCCGCTGAAGGCATGGGGTGCCAACTCCTCCAGCCAGTTGGGCATTGGCACCAACAGCGACACCAACCGGCCGGTGAGCGTGGCCAGCAACGTGGTGGCCGCGTCGGCGGGCGATAATCACACCCTGTTTGTCAAGGCCGACGGCACGCTGTGGGCCATGGGCAACAACGCTTCGGGCCAGTTTGGTATCGGCAGCACGCCCTCTACCACCAACCGGCCGGTCGCCGTGGCCAGCAACGTGATGGCGGTGGCGGCGGGAACCAGCTACTCCCTGTTTGTGAAGAATGACGGCACGCTCTGGGCCATGGGCAGCAACGGTTCCGGCCAGCTGGGCAATGGAAACACCACCAACACCAATCGCCCCGTGAGCGTGGCGAGCAACGTGGTGGCGGTGGCGGCGGGATCCAGCCACGCCCTGTTTGTGAAGGCCGACGGCACGCTCTGGGCCATGGGCAGCAACGGTTCCGGCCAGCTGGGCAATGGAAACACCACCAACACCAATCGCCCCGTGAACGTGGCCAGCAACGTGGTGGCGGCGGCGGCGGGCTATCAGCACTCCCTGTTTATGAAGGCCGACGGCACGCTGTGGGCCATGGGCTATAACGCCCAAGGCCAGTTGGGTATCGGTTCTTCCGACGTAAATGCCCATGCCACTCCCCTGCAAGTGGACAGCAACGTGGCGGCGGTGGCGGCGGGAATCTATCAGTCCCTGTTTATGAAAGCGGACGGCACGCTGTGGGCCATGGGCTACAACGGCTATGGCCAGCTGGGCCTCGGCAGCACCGTCGACACCAACCGTCCGGCTTACGTGGCCAGCAGTGTGATGGCTGTGGCGGCGGGAAGCGGCCACTCGCTGTTTGTCAAGTCGGATGGCACGCTCTGGTCCATGGGCTACAACGTTCAAGGCCAGTTGGGCATCGGCAACACCATCGATACCAATCGTCCGGCGATCGTGACAGGCGTGCTGGTGGGCAGCCTGGGCGCGGGTAGCGCGTACAACAACCACAGCCTCGCGGTGGCCACCCTGGCCCCGCAGGTCACGAGCCTGGCCAGCCAGACCCTCACAGTCGGCCAGCCCTTCACGTTCAGCGCGACCTTGACCGGCGGCGACGGTCCGTTCACCTATCAATGGCAACTGAACGGCACGAACATCGTCGATGCCACCAACGCCAGCTACACCGTGGCCAGCGTTGGCCTGGCCGATGCGGGCACGTACCGGGTGATTGTCGCCGGCTATCTCGGTAGCACCACCCAAAGCGCGACGCTCGTCCTTCGCCCGGGCCTCAGCGCGCAGCCGACGGGCGGAATCGTGAACCTCGGCCAAGCCGCTGGTCTGAGCATGACCGCCACCGGCCCCGGGCCGCTGGCGTATCAGTGGCTCAAGGACGGCGTCAAGTTGTCCGGCCAGACGAACAGCACGATTAATTTCGCGTCGTTCAAGTTCGCCGACTGCGGCAGCTACGTGGCGGTGGTGACCAATAGCGCGGGACTGTCCATCAGCATGCCGGCCCTGCTGAGCATGCCCAATGCGTTGCTCAAGGCGTGGGGCGACAACGGCTATAGCGGGCTGGGCATCGGCAACAGCGTCAGCACCAACCGGCCGGTGACCGTGACGAGCAACGCGGTGGCCATGTCGGCGGGGTGGACCCACTCCCTGTTTGTGAAGGCAGACGGCACGCTCTGGGGCTCGGGCTACAACAACAGCGGCGAGCTGGGAACCAACGGCACCTACTCCACCCGGCCCGTCCTCTTGGCAAGCAACGCAGTGGCCGTCGCGGCGGGAGCGTATCATTCCCTGTTTGTGAGGGATGACGGCACATTGTGGGCGATGGGCAAAAATACCAATGGCCAGTTGGGCAACGGCAGCACCGTGAATACCAACCGGCCCGTGCAGGTGTCCGGCAGCGTGGTGGCGGTGTCGGCGGGCCAAGAGCACTCCCTGTTCTTGAAGAATGACGGCACGCTGTGGGCCATGGGCTACAACAACGTAGGCCAGTTGGGCAACGGCAACGCGAACAACCAATCCCTGCCGGTGGCCGTGGCG
Source organism: bacterium (assembly GCA_037133395.1). Lineage (GTDB taxonomy): Bacteria > Verrucomicrobiota > Kiritimatiellia > RFP12 > UBA1067 > CAIZQW01. The sequence goes on along the minus strand of JBAXOG010000075.1, from coordinate 17,018 downwards.
AGCAACGTGGTGAGCGTGTCGGCGGGCACCGAGCACTCCCTGTTCATGAAGGCCGACGGCACCGTATGGGCCATGGGAGGCAATAGCTATGGCCAGTTAGGCATCGGCGCCACAGATGCCAATCCACACGCCACCCCCGTGCAAGTCGGCAGCAATGTGGTGACCGTGTCGGCAGGTGGCGGCCACTCCTTGTTTGTGAAAGCCGACGGCACACTCTGGGCCATGGGCTACAATGGCTACGGCGCGCTGGGCAACGGGAACAACACGAACACCAATCGGCCCATTTCGGTGGCCAGCAACGTGGTGGCCGCAGCCGCATGTGGTGGCCATTCGTTGTTTGTGAAGACCGACGGCTCCTTGTGGGCCGTGGGCTACAATTCTTCCGGCCAGTTGGGCAACGGAAGCATAGCCAACCTCAATCTGCCGGTGCAGGTGGCGGGGCTGACGGCCGCCAGCCTGGGCTTGGTGCCGACGATCGGAGAGTCCTTTGCGGTGTCCGCTCTGACCCCGCAGGTCACCAGTCTGGCCAATCAGACCATCATCGTGGGACAATCCTTTATGTTCAGCGTGGCGGTGACCAGCGGCGACGGCCCGTTCACCTATCAATGGCAACTGAACGGCACGAACATCGTCGATGCCACCAACGCCAGCTACACCGTGGCCAGCGCCGGACTGGCCGATGCGGGCACGTACCGGGTGATTGTCAGTGGGCCTCTGGTCAGCTCCACCCAGAGCGCGAAGCTTTTCATTCGTCCGAACATCACCGCGCAGCCGACGGGCGGGACTGTGTGCATCGGGCAAGCCGCCAACCTAAGCGTGACGGCCACCGGCGCCGGTCCGCTGACGTATCAGTGGTTCAAGGACGGCGTCAAACTATCCGGCCAGACCAACAGCACGATTACCTTCGCGTCGTTCCAGTTCACGGACAGCGGCAGTTACTCAGTGGTAGTGACCGGTAGCGCGGGGTTGGTGATCAGCACGCCGACCCTGCTCAGTGTGCCCAATGCGCCGCTCAAGGCGTGGGGCAATAACGGCAACAGCCAGCTGGGTATCGGGACCAGCACCAGCACCAACCGGCCGATGACCGTAACGGGCAATGCGGTGTCGGCTGAGGCGGGGACATACCATTCCGTATTTGTGAAGAACGATGGCACGGTGTGGGCCATGGGCATAAACAACAACGGTCAGTGCGGTTTTGGCAGCTCCCTCTACAGCACCAACCAGCCTGTGCTGGTGGCCAGCAATGCGGTGGCGGCGGCGACGGGAAATTATCATGGCCTGATCGTGAAGAAGGACGGCACGCTGTGGGGTTGGGGGAACAATGGCGCTGGCCAGTTGGGTCCCAATGCGAGCACGACCCAATACCTGCCCCTGAGCCTGGACAGCAACGTGGTGGCCGTGGCCGCCGGCGATTATCACACCCTGTTTGTGAAGGCCGACGGCACGTTGTGGGCCATGGGTAACAACGGCCAAGGCCAGTTGGGCAACGGCAACACGACCCGGCAGACCACGGCCGTGCAGATCAGCAGCAACGTGGTGGCGGTGGCGGCGGGTTACCTGGATTCCTTGTTTGTGAAAGCCGACGGCACGCTCTGGGCCATGGGCGACAACACCTACGGCCAATTGGGCATCGGGTCCGCGGATGTCAACCCGCATGCCACGCCCGTGCAAGTCGGCAGCAACGTGGTGAAGGCGGCGGCGGGCATCCAGCACGCCCTGTTCGTGAAGGCGGACGGCACGCTCTGGGCCGTGGGCAACAACAACAACGGCCAGTTGGGCAACGGCAACGCGATCAATCAATTCGCGCCCGTGAGCGTCGCGAGCAACGTGGTGAAGGCGGCGGCGGGCAGTGGTTATTCGCTGTTCGTGAAGAACGACGGCACGCTGTGGGGCATGGGCAACAATGGCCAAGGCCAGTTGGGCCTCGGGAACACCACGTCCTCCACCAACCGGCCCGTTCAGGTGGGCGGCCTGACTGTGGCCAGCCTGGGCGCTCTCTCGCAAGCTCTCCATTCGCTCGCGGTGGCCGGCATGACCCCGCAGGTCACCAGCCTGACCAACCAGACCCTCTCGGTGGGCCAGCCCTTCACGTTCAGCGTGACGGTGACCAGCGGCGACGGCCCGTTCTCGTATCAATGGAGGCTGAACGGCGCGAACATCGCCAACGCCACCAACGCCAGTTACTCCGTAGCCAGCGCGAGCATGACGAATGCGGGCACGTATGCCGCCCTTGTCACCGGCGCCGCCGGTCTTCAAAGTCAGACCGCCACGCTGACCGTCAACCCGGCTCCGGCCACGGTGCTCTTGATGAACCTGCTCCAGGCGTACGACGGAACGGCCAAACGCGCCGGCGCAGTCACCACGCCGACCAACCTGACGGTCAACTTCACCTACAACGGTTCCAACGCCGCGCCGGTGAAGGTGGGCAGCTACACCGTGATCGGCACCATCAGCGACGTGAACTATTACGGCAGCGCGACCAACACGCTGGTCATCACCAAAGGCAGCGCGGGCGTGACCCTCGACGACCTGGATCAGTTCTACAGCGGTTACGCCCGGGCCGTCACGGCGTACACCACGCCGGCCGGCCTCGGGGTGAACCTGACTTACAACGGCTCGGGCCTTGCCCCGACGAATGTGGGAAGTTACCTGGTCATCGGCACGATTGCCGACACGAGCTATGTCGGCAGCGCGACCAACACGCTCGTCGTGCATGCCGCGCCTGCCTTTCTGTCGCTGCGCAACCTGAGCCAAGCCTACAACGGCTCGGCCCGGGGCGTGACGGTTGACAGCATGCCCGCCGGGTTGCCGGTGACCGTCACCTACAACGGCTCCGCCACGGTGCCGGTGAATGCTGGCGAGTACGCGGTCGTGGCAAGCGTCAGCAATTCCAACTATATGGGCATGGCCAGCAACACGCTCGTTGTCTCACGAGCCTCTCAATCCATCAACCTCGAACTGGGAATAGCCCATTCGATTTCCTTGAACCAGTTCACCAACCCGGTGCCGGTTTTCGCCACGGCAAGTTCCGGTCTGCCGGTGACCTTGATGCTGGCCACCAACAGTGCGGCGGTGCTCACCGAAACCAATACGCTGGTGAATATCGGACAGTTCGGCATGATCGTTTTGATCGCCAATCAGCCCGGCAACGCCAACTACACCGCCGCCGCCGAGGTGGTGGTGACGCTGGATGTGACCAAAGCCGGCCAGACGATCAGCTTCGACTCGCTACCCGACCTGATCGCCACAAACGCGCCCGTGACGCTGACAGCCACTGCCGATTCCGGCCTGGCGGTCTCGTTCACGGTTGAGAGCGGGCCAGCGACTGTCAGCAACAACGTGCTGACGCTGACCGGCGCAGGGCTGGTCACGGTGGCCGCGGACCAGGCGGGCGACACCAATTACAATGCGGCCGCGACCGTGAGCCGGAGCTTTGCCGTGACGCTGGCAACGCAAGCCATCACATTTGAGGCGATCCCTGAAAAAGCCTACGGAAACAGCGCGTTCACCTTGTCGGCTACGGCGGAGAGCGGGCTGACCGTGACCTACGCGTCCTCGGACAGCAGCGTGGCAACGGTGAGCGGCAACACGGTCACGATCACAGGGGCGGGCACGGCCACCCTGACGGCCAGCCAAGCTGGCAACGCCTTTTACGACGCGGCGGCCAATGTGAGCCAGACCCTCACGGTCAATCCGGCCGCAGCTATGGTCGCGCTGGACAACCTGATCCAGTCCTACGACGGCGCAGCTAAGAGCGTCACTGTCACCACCGCGCCGACCCTGCTGGCGTTCAGCGTCACCTACGACGGCTGGGCTGCGGCGCCTGTCAATGTCGGCACCTACGCCGTGATTGCCACGGTCACTGACCCCAACTACACGGGCTGCGCCACGAACACGCTGGTCATCACCCAGCCTGCGGCCATTGTCACGCTGGGCAATCTGCTCCAGGTCTACGACGGCACGCCCAAGAGCGTGTCTGTCGACACCGATCCGACCAATCTGGCGTTCAGCGTGACCTATAACGGTCAGGCCGACTCACCGACGAACGCGGGCAGCTACGCGGTGATCGCCACCGTGACCGACCCCAACTACTACGGCCTGGCGACCAACATGCTGGTCATCAGTCCGGCACGGGCCACGGTCATTGTTGATCCCGTCAGCCTGAGCCAGACCTATGACGGCGCGGCCAAGGCGGTCAGCGTCACGACCGACCCTGCCGACCTGACAATCAGTGTCATCTATAATGACGCCGCCGTTGCACCGACCAATGCAGGGAGCTACACGGTGGTCGCCAGCATCATCGATCCCAACTACTCGGGTAGCGTTACGAACACGCTGCTGATCGGCCAGATCACACCGGAGGTGACGACTTGGCCGACAGCTGGCGACATCACTTACGGCCAGACGCTGGCCGCTGCAACGCTGAGCAACGGTGTGACTACGGTTGTCGGCAGTTTTGCCTTCGTAACGCCGGACGCTGTCCCTGCCGTCGGTACGCAGTCGCACGGTATCATCTTCATCCCGGACGACGCGACGAACTACACCTCTGTCACTGGCTCCGTGAACGTGACGGTCGGCCAGGCTACTGCCCTTGTTACGTTCGGCAACTTGAGCCAGACCTACGACGGCACGGCCAAGGCGGTCAGCGTGACGACCGCTCCCACCAACCTGACGGTGACGGTGACTTACGACGGCAACGCCGAAGCGCCGACCAATGCGGGCAGCTACGTGGTCATCGGCCTCGTGAGCGAAGCCAATTATGCGGGGAGCGCGACCAATACGCTGGTGATCAATAAATCCACGCCGACGGTGACACTGGTAGTCAACAACTCGCCGCAGACCTACGATGGAACCGCCAAGGCTGCCGTGGTGGTCATCACGGCCAGTTCCGTGTCGGGCACGGTGACGGGCATCCTGACCGGTGGCGCAGCCAGCCAGACCAACGCAGGCACGTACGCGGTGACAGCCGACTTCCTGGCCGATGACGCCGCCAACTACAGCAACCTGCTCGCGCAGGCGGTGGGCGACTTCGTGATTACCAAGGCCGCTACGGACGTGACCACTTGGCCGACCGCAAGCGACATTACCTATGGCCAGACGCTGGCGGCTTCAACACTGAGCAACGGTAGCTCTACGCCGTCGGGCACGTTCGCCTTCACCACACCGGCCACGGCACCGGCGGTCGGCACGGCCTTGCAGGGCGTCACCTTCACCCCGGACGACGTAAACTACGCCTCTGTCACCGGCACGGTAAACGTGACGGTCAATCCCGCGCTCGCCACCTTGGAAATCCAGTCACTGTATGGCATCAGCACGCCGACGGTTGGTCTCACTGCCAACGCGCTGGGTTCCGTCCTGACCAACAGCATGGCCAACCCAGAATCGGCTGGCGGCACGCAATACGTCTGCACCGGCTGGAGCATGGTCGGCAACGACCCGGTCAGCGGAACAACGAACCAATTCGTCATGACAGTCACCAACAATGCCGTGCTGACCTGGATCTGGGCCACGAACTACTGGCTAGAAACGGTGTGTACGAATGGTTCGGTAAATGTCGGCAATGGCTGGCAACCATCAGGCATGACCACGCAAATCGTCGCCACTGCGGATCAATACTATTTGTTTACCAACTGGACCGGCAGTGCCGAATCGTATACCAGTACCCTAGATCTGCTGCTGGATGCGCCGAAATCGTTGCAGGCGCACTTCGTGGCGACGGTAACGACCAACACAAGCACGCCGCTTTGGTGGCTGGCGGAACACGGGCTGACCAACAACTTCGAGGCGTCGTCTACTAACGATGCAGACCACGACGGCATGCCTGATGCGAACGAGTATATTGCCGGTACGGATCCGACCAATTCGGCATCCTTGTTGACAATAACCAATTTTGCTGTGACGCAGGGAGCGGAGCAAACTATTGCCTGGCCAAGCGTGGCGGGCCGTGTGTATGGTCTGGCGTGCACGACCAACCTCTCAGAAAACTTTATATTGCTGCCTGACGCAACCAACTTACCGGCTACGCCGCCGGTCAACGTGTATACCAACACATCAGGAACGGTGAGTCCGCAGTCGTTCTATCGAGTGCGTGTTTGGCTGGCTCCGTAACAGAAACAAGAGGGAGGTTGGGGGGCACGCGCATGTTAAGTCCCGCATGAAGTCCCTTGAGTTTGGCTTGGGGGTCTGTTACACTAACGTCAAATTATGAATGAAAAACGGCCAGCAGTAACAGCGTATGTGGTATCCAAGCTTGATATGGGGAAGAGCTTGCAGGAATTTCTTGCACTAAAGCTCTCCGTTTCCAAGCGAGCGGCAAAAAATATGATGGATGACCGGCGTGTCTGGGTCAATCGCCGTTGTATATGGATGGCGCATCATACCTTGCATCAAGGCGATACCGTCGAGGTGCCCTCCAAGACTGCCGCCGCAAGTCCATTGAAGCAAGAGCCGACTAAGCTGCGCGTGTTGGTGGAGGACGATTTCTATTTAATTATTGATAAGCCAGCGGGTATGTTGTCCGTGGGCGAGCATAGCGCAGAGGAGCTGCTTCGCACGCAATTGGGCAACATGACGTTACAGGCTGTTCATCGTCTAGACCGCGACACGACCGGTTGCCTGATGATTGCCAAGACAACCATGGCTTTTAAGGAAGCGGTCGAACTTTGGAAGACGCGTCGCGTAACTAAGATCTATCAGGCGATTGTCTGGGGGTCTTATGAACGTGGCAAAAGCACAATCGATCAAGACCTGGATGGCGATCGCGCGGTCAGTCATATCACACGTGAAGCTATTTCAAAGGATGCGACCTTCGTGAAGGTGCGCATCGAAACAGGGCGTACCCATCAGATCCGTCGCCATCTGGCTTCGATTCGTCATCCCATCCTTGGCGACCGCGAACACGGCGTGAAGTTTGCGCGTGATCCGCGCCTCTTAACGATCCCGCGCCAGATGCTGCATGCCTGTGAATTCGAGATGCCCCATCCCATGATGCCCGGCAAAACATTTAAGGCTCACAGCCCCTTGCCCGCCGATTTCAGGCGTTGCCTGAAACTGTTTGATATGGGGAAGTAGGGGGAGGGGAATCGAGAGAATCGAAAGAATCGGATAAATCGATTTCACTCGAATGCTCTCGATTCTTTCGACTTCTTAAATATCGTTTTACTTCTCTGTCGTAAAGGGCGATGCAGGCAGACCTTCTTTGTTGTAAAGATTCGCCTTAGGATTGCTTTGATACGCATAGCACACGTTCACAGGCTCCTTACCTTCGAGATGCGTGACGACGACCGTGTTGCCCACGATGACGGCCTTTGCCCAGCTCCACTTGCCATCCTTATCTTGTACAGCAAAGCCTTCGAGCTTGCCATCCTTAACTTCGACTGTAGGTGCAACGCCTTCTTTCTTACCAACCATCAAGCCGAGACGCTTGTTGTCGCTGGCATTGGAGAAGGAAATGACGGCCTTCTTGCCAGAAATGGATATCCCTTTGTAAAGCGGACCCGATACGATTGTATCCTTGGCACCATAAAGGTCAAACATCGCCCAACGAGCTAGGCGTTCGCCCACGTCAAACTTGTTCTTGGGATGGATGTCCTTGGCATCGCCGATGTCAATAATTACAGCCATGCCTGATTTGGGAATCGCGTGGAAGGCATTGAGTTGCAACTGACGCACCTTGCCCCATCCAAAGTTTGCTGGATCATCACTGGCTGCTTGGAAGTTTGCGAGTTGCACAAAATAGAACGGAAAATCATATCCCCATTTTTGACGCCAACCTGAAACAAGGGCTTCCATGTGCTTGTCATACAAAGGATCGCCTGAATTGGAACAACCCTGATACCAGAGCGCACCTTTAATGGCCATCGGTGTCATGCCATCCACCATCGCATTGTAAATAGCGGTTGGGGAAGTATGGCCCCATGGCATGCCAGGTTTGCGCATCTTTTTACGTTCTTCAGGCGTTGCGGCTGCCAGCTTAGCTTGAAAAACCTTTTCGACTTCTGCATTCTTCTTCATCAGTTCAAAACGGTTATTCACGGTCTTAACATCATTTGAAAGCGCGGCATAGTTTCCAAAGGCTTCTGCTGGCGTCCAAGGTTCGATTTTGGTTCCGCCCCAGTTACAGTCGAGAATGCCAATCGGTATCTTGGTGTTCTTGTTAATGTTGCGAACGAAGTAGAAACCGACAGCCGTCCAGCTTGAAACAGTGTTTGTCTTTGCTTCAGCCCAAGGACCAGCAACATTCATATAACGGAAAAGAACAGGATCAAGGGCGGTCTCGTGATTGAACTTGATGCGCCGGATCAGCGGGAAGGTTGCGCTGCGAATATCTTCCGATGCATACGGGTTACAGTTCCCCAAAACCATTTCCATGTTCGACTGTCCAGAACACAGCCAGACATCGCCGACGAGCACATCCTTCAGTTCGATGACCGAGTCACCACACTTGAACGTCGCTGTGCTTCCTTTGGAACAAGCGTCCTTGGCCGGCAGGGCCAACTTGAAAGAGCCGTTGCTATCGGCCTGTGCCTTCGCCGTATCCCCCATGAAGGTTCCTTCGATCGTGGCATTGGCATCAGCGATTCCGATCACGACAATCGGCTTTTCGCGTTGGAAGACCATACTATCGGTATAGAATGGCGCGAGTTTAAACGTGGCTGCCTGAATGAAGGTTGCTACGCAGATCATGGCAAAAAAGATCGCCATCTGTATTTTTGTTTTTTGAATCATAATGTCCCCTTGTTTTTTAAAAAGATTGTTCGTTTATCAATTACATGACACGCTCGACCACGATTTCTGGGTCGATGCTCTCCCGAAGTGCGCGTTCGATGCCTTGCTTGAGCGTCATGGTAGCATGCGGACAACATCCGCAGGCTCCGCGCAGACGCAATTTCACTGTCTTGCCGGCGATTTCAATAAGTTCAGCATCTCCTCCATCCGCTTGTAACATTTTGCGGAGTTCGTCTAGTTTTACTTTGATCTGTTCGTCCATCTGTGTGGTCCTTTCTTTTGTGGGTTGTTAGTTTAAATCAAAAATCTGTCCTGGCACGGGAGCAACGACATTAGCAACGCCGTGCTGCTTAACGAGTTCGCACATGGCATTGACTTTTTCGGGTTCGCCATGAACAGCAAAGACATTTTTAAGGTTTCCCTTGACGCCATCGAACCACTGCATCAGCGCGGTGCGGTCCGCATGCGCAGAGAGTGCATTGATGGTGTGGACACGCGCACGCAATTCAAATTCATCTCCCAAAATTCTCAAGGGAGATACGCGATCTACGATCCGGCGACCTAAGGTGTTCTCGGCTTGGAATCCGACAATCAAAATGATGTTCCGAGGATCGCCCACCGTCCGTTGCAGATGATGCAACACGCGTCCACCTTCGCACATGCCTGATGCAGCAATAATGACGTGAGGCTCATGCAGGTCGTTGAGTGCTTTGGATTCATCCGGAGTTTCAATGAATCGCAGCCCCGGGAACTTCATCGGATCAATGCCTTCGCGCAAAATATCCGAAGCCTCCTCGTTGTAACACTCGCGATGTTTCGCATAAATCTTCGTTGCTTTGAACGACAGCGGACTGTCCACATAAACGGTGGTCAGCGGGATACGTTTTTCTTCCCAAAGCCGATTCAGGTAAAAGAGGATTTGCTGGGTGCGTCCCACGCTGAAGGCGGGGATCAGCAAGCGTGAGCGCTGCTGATGAATATCATCGATGAATCCTTTGAGACGGCCCTTGACATCCTCAGCAGAGGGATGGTCGCGGTCAGCATACGTGCTCTCAATCAAGAGCGTATCTGCGCCTTGGGGATAATCAAAGTGTTGCAAGATGGGCTGATTCGGTTGTCCAAGGTCGCCCGAAAAGAGCAGGCGGTGCGAGCGGCCCACTTGGGGTTTGATGTCGAGCTGAACAAGCGCAGAACCCAAGATGTGTCCCGCCACATGAAAAACGCCCCGAACATTATTGCCCAGATCGAATTCACTTTTAAAGGGCTCTGCTTGGATATGCCGTATAACCTCGTCGACATCCTCCGGTTCGTATAATGGCTCAAAGAGAACTTTGCCTTGGGCGGCACGCTTCTCATTGATCAGCTTCAAATCCCGTTGCTGTAAGAAAGCTGAATCGCGGAGCAGAATTTCGCAGAGTTCAAGGGTTGGCTGGGTACAAAAAATCTTTCCCTGAAACCCCCGCCGCAAGAGTGAAGGTAGGTTCCCGCAATGGTCAATATGCGCATGAGACAGGACAACCGCGTCAAGGGTCGAGGGATCAATGGGCAGGTTACGGTTTTTCTCAAAAGCTTCCTTGCGAGAACCCTGAAACAAGCCGCAATCGAGCAGAATGCGCAATCCGTTCGCCTCAACCAAATGCATAGATCCGGTTGTTGTTTGAGCAGCCCCGTGAAATTCAAGCTTCATATTACCCCTCTTTGTTTATGCTATTATAAAAATCTAAAGCAAAAACATGTGAGTATTGTATAGGGAACAGCCTCGCAAAAAAAGAAGAAAAGTAGAAACAAACAGGATTTAATGACAAATAATTTTTCTTCTGGCACATCCGTGCTTGAACTTTAACAGCTCACAGATTATAGTATTGCCCTTCTTTTATGCACCTGTAGCTCAATTGGATAGAGTGTTGGCCTCCGAAGCCGAAGGTTGTGGGTTCGATCCCCGCCAGGTGCACCATACAGAAATAAAAAGCGGATCACGCATCTTTTGAATTGTTTTTTGAAGCAAGAACCGCTATAAATACTGCTCTTTTTCTGCGGGAGAGGTGGCCGAGTTGGTCTATGGCGCAACATTGGAAATGTTGTGTGTCGCAAGGCACCGGGGGTTCGAATCCCTCCCTCTCCGCCAATTTAAACATTATTCATATTTAAACATGACCGTGGCGGTGGCATCTGCGGAGCTTACTGCCCTCACCCAATAGGCGGAAAAGCCTTCTGGGAAGTCATAGCGAACCGGCTCGCCAGCCTTCAGTGTTACTGTTTTATAGGGCATCCAAAGGCCTGTACCATCAATATCAATCTCCAGTGTTATTTGAGCGCCCACTGAACTCTGCAGGGTTACTGATTTTTTATCGTACCCTGTCATCAAATAGGGATCTGAAGGAACATTCGCTTTGACAGCGCTATCCTTCCAGACACCCCCCTCCCCGCGTGGTTTGCCCAGTTGCCACAGGTCGTCGATCACGCCCGCCCAGAGTGCGGTCGCGCCATCCGCACTCTTGACCACACGGTCGTTCGCTTGACCGTTAAGACCCGTCATGAAGAGCATACCGAAATGAGAGGCATAGTCATGGATCTGCAAGTTGTGCGTCGCGATCGGACGAATCTTGGCAAAGCCCTGCGCATTGCGCGCGGGCAACTCATAGAAGGTGCCGTGGAAATTGAAGAGGTCGCGCTCCGTGGCCACTTCGCGGCAGACCCGCGCAAATTCCAACGTTGAGACGCTTGTTTCATACAACGGATTTTTGGGAATGCGATATGCCATCCCAGCCTCCTCAACGATCACCGAGGCGCCATCCACCCGGATTCTGCTGGCCGACTGAGCCCCCTGCATGACCATTGCTTTTCTGGCACTGTCCGTCTTCGGCGTCAACTCAAGCTTGTCGTTCAGTTCATAATAGCGATCATCAGATATCATGCTCAGCACCTTGCGATTGCTGCGGATCACACCTTTGGATTTCTGCTTCTCCCCGACTTGTGCAAGAACATTGAAGACATCGCCGTTTTTCGGAGTGCGCTGATCTTTATTGCGGTAATTAAAATGCACCGAGGCCTCTTTGACATCCGCATCCACACTGACACGCACCCAAGCGCCCTTTTCAGAGTCTTTGAAGATATGAACCAACGCGCCATCCACCTTTAAGCTGTCCAGCTTCTCCCACTGATTATTTCCTTTTCTATCGACTTCCAGCGTGAAGGTGACCGCCTTCGGATTCCCATGCTTGATGGTCATCATGCGGTAGTCATAGCCTGCAAAGAGATAGGGCTCGCTGACCTGCCCGGCCTTGAGATCGTCACGCAACCAAACTGAGCCGCGTCCAATAGCTGGCCCGAGATGGTCAAGCCGCTCTGGCTCCACAAACCAGATATTGGAGTTGGACTGCACTGGCGCGCCTTTGGCACATTTAAAGGGGCGGCTATTGAGAAATTCGCTTTTCGCCGAATCATCACAACCGAAGACCACGCGATCATTCCAGCGAGCAAAGTCGCCGATGACCTTGAGATAATTCGAGCGAGGGGCAATACCAGCGGAATTAGCCAGCGAGAACATCGAAGGGAAACTCCAGAAGGTGCCATGCATGGTGGCCAGCAGATTCTTCTCTCCGATCTCTCGGATCCGCGGCCACTCGGTATTCCAGCCGTGGGCGCCGTCATACGAGTGGCTGCCTTTGGGCAGACGGTACGCGTGCCACTGTTTGTTTTCGAGCAGCATCAGGATGAGAGAGCGATAGTCCCACCCCATGGACCAGACAGGATCACTCTCCGGATGCTCATTGCCATAGATTCCACCAGGTCCAGTGATTTCTGTGAATTGATTTTGGCGGATCAATTTCCAGTCTCCAGCGCCCTGCCAATATGCCAGCGCCCCGGAGGGTATGTCGGGGCGAACCGTTGCATCTTTGCCGCGTGTCCCATTATTCGCATACATCAAAAAACCTTGGCCGGAGTAGAGACCCTTGCCATGATAACCTGTCAGTTCGGAGCTGATGCCCTTGCCGACTTTAGGCTGTCCATTGCCGTCCTTGATGTGCTCCTCGACCTCCAGCGTCTTGACATCCACAGAGTAGAGTCCCTCCTCCATGGTGGCGATGTAGATCTTGTTGGCGGGATCAATCAAATGACGCGCCGTGCCGGTCAGACGTCCCGGCATCTGCTTCGGCTTCAGAACACGGACGTTGCGATCCTTGTCAATCAGATAGGGACCAATATTGAGCTGGTTGCTCTCTTTATGGATCATGCGGTTGGCTGGGGTGCCGCCCACACTCTCAAGACGGATGATCTGCTCAAGCGACGGTGTGATCTCATAGAGCTTGTCGCTCGAACCCATGGGCAGGTGCGGACCATAGGAGATGACCCAGAGCCGATCCGCCCAGGGTACCGCAGCGCCGGTTCCGCATTCCCCCTCGTTGTTGTACGTCGTCAGGTGCGGATAGATCCCTGAAATCTGCTTGGGCTCCGCAACTGCTATGCTAGTCATCAATATTACTATGCTACTAATCATTTTTTTCATTATTCTATAATATCTAAATTTGCGTTATGCCGCAACTCTAGGATCAGCTACTTCAGCATCTTGATGCGCAGATTGCGGTACTCGATCTTCATGGGCGGACCTGCATGCATTTGTAACGTGATCGTACCTTGCTTAGGACTTTCTGGCCGCAAATCGGTGAAACGGCTCATCAACACGTCATTCACGTAAAGCGTGATCTCCGTGCCGTGGCAAATGATTCGGTAGGAGTTCCAGTCTCCGACCTTATAGACCTTTTGCAACTCCGCTGCGTCCGCAAATCGCTGCGCCGTTTTTTTGCCATCAACCCCCAGCGTCACCTTTTCGCCACGTCCGCCCACTAAATGCATTTTGGGATGGTATAAAAAACCGACATAGTTTCCGCCGCCGTTCATGTCTGCCTGATACCCCGTATCTTTGTTGGAAACGGCTTCACTGCGCATTTGAATGCCGGAGTTTGCGCTTTTGCTTAACCGGAACTCGGTACGCAGCTCAAAATCACCCGGTGTGCCGCCCTTCCAGATCAGATGATCATTTGTTTTACAGACCATCACAGGCGTACTCTCGGCGGTTAACACGCCATCCGCCACGTGCCACCAAGGCCCACTCTTTGTCGTTTCCCATTGGCTCAAATTTTTTCCGTTAAACATCGGCTTGAACCCCTTTTCGTCGTCCACCGTCTGACGGATATCCTTTAACGTCGCGTCAATCATTGTACGCTCTTCATCGCGTACCGCCCATCCACGTGCCCTTATCATCGCCGCCTCTTTGTCTTCTTGTGACACGGACGAGAGCATGCAAATTCGAACATACCCGCGTAGCGCCAGAATCTTCATCCGTTCAGATGCGGCCGCTTGCGCAATTTTTTCAATTTCAGGTAAGGCATCCACGGTTTTCCAATCACACACTAACCGCATAGCCGCCTCTTTCAACTCCGCGTCAGCATCCTGCGTTACAGCAGCCCGCGCAATATCCAATGCTTGCGCATTGCCTATTGAACACAATACCTTTAGCAATGCATGCTTTACTTTTCCCTGTACTTTACCATAAGCAACCACGATAGGATCCAACGCCACTCCCGTGCCAGCACCCATAAGTCTGACGCAAACTTCCGAGAGTGCACGGACCGCCGGCTCTGCTCCTGTTGTCCGCTCCACAATACTCAGCAACGCCGGTACATCGGCCGCCCCCGCGAGGTCCCCCAACGCTTTGAAGCTAGCTTCGCTCACTTTGGTGTCCGCATCGCCCGTCAAACTCAGAAGCTTCGGAACTGCGGCGACAACCCGGCCGCTGGCCGCCAGAGTGATTCCCACGAGCCGTTTATTCGCATCCGTGTTCTCCAACAAAGCCAAGATCGCGGCATCGCCTTCCTTGCCAGAAAAACCAACCAGTAATGCGCGGGCGCGAACAGAACTGTCAGCATTGTCCTCTGCCGCCAGTTCCATCAGAATCGGTAATACGCTCACACACCCTAAACGCGTGAGTGCTGTTGCCGCCGCGAGGCGAATTCCTATGTCTTTGGTACCGCCAGCTTTCGCCAGTACGAGCAATGCAGGTTCCGCAGTTGAATCGCCTCGTTCAGCAAGAATTTCACACAGACGGATCTGCTTAGCCGGACAATTACCAAGCATCTGCGCGATGCTTTTCGTCACCTTCTCGGACTTCGGCAATTCTAACGCCGTACGCAAAGCAATGTCGGTTTCATCGGGATCATCACTCTGTATAGTCTTTTCCCACAAAGCCATGCCCGCATCGCCGGAAGCCAGCATTTGACCCCGCAGTGCCGCCATGCGTACACTTTTAGCCACCGTTTCCTTTGCATTCAGAATATCGGTGTACAGACTGATCGCCGTCTTTGGTTTCTGCGCGCCAGCCGCGCAAGCCAGATAGGCCTCGGCCACGGACGGACATTTACCGAGCATCGGCTTGAGTGCCGCAACAGCGGCAGGTGTAGCGATCTTGCCCAGCGCAGTAGCAGCCGCGACGGCCACCGCTGGATCCGCATCGCCCAAGCGCTGTGCCAATAAAGGAATGGCCGTGGCATCGTGCCGATTGCCGATGGACTGAAGTACGCCGACCAACAGCAGCCCCTTCAGACGGCCAGCCGCCTCGCGCAACGCCTCTTCTACCGCCGGATCAGGAATCATCTCTAACCCGTAACGTGCGGCATGCGCAAGCTCGGGATTATCCAGCAACGCAGCCAGCGGTGCGATCGCGGCCTTCGTGCCCACACGACCCAGCTCGTGGCAGATCGTGATTTTATCATTACGCGGCAACTCTGTCTTGAGTGCTGCGATCATCTGGACTTCATTGCTTTGCGCGAAGGCTAATGACCCGCACGCGCAAACAGCCATTAAAAATAAACAACAGGTTTGAATTTTCATAAGAAGACTTTCTTTATAATTGGTGTTACATGACTGACGAACGTTGCTAGCAGATCTGCCAGCCTTCACGCTGAGCGCGCGAGCGCAAGCGATTCGCCTCTGGATCGTTGACAAACTCTTCCTTCACCGGATCAAAGGTCATGTCGCGTTTCAACCACTGAGCAATATTGGCGGCATGGACGGTCGACATCGTGCGGTGCATCACAACCGGATTGGCGACTGTCACGCGACGACTCTTCACGCAATTAAAGAAATCGCGCATGTGCCCCATCGAGTGGCCAGTGCGGGCCAAGTACTCCTGTAAAATCTTGCTGTAATCGGCCAGTAAAGAGGGGTGCGACACATCAGGACGCGCGTAGCCGTCCGCACAAGCAGCCCACCCTTCTGTACCCACGTAACGCACGCCACAGGAGCCATGCCATCCCTTCAGATTTTGAATCATCGTGACCCCGTTTGCAAAACGCATCGCCATACCCTCTGCGGCAGGATGATCCACATATTGATAGTGAACCGCTGATGTTTCGCCTAACCCCAAGGCGACTTGACATTGAGCAAAGGTGTGCGAGCCCCACTCGCCTATCGTGCTGGTGTAAAAATCATGATGGCCGCGCCACCCGCCTCTCACATAGCTCGAATTATAGGGACGCCACGGACATGGCCCTAACCACGCATCCCAGTCCACCTCTTCCTTGGCGGGTTCAGGCTCAGCCGGTAACCACGTACGGCTCATGTTCACCCCGCCCCACGGCGCAAGATGGGCATAAACTGTTTTGACCTCGCCTAAACGCCCCAACCGCATCAGTTCATTCGTCACTGTAAAATTGGCCTCGCTGAGCCTTTGCATGCCTGCCTGATAGACGCGGCCATATTGTTTCGCGGTCTGCACCACGGCCTGCCCCTCGGCAATCGTCAGCGCTGCCGGTTTCTCCGAGTAAACATCCTTGCCGGCACGCATGGCCAAAATAGCGGCAGCCGCATGCCAACGGTCACCTGTCGCGATCAATACCGCATCGATATCTGTTCGCGTGGTGACAAACTCACGAATATCGCGATACATCTTACAATCCGTGTTGCCATACTTCTCATCCGTCATTTTCTTGATCGCTTCACGTCGTTCTTTCCTGATATCGCAGATCGCCACAAACTGCGCTTGAGGATCAGGTAAAATCCAATTGCGCAGATCGCTGGTCCCGCGACCGCCCAAGCCGATGCCCCCCATCACAATTCGCTCACTCGGTGCCACCGCCCCGTCGCGACCCAATGCCGACGAGGGTATAATCCAGGGTGCAGCTACGGCGCCACTGACGGCCGTGGCTTGTTTTAAAAACTGACGCCGATTTAATACGACGCCTTTCCCTGCTTGCTTTTTATCTGATACGTGCATATTCATCCTGTTCTCCCCC
>JBAXOG010000074.1:0-23887 GCA_037133395.1 bacterium | reverse complement strand
AGCCTTTCACCCTCCGCAAGGTTTACTTTGTGGACAACGTAATCACGTCAGGCGCAACTATCCAAGCCTGCCATGACGCGCTTGGATTCGGGACAGGCCTTTGCTACGCCGAAGCCATGAGGCGACAAAGCAGGAGTGTTTCACCGCAAAAACCGCAAAGAGATTGCACGGTTATCTCATCCGCCTCACCCGTGAATACACGGACGGCGGAATGGATAACCGCGCAGAGTGAAACCCATTCTTAAACCCTCGCAAATGTTCGCTCCGCCGTCCATGTATCCATGGATGAGGCGGGCGTGACATTTGCGAAAAACTTCGCGGCTTTTGCGGAAAAGTCTCGATTCAAACCACGAAAGGAAACACGACCATGATAAACGACATACGCATTTTGCAAGGCGCGCAGGCCTTGAACGAACTACAGAAACGCCAACTCATGCCGAAAGGCGAAATAGGCGCACTATTGGAAAGCCTCAAAGGTGAAGAAGGCATTGCCATTGCCGAGACCGTCAAAAAGGTGTGGCAGACCTTCGAGGGGATGCCGTCGCCCTATACGACCCAAGACGAAAAAGACCCGACCGCCCACCTGCACTATTTTTTGAACGGCTGGGACTGGTGGATCATCGAAAAGGACATCGAAGAGCAGGAGCAGGTTTTCGGATTCGTGAAATCCGACCTCTGCCCAGAGGGCGAGCTTGGATATATCAGCCTGCCCGAAATCACGCAGGCAGGCGCGGAGCTTGATTTATACTTCACGCCCGCCCCAGTCTCGACATTCAGAAAGTAAACTTTTCCCATCCTTGGAAGAACGGGCAGCAGCACCGACCCGACCGCAGAGACCGCGAGCACCTAGCAAGCGAAGTACAAGCAACGCAGGTTTGCAAGCGTGATGCAGAGTACAGGCGGACACGCGAGAGCATAAACAGAGATCGCCAAGGATGGGACATTTTCAGGAGAGGAGAACATGAAGCACGAAACCGCGAGAGACCGACGCAGGAAGACCGCAGACAAGCTTGAAAACATCCTTGTGAAACGCTTTCTTGCGGGTCAGAAACTCGACTGCGCCGACGCTGTATGGCTTAGACGCGCCGTCAGGCAGTTACGCACCGACCGTATCCGCTGAACCAGGCGCGTCCCCCGCGCGCCCCTGCGTTGCACTCCGGGGCGCGCGGTGAAAACGGGAATACCCGTCAACGATACCTTTTATCCGGAAAAGGTAGCCAAAAACCGGTCCTCATAAGCCGGACGGGCTGTCAGTAACTTTGAGTCATGGTTCCATTTTAACTATAATACCCAATTCGGTGCCCATATCATTAGGTAGTATCTAATTTAACTTCCTCCAGCGGGCGGATTGGCCGCGACCCAGGCATTCGACACGCTGACCTTGCAGGTACTTAAGCACTTTCTGAATAAGATCGAAGCCGATACTGGGGCATGATTTTTGAAGATCTGCGATACCGAATTCGCTGGACTGTTGAACGATGGACGATCCGGTTAAAATAGTTTATTCGCCCTTGGGGTGCGGCGATTTTTCCAGCTCGCTCCTCAAACTCATCGTAGGCTTTCTTAATGATAAAAAGCAGAAATCAGACCCCAAACAACGCTTGCCATTCAAGTAAGGACGTGGCATTATAACCACATTGTTAATTTAATGTGCAGCTATGTTGGGTCGAATCAACTACTCGAGGAAGTCATGAAACTAAAGCAAGTGACGCTCATTACGATTCTTGGTGTTGGGGCTTCTTTAGCCTTAACTCTCGTTTCTTTTCCCTGGGGAGATATAGTCCGTTGCCCAAAACTGATGGTGTCTTTTGCTAATGTTGGTTTGTTGCATTCAGCCCTCTTATTCTTCTTAATAAACCTTTATCGCAAAGGATAATATGTCTGAATCTGAAGAATTTCTTAAATCTGGCACTCATGAGTGGGATTCCTATTCAACCGATGAAATCCGGGTATCAAAGAAAGTGCTCATGGTATCTGCTTCATGGATTGCAGGTTTCCTAATCGCCACTCCTGACCCTCGAGCCTTCTTCTTGATTCCAGCATTTCCTATAGGCATAACATTGGTCATAAGTAAGTTAATGGGACAAGAAAAACCACCTGAAGAGATGTTGCTTTCTGCAGGATGGTTCTTCTATGTTGGTCTGACGCTTGCGGCACTCGCGATGACTCGTATAAAATGGTTCGCCCTCGTTTGGCTTTTTTTGACGCTCGTATTGGTTTTGAATGGCGTCAGTTGCCACCCCATGATTAATTCGCTACGCAACACCCATTAGAGGGAAAACAGGGTAGAGTTAAGTGTTCGTTATTTAAAGCACGGTTAGGCGAGCGCGACCTTGCTATGCGTCTTTCACGATCTTGGGGAAGTTGACTTTGTAACCGTTGCGCGCCGTCAGGCAGTTGCGGACAGACCGCATCCGCTAGGACAGGCGCAATGAGAACACGTTGAAATTTACTTCCATGCTTGCCCGGCCATGTCGTAAATGTTAAAGTTTAACCACTTTCTATCATAATTTTCTGGCCAGTAAACAGGAGACGGAATGAAGCTGCCAATACCTATAGCCTCACTTCTGCACGGGAAGGCCGTGGAGTGGGAACGGCTTGAATTCAAGCAGGGATGGAATCCGTTGGATATCTTGCACACGCTTTGCGCGTTCGCGAATGATTTTCATAATCTGGGAGGCGGCTACATCGTTGTGGGGGTGGCTGAGCAAGACGGCCGCCCGGTCTTGCCGCCTTGCGGTATTGAGTTGGATCGCCTGAACGCGATTCAGAAGGAGATCCTCAACCTCGGACACAGCGCGATGCAGCCGCAGTACCACCCGATTGTGGTGCCGGAAATCGTGGATGACAAACAGGTTTTAATCCTCTGGGCGCCCGGCGGGCCGACCCGGCCTTACAAGGCGAAACTGGGGCTGGGCAAGGAGTGCAAGGAGTGGGGCTACTTTATCCGAAAGGGATCCAGCACGGTCAGGGCCAAAGGGCCGGACGAGGCTGAACTGCTTTCCCTGGCTGCCACCATTCCGTTTGATGACCAGATCAACCAGCGTGCGAGCCTTGATGATTTGTCCCGCGAACTGATCGTCTCGTTTCTCAAGGAAGTCGGCAGTCCGCTGGCTGGCCCGGCAAAGAAACTGCCTCTGGCCGATCTGGGCCGGCAGATGAACATCGTGGACGGACCGAGGGAGGCGCTTTTCCCAAAGAATGTGGGCTTGCTTTTCTTTAATCCCGAGCCTCACCGTTTCTTCCCGGCCACGCAAATCGACGTGGTCTGGTTCCCGGAAGGTGCAGGAGGCGATCACTTCACAGAAAAGGAATTCCGAGGCCCTTTGGGGCGTATGGCACATGAGGCGTTGGACTACATCCGCCGCAACTACATCAGCGAGACGGTGATTAAACACCCGGACCGGGCTGA
This sequence comes from bacterium, assembly GCA_037133395.1. GTDB lineage: Bacteria > Verrucomicrobiota > Kiritimatiellia > RFP12 > UBA1067 > CAIZQW01. Next base: position 20,475 of record JBAXOG010000074.1, on the reverse strand, counting down.
GGCCACTCGCGTCGAGAACTTTCCCTACGCCGCGATTGAGGAAGCCGTGGCCAATGCCGTGTATCATCGCGGTTATGACGTTCGTGAGCCAATCGAAGTGCGCATCTCGAAAGAGGATCTCGTGATTCTCAGCTATCCGGGGCCGGACCGCTCCGTGAGCCTGGCTCAATTGCGGGCAGGCAAGGCCATGCCCCGTCGTTACCGCAACCGCCGCATCGGCGAGTTCCTCAAAGAGCTGGACATGACGGAAGGCCGCTCAACCGGGATACCGAAGATTATCAGGGCCATGAAAAAGAATGGTTCGCCCAAGCCGGAATTCGATTTTGATGATGACCATACCTACTTTTTATGCCGCCTGCCCGTGCATCCGAAGGCGACCATGCCAGATGTGCCACCAGTCACGGCACCAGTCGCCCCCCAAGTCGCCCCCCAAGTCGCCCCCCAAGTAACCCCCCAAGTAACCCCCCAAGTAAAGCAACTGGTCGCAGCCCTTGGTGTCGAGCAGACACAGGGAAGAGACGAGTTAATGATCGCGCTGAAGCGGAAAGACCGGAAAAGCTTTGCGACTAACTGTTTGGCCCCGGCTTTGAATAACAGACTTGTCGAAATGACCCAGCCCGATTCCCCCAACAGCCCAACGCAGAAATACCGTCTCACCGACAAGGGGCGAGCGCTTCTGGATACGTGATGAAGGCGGTCTCAAAAGCCTGACCGTTTTCCTTCAATTGCAAGAGGGATGTCATACGTCTCATAAACCATCGCAGTTTGTCCAATAAAACAGCTTGTCCAACGAGATTGGATAGGTTATAGTATTGGACATCAAAGGTATGAAAAGAGACTCTGACATCTTTAAATGGGCTGCAAGTTCAGTAAAGGACTTGGCTGTCTTATCATGTGTGAAGCCAGGGAAGCAGGCGACGTCCGCCCTGGCAAAGCGGTGTGACGGGATGGCCGATATAGTGGTCGGCAAGCACTTCATCCGCGAGCCTTACATTGTGAGGGCTTCGCTTGGACCCGACACTGTTCATCTCCTGTCCATGTTGCGGCAGGAGAGCAAAGAGGGGCTACTGCTGGTGGCCTCCCATGTGAATGACCGGATCGGGAGCTTACTACGTTCGGCGGACGTGCATTTCATGGATACGGACGGGAATCTGTTTTTGGATGGCTCGGGCATCCACATGTTTGTGATCGGACGGCGCAGCAATCATAAGCCTCTCCATTCTCAACGGGGGTCGGGTTCCCGTGCCTTCTTTCCGAGCGGACTGCGTCTTATCTACCATCTGCTGATTGATCCCGCGTTGAATTCCGGAAAGGCCGGTTCGGCTCTGGTGGATGGGACCTATCGCGAGATCAGCGAACGCACGGGAATATCCCATAGCACCGTGGGCTGGGTCATGGCGGACCTGATGGATCAGAAGCTTGTCATTCAGGTGTCACCCGGACACCGGATGCTGGCTGACAGACCCCGTATCCTGGAGCGGTGGGTGCAGGGCTATATCGAGCGCCTGCGCCCCAGTCTCGTAGTTGAGCGTTACAGGCCGCCGCGTGCGGACTGGTGGCAGGACGCCATATTGTCCGACGGTCTATGGTCGGGAGAGACGGCCGCTGCACTCCTGACACACGTGCTCAAACCCCAGACGTCCACGATTTTCGGCAATCGTCCCTCGCATGATTTTGTGCTGAAGCATTTGCTGCAAAAGGATCCCGAGGGGACAGTCGCGTTTTTAAAACCGTTTTGGCGCACGTCGCAGGATCCGTCCGGTGGCGTTCCGTGTGTACATCCATTAGTGGTTTACGCCGATCTGTTATCCATTGACGACGACCGGACACGCGAGGTTGCAAAACATATCTATGACAAATATCTACGTACCATCATCGAGACCGCTTGAAAACCGCAAGGCGGATGTTCTGCGCAAAGTGAGCCGTGCGCTTGGAGACTCCGAGGCCCAGCCGATGCTGGTTGGTGCCTTCGCGCGCGACGTCTGGTTCTGGCATTTAAACGGGATCGAAACAGGACGTGCCACCGAAGACATCGACATCTCCATGGCGTTTAAGGGTTGGGACGTTTTCCAATCTTTCGCCGAGTCGCTGAAGTCAGTCGGTTTCGTGCAGCCGGATCCCGAGTCTCCGGAGAAACTGGTTGACTCTGAAACGGGACAGAAACTCGACATGATACCCTTTGGCGGTGTTTCCTCTGACGGGCGGTCGATCACGTGGCATGGAAACCAAGCGCGGTTTAGCATCCTCGGGTTTGAAGACAGTTACAAATCTGCGGCGATGCTGCCGTTGGACGCGGAGGAAAATCCAAGATGCCGGTTGGCTACGTTACCCGCGATCATGACACTCAAGATGATGTCGTTCTATGAACGTTTAGAAGAGCGGAAGCGTAAAGACGGTGACGATATAGGCTTTACGATGACACATTATATGAGGGTTGGCGATAACGTTATCCGGCTTGGTCAGGGGGCAGATGCGGACATCATGAGCAACGTCGAGGGAGATTTGCTGAGGGCGAGCAGCGTCCTATTAGGTCGCGACATGGCGCGGCTGGCGGGGCCAGCAACACAGAGCGAGATCGTATCACGTTTGCGCTCTGAGATTTCAAGCCAGTCGAATTGTCCGCTCGCGCAAGAACTGACTCGCGTGACCAAAGGTAACTTTCAAAGGGCCCGCGACCTGCTGCGTGACCTGCTCAGTGGATATGAGGCCTCTTGAAGCCCAACTGGCGGAACTGCTGCCTAATCAATGAAGAAGGTTCCAAGCGCATAACAAGGATATTTTTATGTCAACAAGCGTTCATTACAAAGGGGTGCTGGTGGATACGCCGACACGGGAACGACTGTTGGAGTTTTTGCGCGGATATGCACAAAACAGAGGCTGGCAATATACGGATGTCGACGATGAGAAGGCGAAGCTGAAGGGGATTCTGCTGCGGCCGTCCTGCGAGATTGAAGTGACCCCCTTCCTCTTTGATCCAGAGGGGCACCTCCATTCGTTTGGGGATCTGATCTCACCGGAGCATCCGCTGCCACAGAAATATTGGATTGCGTCAGTGAAAACACACTATGCAGGTGTCGATGAACACATCGCTTTCGTCAACCTGCTGAGGCAAGTCAAGGACGGGTTCTTTCCGCAGTTGAAGGTGACGGATGAAAGCGACTATTGGACGCATGGGGATGAAGCCAAGGTTCGTACCCATTTTAATTACATGAATGGCTATTTAAACGCCATTAAAAACCGTCTGGAAAATGACGTAGCTGCAGGTGACGCTGAAGATGAAGAAGGCCTCATTGAAAATATCACACGCGCCGCCGAGATGGCCAAGCGTGAGGTCGACTCGAAGTCATAACAGGAGAAACGGACTTTCCTGTCCGTTGAATGACGGGTTGGAAAACCCGTTCCCCTTTGCGCCAATATCCCAAGTCGCATGTCCACCGTCCCAAGTCCTCGCCACTGCCCAATCGACAAAGTTTTAGAACTCTCAACTCATGCACTAATGAACTAACGCACTTCCCCCCATTCGCACGCATTCACGCACTTCTCCCACTACTCCTTCACCTTCAATCTGCGTGGGCAAACGTTCGCGCGCATCATCTCGCCTCTCAACGCTAAAACCCTTGATCTCGCAGACCTGTATGGCCACCCGTGGAAAAAGTTCAAGATGTGTGGATATTCCGAAATACGGGTCGCCCGTCTGGATGACGCCGACCTTTCAGAAGCGGAATACGAGCTGATCGAGGCCACCATCACCGACGACATCTTCTTCGACTTCACCGACGACGAAGTCTGGGTCGTCTTCGACCGCCTCGCCGTCCACGGCATCCTGGTTGTCTATCTCCTTGACACAGAAACAGATATGGAAGACTAGTTGTCTGTCCCACTGTAAGCCTTATTTGTTGATTTTGCTAAGACTCTCGGATAACACTTTTTAAAAAACGATTAAATTTGGGTCGTTTTTATTCTCGCATTCACAACCCTCTCAGTGCTAACATTAAAAGGCAAAATTTGAATAACTGGAAACCTGTTGATGCCACGCATTTTTGACAATATCACTGAAAATCTATTGCCTGCTTTAAACGGGACCCTTTCGTTGTGCGAGCGGGCAGATTTTTGTGTTGGCTATTTTAATCTGCGTGGCTGGCGACAGATCCATGAACAGGTCGAGAAATGGTCGGGGGGCGAGGGGCATTGTTGCCGTCTTTTGGTTGGCATGCAACAGATGCCGCACGACCAGTTGCGCCAGGCTTTTAACCCAACAATTTTAGACGATCAGATCGATCAAGCCACTGCTATTACGCTTAAGAAGAAGCTTGCGCAGGATTTCAGGGATCAGTTGACCATCGGCATCCCAACAAGTGCAGATGAAGAAGGTCTACGTCGGCTGGCATCTCAAATCAAGGCACACAAGGTAGTCGTAAAACTATTTCTCAGACATACTCTCCATGCAAAATTGTATCTGCTTTTTAGGCAAGATCCTATAAACCCCAAGATTGGCTATCTGGGTAGCAGTAATCTGACCTTTGCGGGTCTTTCCAAGCAAGGCGAACTGAATGTAGATGTGATGGACCATGATGCGTGCGATAAACTTGGGAAATGGTTTGAAGACCGCTGGAATGATCGTTTCTGCGTGGATATTTCTGACGAGCTTGTTGCTATTATCAATGCGAGTTGGGCGCGCGAGGAGATGATACCGCCTTATCAAATCTATATCAAAACTGCCTATCATCTTTCTCAAGAAGCCCGAGCAGGCTTGTCAGAGTTCCGCATCCCAAGCGACTTTGGGAATAAACTTTTTGATTTTCAGAAGGCGGCGGTTAAAATAGCCGCCCATCACTTGAATAAGCGCGGGGGCGTTGTGATTGGCGATGTGGTCGGGTTGGGAAAAACACTGATGGCGACAGCGCTCGCTCGTATTTTTGAGGATGATCATGGTGTCGAGACGCTCATCATCTGCCCAAAAAACCTCGTTCACATGTGGGAGGATTACAAGAGCGAGTACCGACTAAGAGCGCTTGTTTTACCGATTACAAAGGTTCAGCGTGAGTTGCCGAATTTACGGCGGCATCGCCTTGTTCTTATTGATGAAAGCCACAATTTGCGTAATCGCGAAGGCCGTCGTTATCGCGCGATTGCCGAGTACATCGCTGCAAACGACAGCCGTGTAATTTTGCTCTCTGCAACACCCTACAACAAGACCTATCTCGACCTCTCCAATCAGCTCCGCCTGTTTATCAACGAACAGAAGGACATTGGTATACGTCCTGAACGGCTGCTTCGGGAAATCGGCGAGACGGAATTCATTCGTCGTCACCAATGCCCGGTTCGGTCACTTGCTGCCTTTGAAAAAAGCGAATACCCCGATGACTGGCGTGACCTCATGCGGCTGTATCTTGTCCGACGTACGAGGAGCTTCATTCAGGAAAACTATGCCAAACTTGATGTGGAGCGGTCCCAAAAATATCTTGAATTTGCAGACGGTTCCCGTTCCTATTTCCCGTCTCGCGTGCCCAAAACAGTGCTCTTTAAGATCAGCGAGAAGGATCCCGGCGACCAATATGCCCGCCTATTTGCCGATGATGTGGTTGATGCCGTCAACCGGCTGACATTGCCTCGCTACGGTCTGGGCAACTATCAGCAAGCCTCCCCTCACAAGTCCCCCACGCCCGATGAAACCAAGGTGTTGGCCGACCTTTCCCGTGCTGGCATGCGGCTCAAGGGCTTCTGTCGCACCAACCTTTTCAAGCGTTTGGAAAGCAGCGGTCATTCGTTTATCCTGTCTGTCGAACGTCACATCCTGCGCAACTTTATCTGCCTCTACGCCATCGAGAACAAGTTGCCGTTCCCCATCGGTACGCAAGACATGGGGTTGCTCGATGAACCTACAGGTGATGAGGATCCCGACCTTTGGGATGCTTCCTCAGACAATGACGAAGACGGTTCAGAGTGTGACCCACTGTCAATTGTCCGTCAGGTGATGACCGAAAAAGAGATCCGAGCCAGAGCCTCGGAAATCTATGACACATACGCGACTCAATTTCGTCGCCGTTTTAAGTGGCTTAAGCCGGACCTGTTTGCAGCCGATCTTGCGGTGGATTTGCTGAAAGATGCCAAGATACTGATGCAGGTACTTCAGAATGCTGGAGGTTGGGAGTCTTCTCGTGATACTAAGCTTCAAGCGCTATTGGACCTTTTGGCCGACCGGCATCCCAAGGACAAAGTCTTGGTGTTCTCCCAATTTGCCGACACGGTCTATTATCTCAGCGATCAACTCAAAACCAGAGGCTTTACAGCAATTGAAGGTGTCTCTGGTCAGTCGGAAGATCCGACCGCCGTCGCTTATCGGTTTAGCCCTGTAAGCAACAATAAACGCGATAAGGTCACGCGTGACGAAGAGCTTAGAATAATCCTTGCGACGGATGTGCTCAGTGAAGGGCAAAACCTTCAAGATTGCGCGGTAGTCGTGAACTTTGATCTACCTTGGGCTATCATTCGGCTCATTCAACGTGCCGGCCGTGTCGACCGCATAGGCCAGAAGTCCGATACAATTCTCTGCTATTCATTCTTGCCAGCGGATGGCGTCGAGCGCATCATCCGCCTCCGCTCTCGTGTTCGGCAGCGTCTTCAGGAAAACGCTGAAGTCGTCGGTGCTGACGAGACCTTCTTTGAGGATCAGTCCGACTCCCAGGCCGTCCGTGATCTGTTCACGGAAAAAGCGGGCATTTTGGACGGTGACGATGACACCGAAGTTGATCTTGCATCGTATGCTTATCAGATCTGGAAGAACGCGATTGACCGCGACCCTGAGATCGAGAAAATAATTCCGGCCATGCCGAACGTGGTTTACTCCACGCGTCCCTATTTGCCGCGTCCGGACCAACCGGAAGGCGCGCTGGTTTATCTGCGAACCGCCGATGGAAATGACGCTTTGGCTTGGATCGATAAGAATGGCAAGAATGTCACCGAATCCCAGTTCGCCATACTTAAAGCGGCGGAGTGTGACCCCGCCACGCCTGCCGTTCCTCGTCACGATGACCATCACGAGATGGTCGCAAAGGGTGTAAAGTTGATCGTGGAAACCGAAAAATCATTCGGCGGGCAACTTGGACGGCCGTCCGGTGCTCGGTTCCGCACCTACGAAAGACTTAAGGGTTATGCCACAGAGGTCAAGGGCACGCTTTTTGACTTACCCGAGCTTCGCAATGCAATCGAGGATATTTACAAGTTCCCGTTGCTTCAGTCCGCTACCGACACTCTCAACCGCCAACTGAAGAGCGGTATTGCGGACCAGGCGCTAGCCGAACTGGTTATAGCCCTCCGGGCTGACGCCCGCCTCTGCCGCGTGACTGAGGATGCCGGAAGCACGGAGCCGCATGTCATCTGCTCGCTTGGACTTCGCAATACCGAATGCCCTGATTGCGCAGAGCTCGCTGTATTTACGATGCGTTTTAGAAAGCCCAGAAACCAAGCGTTCACCGACGACGAGCGCAAGGCTTGCACACGGGATGGCTATCACGCACTCTCTCGCATGCTCAAAGACGTAACGGTAAATCATGGCCTCCGGCTTGAAGTGACGGCAGAAGACTCAGGTGATGGCTCCTTCTGGCAGGATTATGGCGTGTATATCATGGGGATTCTTGCCGTCACGGGTGGTCTTGCCAACGCAACCCACATCTTGGGAGAAGCACTTGAGCAGGCTGGCAATATGACAGCCTGTCTCGGGCAGTTCATGTCCGGAACAGGCCAGTGGTTCAAAGGTGCCTCCTGGAGGCTGACCCCGAAATTTGCAAAAGAGGATGTTCCTTTTAAGCGCCCAGGTTGCTTTGGTGCTGCTGAAGAGTTGGATCGCCGGACAAAAAGGTGCCGTAAGTGCGGCTTTCTCAATGAATGCGGCATAGCCGCCTTGTCAAAGAACGGATAACCATGAATCTCAAGGACGCACGCGACTGTTTGAAGGCTTTCGACTTCACCCGCCTCTTCATCGAGGAACTGGGGTGGTCCAAGCCGTCCTCCCCCAAGCGGGTGCCGATGCAGATCAAGGACTTAGATTTCTTGCGCAGGGAAATCGCGCAACTCTCCGGTGTGGCGGTCATCGAAATCACCTCAGAGGACGGCAATATCCCAGACGCGGCCACGCGCGCCGCTATCCACAAGGAGATTGCCAAGCTCCACCACGAAAACGTGTTGATCTTCGTGGACGGCAAACGGTCGCAAAGCGTTTTGTATTGGGCCAAGCGCCAAGACAAAAAAATCTTTCCCCGCAGCCACATCTTCGTGCATGGCCAGTCTGGCGACCTTTTGCTGAGCAAACTCGCGGCGCTGGCCGTTGATTTTGCCGACTTCGACGACAGTGGCCACGTCCCGCTCATGGAGGTCACGAACCGGCTCAAGCAGGCACTCGACATCGAACGCGTCACCAAGAAGTTCTACAGTGAGTTTCAAGCGCAGCACCTTGCGTTCCTGAATCTGATCACCGGCATCGACGACGAGCGCGACCGGCGTTGGTATGCCTCCGTCCTGCTCAATCGGCTGATGTTCATCTATTTTCTCCAGAAAAAGTTCTTCCTCGATGGCGGCGACGAATTCTACCTTCAGAAAAAACTCTCCCAGAGCAAAGCCAAGGGCAAAGACCATTTCTATGCCAGCTTCCTCAAGGCGCTCTTCTTTGAGGGCTTCGCCAAGCCGGAAGAGAAGCGCTCGCCGGAAGTTAATGTATTGCTCGGCAAGATCAAGTACCTCAACGGCGGGCTCTTCCTGCAGCACCCCATCGAGCTCCGCTGGCCCAAGATCGCTGTCACGGATCAGGCCTTTGAAAACCTCTTCAAGTTGTTTGGCGACTACTCATGGAACCTGAACGACACGCCAAAGGGCGATGACAACGAGATCAATCCCGATGTTCTCGGCTACATCTTCGAGAAGTACATCAACCAGAAAGCCTTTGGCGCGTACTACACCCGCCCTGAGATCACGGAGTATCTTTGCGAGCGGACCATCCATCGGCTGATCCTCGACGGTGTCAACAAGATGGATGGGCCTAACCGCCGCGTTTCGTTCGACTCCATGGGTGACCTTCTGTTGGGCCTTGACGCACCGCTCTGCAAGAAGCTTTTGCACGACGTGCTGCCAAACCTGCGTTTGCTTGATCCCGCCTGCGGTTCTGCCGCCTTCCTTGTGTCGGCAATGAAGACACTCATCAACGTCTATTCCGCCGTCATCGGCAAGATCGAGTTCCTGAATAACCGGGAACTTCAGGAATGGCTCAAGAAGACGCAGAAGGAGCATAAGAGCATTGCCTACTTCATCAAGCGCAGCATCATCACCAATAATCTCTTCGGCGTGGACATCATGGAGGAGGCGGTCGAAATCGCCAAGCTGCGCCTTTTTCTCGCCCTTGTCGCCTCTGCCCAGTCTGCCGACGAACTGGAACCGCTACCCAATATCGAGTTCAACATCATGCCAGGAAACTCGCTGATCGGACTGCTCCATGTCGATCCAGCGAAATTTGACGCGCTCGCGGCTCCTGCCAGTGCGCAGGGCCGCATGGTCTTCGTACACGAACCGCGTGCGGATGAACTTGGGTTCGTTGTCGAGTCCGCGCCCGGCAAGACGCGCAAGGAGAAGGAGCGCGAATACTTGGCGCAATTGCATGGACAGCGGTTCGCGGAACTTTTGGAAGAGAAGAACCACCTGATCGACCTCTACAGGAGAGCGACAGGCGGTTTCGGAAGCGACCTGCAGGAACTTCGGGACGGCATCGAAGCGAAGAAGACCGCCGCAAAAGCCATGCTGAACCGTCTTCTGCTTGAGCAGTTCAAGTCCCTTGACATCCGTTACGAGCAGTCCACATGGGATGCCAAGAAGAACCAGGAAGGTAAGACCGAACGACGTTCGCTGACCCTGTCTGACATGGAGGCCCTCAAACCCTTCCACTGGGGTTACGAGTTCGACCAGATCCTCGGCAAAGGTGGTTTCGACGCCATCATCACCAACCCGCCGTGGGAGATCTTCAAGCCCAACGCCAAGGAGTTCTTCGAGGACTACTCAGACCTGATTACCAAGAAGAAGATGACTATCAAAGACTTCGAGAAGGAACAGTCCAAACTGCTCGAGGATGAAGATACACGAGCCGCTTGGCTCAAATACCAGAGCGAATATCCCCATGTCAGCTCCTTCTACCGCTCGGCTCCACAGTACCAGAACCAAATCAGCATCGTGGATGGCAAGAAGGCCGGATCTGACACCAATCTGTACAAACTCTTTACCGAGCAATGTTTCAATCTTCTCCGTCCGAATGGCTATTGCGGCATTGTCATCCCCAGTGGCATCTATACTGACCTGGGTACAAAGCAACTGCGCGAGATGCTGTTCGGAAAGACTCGTGTCACGGGTCTGTTCTGTATTGAAAATCGAAAGTTCATTTTTGAAGGCGTGGACAGCCGTTTCAAGTTTGTGGTGCTGTCATACGAGAAGGGCGGCGAAACGCAGCACTTCCCTGCTGCTTTCATGCGTCATGACGTGGCAGAGTTGGAACGTTTTCCACAGGAAGGAGCTATCGACATTTCCATTGAGCTAATCCGTCGCCTGTCGCCGGATTCGTTGTCCGTCATGGAGTTCAAAACCCCGCTTGATGTACAGATTGCGGAGAAAATGGCGCGTTTTCCTAGGTTGGGCGAAGAGAGTGAAGGAAGATGGCGTCTTTCTCTCGGTAACGAGTTCCACATGACCGGTGACAGTAAGCTGTTCAAGACCAGTCCAGGTAAGGACCGGCTGCCCTTGTTTGAGGGGAAGATGATATGGCAGTTTGAGCACCGACTCGCTCAACCCCGCTACTGGGTTACTGAAGCAGACGGGCGAGATGCCTTGCTTGGCCGCTCTGCCGATGAAGGGCAGTTGTTGCCGTATCAAGGCTATCGGCTTGGGCACCGATCTGTTGCTTCAAGCACTAACGAGCGAACCATGATTGCTACAATTCTGCCACCCCAAACGTTCTTTGGTCATTCGATAAACGCCACAAAGGATGCCATTGATGCAGGGTCGATGCTCTTCTTGGCTGCCGTTTTGAACAGCATGGTCTGTGACTGTTCACTCAGATCCCAAGTGTCTCAGAACCTCACTATGTTCTTTGTCTACCAACTTCCTGTCCCTCGTCTGACCGAGAAGGACGCCGCTTTCCGTCCGATTGTGGAGCGCGCGGCGCGGCTGATCTGTACGACCTCGGAGTTCGCCGATTTGGCGAAAGAGATTTTTGGTAAGAAGGCGACCTCCGGAACCGTGGGTGTCACTGATCCCGCCGACCGAATGCGTCTGCGGGCCGAACTCGACGCCCTGGTCGCGAATCTCTATGGCCTGACCGAAGAGGAATTCGCTTATATTCTCACCACCTTCCCTCTGGTGTCAGACGAGGTGAAGGTCGCTACTCATAATGCGTTTCGCAGCGTGCAGAAAGGATTGCTTTCATGAAATACGGACCCTTCTTAAAGAATTTTCGTTTGGAGAATTTCAAGGCCGTCCAAAAGAGTGGATTAGTAAGGTTCACACCCTTGACTGTTCTGATTGGCAACAATGGTTCAGGGAAGAGCAGTCTGATCGAGGGACTGGAAACCTATCGGTCGATTGTCCTTGACGGATTGGATGAGGCGATGAGCCGTTGGTTCGATTTGCAGCATGTCTGGAATAAACATGCCCACCATGAGCTTGTAGCAGGAGGAGTGGCTAATGAGACATACACGAATCCGATGAGATTCGAGGTGTCGGGTGCCGTACGTGAGGGCGCGTATCGCACGACCATGCTGGTCAATGCGACTCCAGGCCTTAACAGTGCCGTCATTCAGGAGGAAGCCGTCTATCAACCTAACGGGGCTGAACTGTTCCGGGATCGCAACGGGGCGTGCCTAACGAGACAAGGTGACTTGACAGGTAAACTTCGGCTTAAGCGCGACAGCAGCGAATCGGCAGTTGTGCCAGTGATTCGAGACTCGATCAAGCGTTGGCAGTTTTTGAGTATGATGCCCGACCCAATGGGAAAGCCCATGGCTAAACCGATCATGATGTCATCTGATGCAACGATGTTACAGAAGAATGGGTCAAACTTGGTTGAATATCTGCTTCACATCCGTGCCAAAGACATTGCCGCCTTCGAGGGGATCATCGACTCCATGCGTTTTGTACTCCCCTATGCCAAAGATTTCCAGCCTGTTGTGACGAGGGAGCTTCGCCCAACACTCTATCTCAAGATGTTTGAAACAGCACAAAAGGGGGCTGTGGAGATCCCCGGCTGGCTGTTGTCAACGGGCACTCTGCGAATCCTCGCTTTGTTAGCCGTGCTACGCAATCCTGATCCGCCGCCGTTGATCGTAATCGAAGAGATCGAGAACGGTCTAGATCCGCGCACGATCCACATGATTCTGGATGAGATACGCATGGTCGTACAAGCTGGGCTGAGCCAGGTTATAATCACTACGCACTCCCCGTATCTGCTTGACCTTCTGCCACTACAAACCCTGGTCTTGGTACAACGTGAGAACGGCGGAGAGCCGACCTTCTGGCGCCCCTCAGACAGCAGCGATGTCCAGAAATGGGCCACGAACTTCGCCCCTGGCCAGCTTTACACGGCCGGACGCTTCCAGCGAGGAGGCAAGGCATGAAAGTGGGCTTCATTGTTGAATGCGGACCCGACGGTGCTGAAACAAAAGTCATACCGCACCTAGCGAAATCAATCGATCCCACGCTGGACATAGTTACGCCTGTGACGCTGGATGATAAGGACAAACTTCGGCGCGAATGTGGGCAATGGGCAAAAGACTTGCTAGATCAGGGGTGTGATCGCGTCCTGATTGTATGGGATCTCTTACCGGATTGGGGTGAGTACGAAGGTGCCGGTTGTCGGCACAACGACAAAAACCAGATTGCCGACTCGTTGGAAGCAGCGGGACTCCGTCCAGATGATCCGCGCATACGGTTGGTCTGCATTGAAAAAATGCTAGAGGCCTGGATTATGGCAGATGAGAGGGCTCTATCAGCTTTCTTGTCTTCGGCTGCCCATCCAGTTAGGATTAAACGTTTCAAAAATCCAGAATCCGCAAAAGACCCCAAGTCTGCTTTGGTTACCCTATTCAGACAGTCTGGTTATCGACGTTATATCGACTATGACCACGCCATCCGTATTGTGCGTCGCATACCCGATCTTGCCAGACTCCGCACCACATCAACTTTCTGCCGGTTTGAGCAGAAACTGCAATAGCAAGGGCTAATGGAGCCACGTTATTTGTTGTCAAATGGTTGTTTATTCGAAAAAGGGGAACATGAGCACCTCAAGTCCTAATAAAACTATTTGTACTGAAGATCATAAACGGTTGCATATCTCTGGCGATGCATCTGTCCTGGATGATCCGATGGTTAGTTTGTTCTGTTCGGTCAAATGCCCTGGCAAGCTGATCCTCGACACGTATGATCTAGCCAAGCACTTCCGTTCAGAGGGCATCACCGTCATCAGCGGTTTTCATTCGCCGATGGAGCAGGAGTGTTTGCGTATCCTGATCCGTTCCCCGCATCCGACGGTCTGGTGTCTTGCCCGTGGCATGTATCGTCAGATTCCAAAAACGCCAGTTGACTGCCAGTCTGCGGTTGCCGAGGGGCGGCTGGTCATGGCGACACCTTTTTCCGACACCGTGACGCATATCACAAAAGAGACCGCCATGCAGCGCAATCGCCTGGTGGCCGAGTTGTCCACTGCTATCGTTGTAGCTCATGCGGCTCTAGGCAGCAAAATGGAAAACTTCTGTCATGAACTCCTCGCCATGGGCAAGCCGCTGTATACGTTCGACCATCCCGACAATAAAGGTCTTATTGCGGCAGGAGCCAGAACCCTCGAATTTGTTGCAGATTGGAATATTGAATTGACGCGTCTCAGGCGTGTCTAATCTCTATCGAACCTCTTATAACCCGAATGCTTAGGAGCGCTCGTGTTTGGCATTTGGCCATTGACCGCATAGATGAAGGAAAATGAAAGGGAGTAGCCATGACACAACCGATCCGAAACATACTACATGACTTTGACAATATCAGGGAGAACCTGTTGGCTTTCTCGGATGATGTTTGGCTCAACATCAATCACAATGACACCAAAGCGATGAAAGCGGGTATGGCATTCAAGGAGAAACTCAATGCCCAGCTTGATGCCTTTGGCAAGCTGTCGGAGGAGATCACCCGGCTGGTACAGGAATATACCCAGGTGCAGACCGAAGGCGAGGCATCCCCTGAGACAGAAATCGGAAAGACCGCATCTGAGAATACGCGCATCATCAAAGACCTGAACCGCAATGAACCTCATGCCATTACTGAGGATTTCACCTTCAAACGTCCCTGTGGATTCATTCTCGAAGGCAAAGGGTATCAGGACATTACCACCTGGACGCGTGTCTACGAGCTCGTCGTGCGTCAGCTAGCCAAGAAGGATACAAATCTCTTCAAAGCCCTTCCATCTAACCCCGCCACAATCACCCGGCGGGAGAATCCGCATTTCAGTACCAAGCCATCCGACTTGCGCAAACCCCTTGAGCTCCCCAATGGCATCTATGCCGAGAGCAACCTCTCCGCCAACCATCTCTGCAAATCCATCCAAATCCTGCTCGACATCTTCTCAATCCCCCCAGCCTCCATGACCATATTCCTCAGACAAGACCGGGATGCGTAATCCTTTAAGTTCTCCATGAATAATTCGCAAACAACTCTTCAAGAAATCTTGAATGCGCTTGAAGCTGAGAGTACTCTCGACAACAATCACATAACATCGCTGCTGAATAAGTTAGATGATAAAGCTGTCAATTTATCCGACACAGACAAAATGAAGATTAGAGCCGAACGAATGGCCTTTCGGTTCCACCCTGACAGCGATTTTGGGAAAACAAATTGGGGAACTTACTACGGACCTTTTAAAATCATCAGAGTTGATGAAAAAAGGAATGAAATTTACCCATCTATAGAATTAGTAAATCATCAAGTGATGGAATATTGGGCGTTAAGAGCTGAAAATACGACGCACCCGGTTATGCGGGCTCGTTACGCCGACCTGATATGGGACTTCTCTAATAAAGTTTTAGGTGCGCGGCCAGTTGTGACCATGGCGCAAATGGCGATAGATGCTGGGGTAGATGCTGTCAGCGGTAACAGGAGTAAACACGCAACAACATGGATACTTCTAAGGCGTTCACTTGAACTTTCAATTTCAATCGGTGATCAGGAGCGATTAAAGAAGGTTATAGCTGTTATTATTGAACACGATGCGTCTGAATCCAAACCTGGTAAGCGCAATGCTTGGGGCCATTCATTCGATTTGTTGTTTTCAAATACTGCGAAGCGAGTTCAAATAACCGAAGAGCAATGTTACAGGATTGTGTCGGGATTAGAAGCTTCATTGTCGGCAAGTGTTGCTCCGAAAGTAAATGGTGAATTTAATGATCCTTTCGCAGCCAAAGATGCCGCGCAACGACTTGTTTCTTTTTACAGAAAACAAAGAAGATATGTTGATGTAAAACGAATCGTTTCGCTGTTTGGTCAAGGGGTAATAGATGCCGCGAACGGTGTAGATGAAATAATGGCAAATGCATGGCTTAAAGACGCATTCGATTTTGCCGTTGCTGCTCAAGACAAAGATACGTCCGATAGGCTCGCGGTTGCATTGAGAAGCAAGACTTTTGATATTAAAGATAAAGGTCATATTATTGAATGTGAGACCAAGGTTGAGCCAGAGTTGCTGGAAAGGTTCTTGTTGGATTTGGTAGAAGGAGATGAAGAAGAAGCACTTGCAAGAATTGTTTACCATTACATCCCAGAGTGGGAGCAGACCAAAGAGCAAGTCTTGGAGATATCCCAAAAATGTGTACTCACATCAATGATTCGTCGAACAATTGTCGATTCTTCAGGCTTGGAGATTGCATCAATAGGTAGCGTCGAGGACGATCTGGACGGAAGAACCATTCATCACATGTCCAACAACATGAACTACGTTGCGGATCTTGTGTATTTGTCCATTCAAAAGTGGCTTTTAAAATTCGAAGTCACGGCAGATAAACTATGCGAACGACTCTTAGCCTCGCCCGTTTTTACGCCGCAATCAAAAAATGCGCTTGCCCGCGGTATTCACGCATACTTCGAAAAGGACCATATCACTGCCATACATCTATTGATTCCTCAAATGGAGTCTGCCTTCCGTGAGTTTCTTATTGGCGGTGGCGGTAGCATCTACCGCCCGAATAAATTGGGCGGTATCGACTACCGCACGCTAGGTGACATGATCAACGATGCTCTCGTTAAAGAAGTATTTGGCGAAGATGCCCAACGATACTTTAAGGTTCTACTCGTCGATCCGCGTGGCTGGAATATACGCAACACAGTATGCCACGCGCTTGTTGATGCCTCCGTGTATGTCCAACCTCATAGCGATAGAGTTCTTCATGTGTTGCTGCTGTTTTCACTTTTGAAACGCAGATCAAAGGCGGAAAATGAGTTTAAAACACTTTAAATGAGATCCTTGGATTATTGTCTTCTCATCGTTCGCGTTAGTTTTCTGGCAAGTGGTTAAATTAATCACGTTAAATTGATGTACAAGTGAAGTGGGGCCGTGAGTCTCGGGAGAATGTTTAGGAGTAACATGAAATTATGCAAGCATATCTACAACGACCATCTGACGAAAGGACTTGGCAACAGATGCTAAAACAGTCTGGTAAAGACAACTTAGTTCCACCTAAAGGAGTCAACGAGATTGTCTGTTCAGGAAACTATCTCGAAGGTATGATGGCAGTTCGAGATGATGATCTTGAGGGAGCTTTACGCATATTAGTCAATGAACCCAAAGTTACTTTATGTCATTGTCTTGCAGTCGGAAATAGAGCACTTGTTCTGCTGAGGTTAGGTAGATACAGTGATGCCGAAAAAGAGGCGACAGAAGCTTTGGAAGAAATTATAACAGTTGACTACTGTCCGCATCCGCCATCTTGGATTCAGTTCATCCGCACTAAGGCGGAAGCGCGCGTCATGCAGGGACATTTGGTGGCAGCGCTAGAGGTCTTCGTCGAAATTGATCCAACCACTAATAAGCTGATTCTTCAGTATCAGCATTTTACAGAGGCTATTAAAATCGAAAAGGCGCATGCCTTTAATTCATGGGGTATGGGGTATCTACAGTTAAACAAACCTCATCTAGCTGTGGAGAAATTAAAAGAAGCTTTGGACATTTACCGAAAATATCAAGCGAATAATACTACTGGAATTCCTGAAACACTTACACACTATGCGCAAGCACTTGTAAAAATCGGGAATCCGACATGGGCGGAATTGGCATTGACAGAAGCTCAAGATGTTGCCAAGAAACAAAGTAATCACGAGCAGATGTTTCGTATTCAGATTGCTGCAATTGAAATGGAGTCGAAACTTGTTGCAGCAGAAGACATTGATAATGTATTAGATGCTGCTATAGCCGACGCAAGGAAGAAGAAATTGTGGGGGATGGCATATATTCGGTTGTGCATCGCAATCACTCGCGCATATGAGCACGATCAGCATGAAAGAGCCAAACTACTAATCGATGATGCACTCGCCATTGAAAGTAGCCTTGATGCTCATGATGTGAGTCCTGCTCAACTCCGTCATTACCAAGCACAAATATTGCGTGCCGATGGGGCCCCATTGCTAGATGTGTTACGTGTGATGACGCAGGGTGCACGGTTATGGTATGAACATTTACGCTATAACCTCTCAGGCCGAGATTTACGGACAATGGCCGAGAAAATGCATGCACATTTTCGTTTGCTGACACGTTACTTGATAGAAAATGGGACGTTAGATCAGGCGCTTATGGCTTTTGAGGCAGGAAGAGCACTGGGATATTCGTTTGAAGTTGACAGGGTATCTTTTTCCTCTTTGCTCAAAACAGACAATCCTTTTTCGAACGAAGATGCTGAAGTCAATTGCACAAGAATTAGTTCAGTACAATCACGACTTAGTCCAGAAGAAGTTTGTCTCGTTCCGGTGATACTGCCTCCAGATGTGGTGGTCTTTATTGTGTCTAATAACAATGTGAAAATTGTGTCTCTTCCATTGCCGTCCAGCGAATTAGAAAAAGAAGAATTCCTTTCTAACCTACGTTGCATTCCGGTACGACTATCGGAAAGTGTTGCAAATCGAGCGATTCCAGATCTGATTGTAAAAATATGCAAGCTTCTTGGGAGTGAAATCGGCAAGCGTCGTGTGTTAGCTATTATGCCACATTCTTTACTACACCTTGTTCCTTGGCGCGCAGTACTCCGCAGTGTAGGTTTGTTATGGTCGCAACTTGGAGCATATACGACATTTGGATTGCTAAACTCAGGTAATAAACTTGTAATACCCTGCTCGCCGACTGTTATCGCGTTGGGACATGGTGTTGCTGGCGTTGGAAGTTTAGCCGTTGATCTAACCCTTGAAGCGATAGAGTTTGCCAGAACTTTTGGACCAGACGGGAATATCAAACAGGGCACAAGTCAAAATTTAACGCTAGCTCTTAACTCTAAACATATTGTCCTTGTATCCTGTCATGGAATCTATGAGGGCGACACGGCCAGCCTTTCTCTTGAATTGGAGGATGGCAGAAAGCGATTCATGGATCTGCTGAATGAAACTGTTTCAGCGCCATTAGTGATTCTTTCGGCCTGCGATAGCGGGGCCTATGAAATGGCTTGGGGTGACTATCCGTCTGGTGCAGCACCTGAACTATTAAGGCGCGGCGCGGCGCAATGCATAGTTGCCAGATTCCCTGTTGGTGCCGATTATGCTCGGACTCTTATGCTCTCACTTGCTAATCACATAAAGAGCGGAGGTACGTTGGCCGAGGCATTTGCTCGGGCAACAGAGGACATGGAAAATAGCGGAAAGGATCTGTGGCGCGAAATGGCAGCCTTTGAGTTAATCAGTCGTGTATAAAGAGGTACAAGGGTCGTGTTTCGACATAGGCCATTAACCGCACAGATGAAGGAAAATGAAAAAGGAATCACACTCATGAAAACAGATCATCGTCAGACGATTGAGTCGGCATGGGATGCACTGCTGACTGCGATAGCGGAGGCATCCGCTGATGCAAAAGCAGATAAAGGCACAAAAGACAAATTGGAAATTGTCGCCCGCCTTGACACCCTGCAAGCTTCAGTGCGAGGCTTGGGCAGTGCATGGCTGACCGTCAAAGATCTTCTGCCTGTTGAAGACGATCCGGCGGCGCCGGATAGCGATGCCCCAGGTGCACTTCCGGAGAAAGCCTATTACAAGCCTCTCGCCCAGGCACTGCTTTCTCTCGGTGGTTCTGCCAAAACCTCCGACGCTATTGATGCGGTAAGAAAATTGATGGGGCGGAAACTGACGACAGCCGATAAGACTCCTGTTCGTTCGAATGGGCTAGTTCGTTGGAACGTGAAGATTCGTTTTGCGCGCTTGGCGCTCAAAGACCATGGACTGATCAGCAAATATAGCCCGTCTGGTGTCTGGACGCTCACCGATGCCGGCAAGCGCTGGGCTAATGATCCCAAGCTCACTGAACTTCCTGCAACCCCCATCCCAGAACCACTCCCTGGTCAGCAGCAGTTCTTCAGCCTTTAATGTAAACAAAAGTAATGAACAAGACGGAATATAAAAATCCAATTAAGGACAAGCCTGTGCGTCAGGCAGGGCAATCTGCATGCGAGAAGGGAATGGTTCATTGATTCCGAAGGAACTCCAATTAATATGAAAATAGTTTGCTTAGATTGTCGTGAGACCTTTGATATTCCAGATGGCGGGTTCAATAAAATTCATTGTCCTTTTTGTGATAGTACACACACGCTCAAGCAATCCGAATTTGAGGCGGCAAAGAAATCAGTTGCTTCAGTAAACTTGAAAGATTCATCTAGCTATCCCGCACACCCATTACAAGGCCATCTTAGAGTTTTAGCTGTATGCGCGGTGATCATCGCGGTCGCGGTTACAATAATAGCACTTTGTGAAGTGCGTAGAACCATACAGGAACTTTACAACAACTACCAAATGAATAAGCTTTGGGGCACCATGGAACCGAAACTGGAGGAATTACAAAGTCAATTCAACGGGCTTCAGCAGTCCCTTATAACTTCCTCGTCTGGGTTGAGCTCATCACTTGGGAAAATGGGTAAGACCCAGCCCAACTTAAATTTTGCATACCCACCCGCTACAAACGTCATCCATCAAACAAGGAAACTTGTTTCTCCAAAACCCTGAGAAACTCCTTGAGCAATAACTCTGACCACGGCACCAAAGCATTATTGCTAACGGTCGTATTTTTTTCGTTGTTTCACCTTGCGAGTGCACGGCACTGAAATAAACATAGATTATATTTCTTGTGAGTTGCTATATGGCCTTGAAGTGAGTAAGATCCTGTCAAACATTGTGTTGTCCAGATTGGGGTATTAATGAATGATGATTACATTTCACTAGCATCCCATA
>JBAXOG010000073.1:0-24291 GCA_037133395.1 bacterium | reverse complement strand
GTGTTGATTAAAGTACGAGACCAACGCATGAAAAGTATTTCCTTCCTAACCTATTCCGTTCAAAACAATTAAGCGTCTATTTCACCTTATTTCGTATCTTTCCGCAAGACAAATTTCTCATTCGCCCGCACGGCTTTTCCTTTTGCGCCATTTTTGGCACTGCAGCTATAGATACGCTTTGTTATGCCCACGGAACACACGGAACAACACTGAAGTTATCATTTGAATTGTTTTCCGTGAAGATCCGTATGTTCCGTGGGAAAATCAGGGTCTGCAATCACTTGTTTTACTCGATTTGTTCAGAAAATTTAAGACGATTCAAAAAAGAAAAAGCCGTGCATTCTCCCATTCCGTTCTCACTAAATAATGGAAAAGAAATTCGCAAGGTGTTATTATCAATCCTGTTTAATACAAGAAGGGATGTTATGGTGAAGGTATTCATGGGTGGGGCGATGGTGTGCCTGCCGAGTCAAAAAAGTTTTGCTTATGCCTCAAAGTTTTTCTTCCTAACAAGTCTCTTGTTCGGCAGTGCCCTTATTTATGCAACAAATCAGGTGCCTGCTATCGACCTCCACATGGAAGGCGAGATCCTTGCCACAGGCGGAGATTCGGATATCACCTTCCGCTTCCGAATGTCAGGAACCAATGACGCAAGTCTGATTCGCTATCAATATAAACTCGACGGACGTGATGCGGAGTGGAAAGAGACATCCGATGTCATGCGGCTCGTGGCCATGTTTCATAATAGTAAAACCAAACTGGTGCGCATGAAGGATGTCACCTTTAGAAACACGAGTGCCGGCTGGACGGGCGATGTTGAAACTTCTCCACTGATTTCTGGGAACATGACGGTTGATGTGCCAGAATCGGCGAAAAGCATTCTGGTGACATTGACCTCCGCAGGACCAGCCGAAGGTCTTGGGACGCTGGCCATGGGTGATCTGCGCGTCAGCGGTCGAAACACAGAGGGGACAGATTCAGTCCTTTATCAACTGGCATTTACAACAAACCAAGTCACCGGCGAAATCAACGACCCCCTCGGAGCCATAGAAGGTGGCATCAATCGGTCTCTCGCCAAAGTCGTTCATGTCCCTCAGTCACCATCCGGATATGCACTCGCTATATTAGATACCGACAAGACTTCCCATGCCGAATGGCAGACCGCCTGGATTCAGATTAATCCAAAAAAAACAAAACAGGTCAAACTGGAATGGAAAATCTCCCATAGCATCGGACTCGCGCGTCAATCATCCATCCTCTATTCAAAACTAACCCCTGGCCGTTATTGCTTCCGCATAAAGCCCCTATCCGCTTTAGGCGGGCCACTCGGGGATGAACAAACGTATCCCTTCCGAATTTATATGCCATTTTGGGAAGAGACCGGATTTCAAGGACTCGCGCTACTCTTCATATTAGGGGGTGTGTTTGCCGGGACGCGCTACTATTACCATCAGCGGTCGCGACGCATCATTGAGCGACTGGAGCAACAGCAAGCCGTGGAACGGGAACGTATACGCATCGCACGGGATATTCACGACGACCTCGGATCCACACTGGCGCAAATTTCGATGTTGAGCCAACCCCTGTCTGCCCATGCAAATCTTGATGACGCCAAACAGGTGCTCGAACAAATTAATGGCGCAACCGTTGACATGTCCGTGACCATGGATGAAATTGTCTGGACGCTCAATCCGACAAAAGACCGGCTGGATCATCTGCTGAACTATTTTGACAATTTTGCTCAGGAATTTCTGCGCTTCTCGCAAATCGCTTTCCGCTTTGAATGTCCGACCGCGTTGCCGCAAACGGAGGTGAGCTCTACCCTTCGCCACAACCTCTTTCTCGCTTTTAAGGAAGCACTGACGAATGCAGTTAAATATTCGAGGTGTAAGGAAATCCGCGTCCACTATGAACCGAAGGACAGTGGTTTTATGCTCTCTATTATTGATGATGGCTGTGGCTTCGAAATCGAGAAAACGTCTGCTCTCGGAAATGGACTTTGCAATATGCGCCATCGGCTTGATGACATGGGCGGCGAATGCCGCATTGAAAGTACGCTCGGCAAAGGCACCTGCGTCATCTTCATCTTGAAAAATCTCAAAGGATAATTTATATGGTTATAAGACTTGCGATTATCGAAGACAATGCGCCGATTCGGAAAATTCTTTCTGGCTGGATCCAGCAGGAGAAGGATTTCGAACTTGTCGCCGCCTATCCCGATGCCGAAAAGGCCGTGAAGGCGAATGTGCAAGAGCTGGCCGACGTTGTTTTAGTCGATATCAATATGCCGGGCATGAACGGCATTGAATGCGTACGCCTGCTCAAACCGCTCAACCGCGATGTGAACTATGTCATGCTCACCGCCTATCATGATGCGCAGCTCATCTTTGATGCGCTTTCAGCAGGAGCAGGCGGATACCTGCTGAAACGCGCCACACGTGAAGAGTTGATGGCAGCCATCAAAGATGTCCATAGCGGCGGGTCGCCGATGAGCAGCAGTATCGCACGCATTGTGGTCGAGGCATTTCAGAATAAACCCTCCAAGGATGAACAGCTCGACCAGCTCTCCACACGCGAACACGAAGTATTGGACCTCTTATCCAAAGGAATGCTCTACAAAGAGATCGCGGATCAATTGAATGTCAAACACAATACCGTGCATACTCTTGTCCGCCGCATCTACGAAAAACTCCAAGTCCATACCCGGCGCGAAGCCATCAACCGCCTGCAGGGAAAAAACGGGTAGTTCGGTTAGCGCGGATAGCGCGTGATAAATCCCGTGTCGCCCGACTTACTGACACTTCTTCTGAAACGCAACGACGCCCTTGCACGCTGGGTATCCTGTGCACCCCCAAAAGGAACGCGCGCCATCCTTGGTTTTTCGCAACCGCATGTCGCCGCCGCACAACGGACACGTGGGCGACTCCTCTGAAACGCCCTCCTGGTGAGCGCGGGCTTCACTTCGCACCGTGCTCATGCGTTCCTTGAAACCACCCTCCTCGACAAAGTCCTTGCCCAGTCTGGCAATGTAGTTTTCAAGCATCGTGATCGTACGTTGCAACAAAACCAGCAATGTATTGGCGCGGACACGGCTGTCTGCATGATCCAGGCATGTTGCAAACTTTTCATACTGTGCCAGAATGTGTAAACAACAGGCGTGATTGATATCCTCGGTATACGCCGCAGGATCAAGACGAATAGCGTATATTCGCTGCGCCTCCGCAGAACTGGTCGCCCATGGTGCTTGTTTATCGAGCATAAGCCATCGGTTGTAGTCATCACGCAACTCGCACAAGCTTGCATACGCCACGTTGACAAGGTCAATGCCAGACGCTTGCGAGGTAGTGAGGCGCTCACAGCCTTCTGCAATGTTGCGGCAGCCCGACCTCGCAGCATGGGTCATCTGCGCAAAGGTTCGTCCGCCCGGATCATTCTGAAGGGTGAAAAACCGCTTACAAAAGTGGCAGGTACCCAGTTCCACCACATTGGCAAGAATATAAACATCCATCCAGCGATAACCGGATTTCTTGCGAAATATTTCCATAAAACGACTCCTAAAAGAAGTCGTATCGTAGCCAAGCATCGTGGCTGTTGCAAGCGCATTTTTTTAAAATGCAGTTTTTCGGAAAGCGCGGTTAGCGCGGATAGCGCGCCATGAATCTAGAGCTTCGTGCTTTCCGAGCTTCCCGAGCTATCCGCGCCATCCGTACTATCCGAGCTTCCCGGCTCATTCGCGTATTTTCCATATTTGCCTTTTCGAGGAGAATCGGCTAAACTTCTTCAATTAAGAATTAAAACGAAGGAGAAAATATGCAGGGGAAAAGTTTTGTACTTGGGATGATTCTTTTTTTAGGGACAGCCACACTCTGTCAAGGTGAAGGGGGCACGCCGAGCGCACAGGTTGCAGACCGCACATTGTTGAATGCGCCGGTTCTCTTCACGAAGCGATTTAATTATCAATCCCTTCACATCTACGATACCTTTTATCAGTGGCACCCCGGCGGTGGACTCTATGTGCTGGAGAATCCTGCTGAGCCGCAGGAGAAACATCGCATCCGTACCATCATCGACGCGTCCACAAAAAATACGCTCGGCGAAGGCATGTATTTTGATCCATCGCTTTCGTATGATGCAAAGAAGCTGCTCTTCTGCTTCAAGGGTCAGCACACGGGGAACTCTATCATCTATGAAATCAATGTGGACGGGACAGGCCTGCGCCAGGTCACCAACTTAGACCACAACGGCAACCCCTACAAGGGCAGCGGCGGCGGCCATCACGATGTGAAGCCGTGCTACCTGCCGGACGGACGCATCATCTTCACCTCCACGCGCTACAGCGGACTTGTCCCGTGCGCCAACAATGGTGTGGCTATCTTGCATGTGATGAATGCGGACGGCAGTGACATTCACACCATCTCGGTGAACAACGTGACGGAGTTCGATCCGTGCGTAATGCCGGACGGACGCATCATCTTCGGACGCTGGGAATATGTGGACCGCAACGCGCTCGTCATCCAAAGCCTGTGGACCATCCTGCCGGACGGACGCAATGAAACCGCGCTCTTTGCCAATAACATGGTCTTCCCGGAAGCCGTGCTCCAAGCCAAGCCCGTGCCGGGCGATGACGCGCTCGTGGTCGCCTCCTTCACACCGCATAATGCGCCGCCGCGCGGAACCATCGCCATGATCGATACACGCGTCGGCAAAAACGACCCGGCTGCCATTATCAATTTTGAATCGCCCGCCAACCCCACGCATGACCGAGGCGAATCCTGCGACCCGTGGGCGCTCAACGCCCATGTCGTGCTCTACAGCGGCATACCGCAAGAAAAAGAGGCCCCTTCGATTGCCGTGGAGACGCCGGGCTTCAGAAGGCGGAACACAGGCAAGCTCAACGCGCTGATGCTCATCGACCGCTCTGGCAAGAAGATCGTCATTCACAGCGATCCGGCCATCGACCTGCACAACCCGATCCCGCTGGTGCCACGGTCCGTGCCGCGCACGTCGCTCGACATGACCGATCGCACCAAGACCAGCGGCGCATTCTTTGTGAATGATGTGTATGTCTCGATGCCGACCGTGAAACGCGGAACGATCAAGTGGCTCCGCGTCCTGGAAGAGACCTCGCGCGTCAGCGGTACGGCTGGAGGCAATGGTTTCAACCAGACCTTCTCTATTTCAGCGGCGCTGGCCTGGAGCGCAAAGATTTTTCACGGCATGGTCCCGGTCGAGGAAGACGGCTCCGTCTATTTCGAAGCGCCCTCCGGACGCGCGCTCTACTTCCAGTTGCTGGACAAGGATTACAAGATGGTACGCGGCATGAGAACCTTCATCCAGGCCGCACCTGGAACAACGCGCAGTTGCGCCGGTTGCCATGAGTATGCTCCCAAGGCCATGGGCATGCCTCGGCTGACAGACCGCAAACCCAAGCAGTTGAAGCCTGAATCCTGGGGCACAGGCTGGGTCGATTACACACGACTCATTCAGCCCATCTGGGACGCA
Organism: bacterium; assembly: GCA_037133395.1. Classification (GTDB taxonomy): domain Bacteria; phylum Verrucomicrobiota; class Kiritimatiellia; order RFP12; family UBA1067; genus CAIZQW01. The sequence goes on along the minus strand of JBAXOG010000073.1, from coordinate 18,789 downwards.
AAATGCGTGAGCTGCCACGGGGGCGAAAACGGCATGGCCAAGGGACTCGATCTCTCGGCAGGCTGGACGGAAGTCTTCAACATCTCTTACGAAAACCTGACCGCTCGTCGCGAAAAGATGTACACGGCGGACATGGTCGGCGGCATCTGCGGCATGAACGGAACAGCCTACTGGTCCTGTAAAGTCTTCGGACCCTATGAGCATGGAAGCGGCAAGGCGATCCTCGCGGACACCCTGCTCAAGCCCACGCATTCCGAACTTCTGACAAAGGCTGAAAAAGAGCTGGTCTTCGCTTGGATGGACTCCAACGCGATGTATGCCGGCACCTGGGATTACACACTGGCGCCTCCGCGCTTGCCCGCGTATCCCAAGACTGTGAATGCCCTGAAAGGCGCGATGAAGGAGGCAGGCTGCGTCTCCTGCCATGCGGATGACAAGGGCGTGATGAAACGCTTCGACAACTGGATCAACTTTGACAAGCCAGAGATGAGCACGATTTTGCGCGCACCCTTGCCGCAATCCTTCACAGCTAAAGGCGGATACGGCTTAGCGCTCTGCCGGGATCACAAGGTTGACCCCACCTTCTCACGCCGTGGCGTCTTTTACGGTTTTGGCTACCTGCATAGCGTACTGGATCTCGACAAGTTCCCGACGCAAGTCTGGCCCACGCGCTGGCCTGCCGAGGGCAAGCCAGTGACAACGCTAACAGGTACTTCTGACGCGCACTATCAGAAGATGCTCGCCATTATCCGGGCAGGACGGACAGAGATGCTCGCAAAGCCGCGCATCGACATGCCGTATGCGGACCTTGTCGGTAACGGCATCATGCCTGGACGCGCGCGGCAGATCTTGCCCCAGGACTTGCCCAATCCATTGCCGGAGGTCAAGGCAGTCGATGAAGTCTATGGCTTTGTCCGTCTGAATTGGGAATCTTCCGCCCGCATGATCGGTTTGATCGCAGAAATCCATCGCGGCACAAAAGCGAAATTTAAACCAGACGCAACCACGCTGATTGGACGCACCGAACGTTCAACACTCTGCGACACCAATCCGCCGGCCGGCACCGTGCACTATGCAGTCGTCTTCGTGTCTGACCCAGCAGAGACCTGCGGCACGATCATGAGCGGTGCGGTCTACGACTACCAGCATAAGCCCGAACCTGCTGCCATGCCCGCTGGACAGCGCTGTCCGCTGGCCGACTTTAAACCCCGGCACTCCGAACCGATCTGGGTTTCACATGAAACCAAGGCACGCACAGCGACACAGCAAAGCCTCAAACCACGCGCGGAACCAGGCAATGGCAGCATAGCCTTATCATGGGATGCGCAAGGCGTCGTGGGACTTGAACGGTTTGACATCTATGGCCAATCCGAAGAGGGCACCATCGTCAAACTGAACAAGACGCCTTTGACCGTCCCCGCCTTTACAGATTCCAAATTTCATCAGCAAAAAAAGACACAATATGTCGTCATCCTCCTTGCACCTACAATGCTAAACATGCCACCCAAGAAAGAGGATGCGTCCTGGGTCACCGCTCAAGCTAATCCGCCACAAAAAGAACCTATTTTTAAATTGGCGCCGCACGCGGCTGGATTAACACTCGAAAAAGGCGCAAGCTTTACGAATAGCATGCTCGAGATCAAAGGCGAAAGCTGTGCTGTCATCACTTCCATGCCTGCTTTCAACGGCAACCCTTTCAGCGGGGTCATGGAAATTTATTTCGACGAGATGGGCAAGATGCCGGTTATCTTAGGCATGGGCGGCTACATGGGAGCGGGATGGCTTCTACAAAGCATCGGACACAAATGGCGCTTTCATCTCGGCGGCGTATCCTGCGACGGCGGCGCGATTACGACGGGAAAATGGACCCGCGTGATATTTACCTTCGACGGAACAACCGCCCGTATTTACCAAGACGGCAACAAGGTGGGCGAAGCCGCTGTCACAGGTGATATCCGAGCCCATTCCGACAAAGGATACATCGGGCAATATACGGCGAGTCTCGAACCCCCTTACCAGTTCACCGGCAAGATCCGTCTGCTGGAAATCTACGCCCGCGTCATTGAAACACCGTCTCAATAAAAAACATTTTTTCGTGTGTTTCGTGTTAAAACTTGGGGGCATCTGCGATTCATTGGTCTGTTGACTGGACAGATAGGCTGGGCGTATAGGCGCCTGCCGCGCCGTAGCCTTGGCGCAGGAGGGTCCTGCCTGTACATCTGCGATTCATTGGTCTGTTGACTGGACAGATAGGCTGGGCGTATAGGCGTCCTCGCCTGTACACTGGTTCGGCAGCTGCCGGACCAGCCATAGACGCCACGCTTTCGCCTTCGCCAAGGCTACGGCGGACAGGTCGCTGTACAGGCGAGGACGCCTATACGCCCAGGGGTTGCAACGAATCGCAGATGCGGCCTAATAACTTGAAAGGCCCGACAGCTACTTGACAGTGCGCGTCAATAATGCTATAGTTCGCCATATAACGAAATGGAAAAGGTTTTAAAAATGAAAACGCTTGAAGTTTTTGATCCGCCAATGTGTTGCTCCTCGGGTGTCTGCGGTCCGAAGGTTGATCCTGTTTTGCCACGCTTTGCCGGTGATCTGGAATGGGTCAAAACGCAGGGTGTTCCGGTTATGCGGTATAACCTCGCACAACAGCCCATGGCATTTGCTGAGAACAACACGGTACGGGAAGCTCTGGAACAAGAAGATGTCGGCTGTTTGCCGTTGATCCTTGTGGACGGGAAGATCGTAAGCCGCGCCGTCTACCCCACACGCGAAACGCTTGTTGCTTTTTTGGGTATTCAGTCTGTGAATGGTTAAGATAAGGAATAATGGAATGCTGGAAGTAAGCCTGGGCGTATAGGCGTCCTCGCCTGTACCCGCAGCCAGATACTTATACTGGTCTGGCGGAAGCCGGACCAGTGAACAGGCGGGGACCCTCCTACGCCAAGACTACGGCGCGGCAGGACGCCTATTCGCCCAGCAAGGCACCCAACCCCAACATTCCATTGTATTTCGTGGAAAGAAAATGAATTTTTTCAAAAACGTGACACGGCATCTGTTTTTTACGGGTAAAGGCGGCGTAGGTAAAACGTCGTTGGCCTGCGCGACCGCGTTGACACTGGCCGAGCAGGGTAAACGCGTATTGCTGGTCAGCACAGACCCCGCCTCTAACCTCGATGAAGTGCTCGAACAAAAACTGGGCGCGGAGCCGACCGCAATCCCACTCGCGCCTGGATTGTCAGCCCTGAATATCGACCCCGAAGAGGCCGCACGGCTGTACCGAGAAAAGATCATCAGTCCGCTTCGAGGCAAGTTGCCGGAGACGGCGTTGCGCAGCATGGAAGAGCAGTTGTCCGGTGCGTGCACCATGGAGATTGCAGCGTTCGACGAGTTTTCACGGCTACTCGGCGACCCGAAGGCAACGAAAGCTTTTGATCATGTGATTTTCGATACGGCCCCGACGGGACATACTTTACGGCTACTGACCCTGCCAAAAGCGTGGACGGGATTTCTCAACACGAATACCAGCGGCACGTCGTGTCTGGGTCCTCTGGCTGGGCTGGACAAACAGCGGGCGATGTATGAAGCCACTCTGAAGGCGCTGACGGATGCGTCGCAGACGACGCTGGTACTCGTCAGCCGTGCGCAGAAATCTACCCTCAAGGAAGCGCAACGGGCGAGCAAGGAGCTGGCGCTTCTGGGTGTAACCAACCAACGGCTCATTCTGAATGGACTTTTCATGACCCTGCACCGGGATGATCGTCTGGCGATGGCAATGGAACGGCGCGACCAAGAGGCCCTTCTGGAATATGATTCATGGCTGACCGGAATGTCCGTTACGAGAGTTCCTCTGAAAGCCTGTAATGTGATTGGCATTGATCGTCTGCGGACACTCTTTCAGACATCGGAAGCAGAGCCCACGCTTCAGGTACCTGTGAATCTCCCCCCCACGGGAAAGAACCTTGGAACGTTGACAGAACTTGTTGACGAACTTGCAAAAGCAGGGCACGGGGTGGTGATGACCATGGGCAAGGGTGGCGTGGGAAAGACCACGATCGCTGCTGCCATCGCCAGCGAACTGGCGCAGCGCGGGTTCCCCGTTCATTTGAGCACCACCGACCCAGCAGCGCATGTGCAGGCTGTGGCAGCGACAGGGCTGCCTTCATTGCGCGTAAGCCGGATTGATCCCGTTGCCGAGACGCTGGCTTATACAAGGGAGGTTATTAGGAATGAGGGCAAGGGACTTGACCTAGAGGCCTTGGCGCTGCTGGAAGAGGATTTACGCTCGCCTTGTACCGAAGAAATCGCGGTGTTTCGCGCGTTTGCGCGGACTGTGGCAGATGGCGAAAAGGGATTTGTTGTACTCGATACCGCACCGACAGGGCATACTCTCCTCTTACTGGATGCCACGGAAGCGTATCACCGTGAGGTGCTGAGGCACTCCAGCGGAATGCCAGAGGAGGTGAGCGCACTGCTGCCGCGCCTACGCAATCCTGACTTTACCAAGGTACTAATCGTGACGCTACCCGAGGCGACTCCCGTTCATGAAGCTGCTTATTTGCAAGACGATTTACGCCGCGCCCAGATCGAGCCTTATGCATGGGTCGTGAACCAGTCGTTTACGGGAACCCCTTCGAAAGATCCGCTCCTCGCGGCTCGGGGACGAAATGAGGCACCATACATTCAGGAGGTTGTGGAGAAATACGCCCGGCGAACAATCATGGTACCGTGGGTACCCGACGAACCCGTAGGCTTTGAAAGTCTTGGACAGCTGTTTTGCACGCAATAAGCCCACCCGCCAGCGGGCGGCGCAGTAGCAGTAGCAGTTGACAGTAGCAGTTGGCAGTGAGGCCCCGAGATTACACGAAGGGGTAGCTTCTTAAATTAAAAGTTAAACGTTAAACGTTGAGAGTTCCACCTCCGCAAATACGGCTTCCACCTTCGTTAAAGCTACGGCGGATAAAACGGCGGACAGGTAAAAGTTGGAACGCTTAACGCTCAACTCTTAACGCTTAAGTTATCGAAAAGGAACTAACGATATGAACAGTGATGCAATGAGATCAACGTTAAGGATCACGAAAGCGCTATCCGATATTCAGCGGTTAAGGATCTTGATGATGTTACGTGTTGGCGAGCTCTGCGTATGCCAGATCATCGCGGTGTTGGGGCTGGCACCGTCGACGGTGTCCAAGCACTTGTCCGTATTGAGTGCCGCTGACCTTGTGGTCTCGCGCAAAGCGGGGCGCTGGGCCCACTATCGATTGCCGCAAGGCGCGATGCTCAAGGTTGTAAAGCCAATCCTCAAGTGGCTTGAAGCGTCGTTAAAAAATGATGCTACCCTTATCAAAGACGAAAAAAACCTTCAGGCGGCTTTAGCCTGTCCTCCCAAAAATCTTATTGAACGCCAAAGGAGACGGTAATATGAACAAGTTGAAAGTTCTGTTTTTATGTACGGGTAATTCGTGCCGGAGCCAGATGGCAGAAGGATGGGCACGGCACTTGAAAGGCGATCTGATCGAAGCCTATTCGGCGGGCATCGAAACGCACGGGCTTAATCCGTATGCGGTGAAGGTGATGGCCGAGGCAGGCGTGGATATTTCGAAGCATACATCGAAGCACGTGGATACCCTGTTGGACATACCGATTGCCCACGTGGTGACCGTGTGTGGGCACGCCCATGATCACTGTCCCTTCTTTCCAGGACCAGCCAAGGTGGTGCATGTCGGGTTCAGCGATCCGCCAGCACTGGCCAAGCTCGTTGAAGGCGAGGAGGAAAAGTTGAATTGTTATCGGCGTGTACGGGACGAGATCCGACGCTTTGTCGAGACGCTTCCCCGTGCGCTGAATAGTAGCAGTCAGCAGGCGCAGTAGAATAAACAAAGGAGTAACTTTTTTCGAATCGCGAGTCGTAAGCCTGGGCGTATAGGCACCCAACCCCATCATTCCAACATTCCATTGAAGTGAAAGACAAGGAGAACAGACAATGAAAAATGAAAAGAAGTTAGACATCAGTTTTTTTGACAAGTTTTTGACCCTTTGGGTTGTGTTGTGCATGATCGCGGGCATATTGATCGGTCAATTTCTACCAGGTATTCCTCGGTTTCTGGGACGGTTTGAATACGCGAACGTCTCGATCCCTATTGCGGTACTCATCTGGCTGATGATCTGGCCGATGATGATGAAGGTCGATTTCGCCAGCATCAAGGATATCGGAAAGAACCCAAAAGGGCTGTATGTCACGTGGGTGGTCAATTGGCTGATCAAGCCCTTTACCATGTATGCGATTGCCGCCTTCTTCTTGTTTGTGGTTTTCAAATCGCTGATCCCGAGGGAACTGGCCAAAGATTATCTGGCAGGGGCTATTCTGCTGGGTGCCGCGCCCTGTACCGCGATGGTGTTTGTCTGGAGTCATCTCACCAAGGGGAATCCAGCCTACACGGTGGTGCAGGTTGCGACCAACGATCTGATCATCCTGCCCGCGTTCGTGCCCATTGTGGGTTTGCTACTGGGCGTGGGCGGCATTACGATCCCGTGGGGCACGCTCTTTCTGTCGGTAGCCCTCTTTGTCGTCGTTCCACTGGTTGGAGGCATGTCGACCCGGCTGCACGTGATCAAAACATACGGACTGGATTACTTTCACAAGTCCTTCATTCCGAAGTTTAGCCATGTGACGATCGGCGGTCTGCTATTGACCCTCGTGCTCATCTTCTCCTTCCAAGGCAAAACGATTCTGGCAAATCCTTTACATATCGTTTTAATCGCCGTGCCGCTGATTATTCAGACCTATCTGATTTTTTTCATCGCATATTTGGCGGCGAAAAAACTGAAGCTTTCGCACGACATTGCGGCACCGGCTGGAATGATCGGGGCATCCAACTTCTTCGAGCTCTCCGTGGCGGTCGCCATTTCGCTTTTTGGCGCAGACTCGCCAGTTGTGCTCGCGACGATTGTCGGGGTGTTGACCGAAGTGCCTGTCATGCTGCACCTGGTGAAGATATCCAATCGCACGTCCCACTGGTTCCTGCGGTAAATGGTGAGCCGCCAGTCCCATCCGTTCCCGCAGTACCCGAGTACCCTTACGCCTTCGCGTAAGGGCGCGTCCCGCGACAGCCAGGATAGTTGCTACCTGGTGTGATTCATTTCAACTAAAATGAATCGCACCCAAAAGCCCCTTGACCAAAATACGCCAATGGCGTATAGTGTACCTATATTGATTTTGGAAACCAGTGTGTTCACAAAAAGAATTTCGGATTGTATGTCTGAAAATGTTTATCGTGAACTACAGAGTTACTTAATATCAAACCCAGGCGCAGGGGACATCATCCCGGGCGGCGGCGGGTTACGGAAAATTCGTTGGGCTGGATCGGGTCGTGGGAAACGAGGAGGAACACGCATTATCTATTATTGGTGGATTCCAGATAAACTGATGATGTTGTTTGCATACAAAAAGAATGAAGCAAGCGATTTGACGCCGAGTCAGGTCAAACAGCTTCGAGGAGTAGTCGAGGAGTGGCTTCATGAAAAAGAATGATTTTAACGAATTGCTTGCGAGCGTGAAAGAGGCCGGGCAAATCAAAAAGGGTATTGCAACCCCTTCTCGTCGTTTCGATTTTTCAACAATGAACATTAAGAAGGTTCGGCGCTCACTCAACGTCAGCCAAAATGTGTTTTCCCGTATGATCGGCGTGAGCATCAATACGCTTCAAAATTGGGAACAAGGTCGGCGGGAACCGGATGGCCCTGCCCGCGCATTACTGATTGTTGCCGAGAAGAATCCCGATGCGGTTTATACAGCACTTCATGGATAATCAGGGAAGAGATTCTAACGTTCTAAATCTCAAGTCACCCGCCTGTCCGCCGTCTTGGCCGCCGGTCAGTCCGACGTAGCTTTCCAGTCCGCCGTAGCTTTAGCGGAGGTGGAAGCGGAGGTGGAAGCGAAGGAGGAAGCCTTGGCGCAGGAGGCAGGCATCGCGAAGGCGGAAGGCGTATTCGCGTAGGCGGGTCAACTCGTCCATCATGGCTCTCTCAAGGGATATATACAAAAATATACTCAAGTATATCTGTTTTGATCGAAACGTTCGAAACCGTTAGTAATCGATCTGAAATGAAATATATTTTACTCCTTAAGGAGCAAAGAAAGACTGACTCAGAACCCATTCTGACTCCTTGGCAACCGCCTTGCAGAGCGGATTCAGGTCGATGTGCCAGTTCGAATGGAATCGCCGCGATAGGCATCGATTACGAACGCACGTAATGAATCAAAGACTCCAGAATCTCTTGCTTCTTGCCTAACCAGCTCTTTGCCAAATAAATATAGTAAAAATCACCATTGGCCCGGACTTCATTGCTGGTTCTGACTACTTCAGTGAACGATTTTAGCTGACCCTTGAAATCAATCTTAATATCACTTGGCTCCAAAGTATACCTCTTAGGATTGGCCTTACAACAAATGATATCAAATGCTGAAATCTCAAATTCCTTTTTGATTCGTTCCAAGGCATCTTCCTTTGTTAGCTTAAAACTGTGCTCACCAAAAAGGAGTCGATGTTCAGACTCCGTTTTCCAAAGGGCAAAATGTCTTTCCTGACGTGATTCATAAATACGATATGCTACCGAATCTGGGCAAAAAACCTTAATGAGAGAAAGGATGTCGCCATCATTTGGAAGACGCATACAGAGCTTGTCTCGTTTAGATCGCAACGGCATCGCACAGCCAAAAGCCTTCTCCGAGAAGAGGGCCTTTAAGCAAAACCCATTTCCTTTTTTACCATCTATCGCTTGCCCCAAATCTTTAACCGCAAGGTTAAGTAGTTCAGCATAATACAGTACCGTATGATGATTATAAATCCAGGTGAACAGATAGTTTCGTGCGTCAATCACCGATTGAATAACACTCAATGCCGCTTTCTTATACGCAACATGGATCTCCTCTTTTTCCATGACTAATGTTGCAGACTGCAAAAGCCGATCAATATCCACGGAGAAGTTTTTAACCCCAGAAGCCCACGTATCTCTTAATACGTAATCCAATTTATCAACATCGATTGCGCTGCTGTTTAATAACGTAATTAATGCATTTTCTATTTTGTTGCGCAACGTTAACGGTCGCAAACTCGAAGTTTTTTTCTTTCTTCCAATAATCATGCGAGCAGCCAAATCACAATCAAAAATAGACTCATTTCCCTTCTCGAAATATCTCTTTAACACAATAGCGCTCATAGCTTCATGCTCGTTGAAAGCTTTGCCGCGAGAGAAATCGAACTCATGGTCACGCTCTTCATCGCCTATAGAAAATATTTCCTTAAGTCGCAAAAATGCAACCTTATGATTAGTCTTTCCGTCCTCATTATAATACTTTTCTAACGTATGCGAAAACGGAGCATGTCCACAATCATGCATCAAACATGCCACAAGAAAAGTTTGGCGCAACTTGTCATCTTGAAGTTCTTTAAGGATCTCAACAGTTGTGTTTTGCTTTAAGGCCTCATAAACCCTGCGTCCAAGATGAAAAACACCTATTGAATGGACGAATCGGTCATGATGTGCCCCTGGGAAAAGACATCTCATCGAGGTCTGCTCAATATTACGAAGTCTCTGAAAGATTGCCGTATCAATAAACTTATCACAAAAATCCACGGATATTGCGATATACCCGTGGACAGGATCCTTAAATTGTTTTACGCCTTCTATCACGCAGAGCTCTTAAATTAATACGCGCCAAGGCCTTTTTCCACTTTATCATGAATGGATCGCTTCAACGATTCTCGGATTTGCGTCGGTACAGATCCAGTAATATATGCGAGTTCGTTTTCCAGGTCGCTCAAAGCCGAACACCGTATTCCATCCTCTTGATCATCTGTTTCAAAGAAGCGCTTATAAAAGCCTGTTGCAAACATATAGGAGTCACGGGTCCAGTCAATTGCAGCATCTATCTCAGACAACTCGGGTTCCACCTGGCTCATGAGCGAACTTAACTGAGAGAAACTTAACCGTTCCTGTTTTGTTTCACAAAATGACAACGCCAAAAAACTCGCGACATCCACATACGTGCACATGACTTTCTACTCCTCTTGCTTAACTTCGATAATAGTGAAAAACTAAAGCGAACCCTTAAATATGTTTTAAGTATCGCAGAAAATTTCACCTTCCTCAAGCTGAAAAAAGACGTTGGCTGCGTTACGTTGCGTTAAATTGCCGTCCTTTGATCTTTCTTTGCGTTCTATGTTCGCTATCTCGCATTTCTTTAATTAAGCGTTAAGCGTTAAACGTTAAGCGTTATGTCACTCAAAACTTTAGAACTCTCGAACTTTAGAACTAACGCACTTCTCCAGCGTTTACCTCTGGGCCCTCAGGTGCCTGTTGCCTCATACGAATTTCAGGAAACCTACGCAAGTTCAATACAGACAACATCGACAGTGCCGTGCAAATTATATATCCAAAACGTGTTACCGTGTCGACCCAGGCGACAGGTTCTACGAGCGAGAACACGGCAAGCGCCATAAGCCGCACAATATGAAAGAACACGATCATCATCAACGCTGCCAGTATTCCAAAACCCGTGAAGCACCCTGTTAGCAGCATATAACTCGAAAGAAGGATCAGGGCAGAAATAGATGCTCTGATTTGCCATGCTCCATTCACACAGAAGTCAATACGATACTGATCATATCTTGGGTTGATAGCTGCAACTTTTAAACCCTTTCGCTCAACTCCAATACCTATTCCATTTGCAAACTGCTCGCACACCCAAGCGGAAGCAAGGCTAAGCGAAGGAGCCGGTTCTTTATCGACGGGCCATGAGCCGACACGAAAAAATACAACAGTTATAACGCTAATAATCAAATATTTGATCCATTTTTTCATGCCCACTATTTCCCTTTTATTTTACCGCTTTGCCCGCCGCTTTCTTCACAAGCCTTCTTATACGTAGTCATGCGAATACGTCTCCCCATTCGTCGAATTACCGCATTCGCGCATTTCTCATCCCCGCATTTCTCCCAACTTCTTCGACCTCATCACCCCCAACTTGCAAAGCCTATAGAGCAGCGCGATTTTAAGGCAGCCAATCCCATACGTGCAAGACCGAGCAAAACTAATACTGGACGCATCTTTGAAATAGACCGTCGGACACGAGACCTCTCCAATGGTCGCGCCTGTCCAGAGAATCTCTGCGAGCATCTGCGCATCAAACGCAAAGTCGTCCATGTTCTCTTCCAGAGGCAACCTCTCGATCAACTCACGCGAAAAAGCGCGATAGCCAGTATGATATTCCGAGAGCTTCGCTCCAAAGAGGATGTTCATCGCCAAGGTCAAGCATCGATTCGAAATGTATTTCCAGAATGGCATGCCACCCTTGAGCGCATAACCGCCCAGAATACGCGACCCCAGCACACAAGAATGAAGTCCATTGGCGATCATCGAGGCCATGGCAGGAATCAGCTTCGGCGTGTACTGGCAATCGGGATGGACCATAATCACCATGTCCGCGCCATGCTCCAGTGCCAGCCTGTAACAACTCTTCTGATTGCCGCCATAACCCATGTTCTTGTCGTGCGTATGCACGACAAGACAGGGAGGAGGGAGAAGGGAGGAGGGAGGAGTTAAAGACCTTGCCAGTGCAACCGTATTGTCGCGAGAGCAATCATCAACAATAATGACGGTATCAACAATACCTTGCTCACACACCTCGTCAAAGGTCTGGCGCAACGTCTTTTCCGCATTGTACGCCGGCATCACGACCACGATTTTTTGGTTTTTGTACATATTAGTCGCCTCCTACCCCGCCACCGTCACCACGAGCCCCACAAATTAATCCAACCTGTTTCATTTACAGCCCCTGATTCATCAATTTTAAGGTCATCCTTCTCGCAGGAAGTAGTTCATGTGCCTTCTTCAAGGCCTTCAGTGCTTCTTCCTTACGCTCTTGCGAAAGCAAGATGCGTGCGTAAAATTCCCATGAATAACCATCCGTTGGCTTCAGACGTAGGCTCTCTTTAATGAAGAGTTCAGCAGAGGAAAGCTTCCTGCCGTATGCAAGAACAGCAAGAGCATATAGTTTTTCAGCAGCCCAAGGCTCGGCGTCCTTGACTTGAACACTAAATAAATCCTCATAAGTCTCTACTGGGTGCCCTTCGTCTTTGAAAAGCAAGAAAAGACAAGCCTCCATTCTTTCGGAAGGACTCAAATCTTCGCGTGAATAGGTCGCCATATAAAGCCGCGCATGTTCAAAGGCTTTCCCCAATCGTTTTTGACGACAGTAGATACTTGAAACTACAGAATGCGCAATGAAGTTCTCCTGTGTGTACTTTAGCGTGTGTGTAAAGAGGGGCAGGGTGTTCTGCCAGAGACGGATCTGCGCAGACGCCAAGAAAGCGTAGAGGATGACAGCGGCACCAAACGTGGTCAACAAGAATAGTCTTAACAGTCGGTTTCTTTGTTGAACAATAATCAGAACAAACCAAGATAGGACCATCGAGAGGCCGATTCCCGAGAGATAGGTATAACGGTCCGCATGGGAGGCAAACCCCACATGGATAATACCGACCACCGGCAGAAGGGAAAGACAGAACCAAAGCAATCCAAAGATCACCATATTTGAAGGCCGCGTTCTGATGTCGCTGGTAAAGGAATGGCTGTCCTCACACACATAAGCACGCTTGATGTCTGTTAAAAACAACCGGAGAAATGGCGCCAGTACAACCGCAAACAGCAGCAACACGATTGCCCCCGGAACAAAACGAACCAACGAGACTGGGTCTTCGTAAGGATAGAACGGACAGAGTTTTGTGGGCCATAGCGTTGCCAAGCAATAGTCCCCGATGGATGCCACGGCATTGAGGAGTCGTGTGAGCAGAGGATAGCAGTCTGTAATCGCATACTCTTGCGAAATAATGACGAGCGCCGCAAAAAACATCGTTGCACTCGCAAACACCGTGATGCGCCGCCACTGAATTTTCCCGTAGACCACATAATCGATTAAAAATAGTGTCCCAGGAAAAACAATCGCTGTTGGTTTACTCGCAAACGCAAAAAGAAAGGCGGGTATTGCGAATAGGAAGCCCCGTTCTCCCTTATTCCACTTGAGATAAACCAAGTGCCCCAGCAAATACCAAAACACACACAGTACATCCTTACGGGAGGAAATCCATGCCACACTCTCAACCCGTAACGGATGCCACGCCCAGAATGCCGCACCCATAAAGGCTGCTAGGCAAATAGGTAGGCAGATAGGTAGGGCGACGTTCTCCGAACGTGCCGCGGCAGGGTCGGAGACCCATGCCCTACCGAGAGATGCGGCGCGTTCGGAGAACGTCGCCCTACCCAGCAACAGGAGAAAAAAGAAGAGCAAGACCGCATTGATAGCGTGTATCACCGCATTATGCAGGTGCATCGCACCTGGGTTCACACCGAACAATTCCACGTCCGTCAGCAACGAGAGCACCGTCAGTGGATGCCAATTATCGAGGGTCTTATACGAATCCGTGAAAGCCCATTTGATGGTCGCAGTATTCAGCCCGTTCGTGGTTACGTTGCCGTAAACATACGTCTGATCATCGTATGCAATGAAGTCAAACGACTTCGTCTGCCAATAAAGGCCAAATGTTGTCAGCAACAAAACAAGCGCTATTAAAGGACACACCTTGGTCATATAAAATCATCCTAGGTATCCAAACATCTCGTTACTGCACAGGTTTTTGTTCAAATTCTCTCGGGATGCTCAACGGTACAATACCACGCTCATTAAGAATGGCATTTGCCTCAGATAAATATGCCTTAGCATCGTCTGCCCGCTCTGCCTTAAAAAGAGCCATCATCTCTGTGTACAATTCTTTTCTGAACTTATGCTGTTCTTTCCGCTCTTCCTGGATCGCCTCTAAGACCTGTTTGGCTGTATACCCCTCTGCCACGTATTTTGCCATTTCTAGTTTGACGTACGCAGTCTCCTCCTTGAGCTTGGCCATCTTCTCGGAATCCTCATCATAAATGACAATGTTGTTCGTTAATGAATGGATAAAGGACTCATCGATTGAGCTTGTTATCGGAGGCAAGGGTATCGGAGGAAGCCCCGGGGGCGTCACGCTTGCCGCATGCATCAAACTCTCGATGGCCATAGTGAAGACAGGAGGTGGCCGAAGAGCTGCCACATTGTTTGTCGCACGAGCGGCCTCATATTCCTTCGCTATGTCGGCCGGACTGCGTGACTTCTTTGCCCCGCTTGAAACAGTATTGGTCTGGCCCGGAAGTAGATTCTGCACCTTTTTTCCAGAACCCTGAGTGCCGGCCGTATTGGATGCACCTTTCTTCTGAATGCTTGTTTTTGCGACCTTATGTAGTTTCTCTTTTTGAATTCCGTTATGTTGTGATATCAGATAAGCCGTTAAAATGACTGCACTTATCATGAGCACAGCAAAAAAAGACAGCCTTGAGACCTTGTTTATTCTGAAATCGCGACCATTCTTTGTAGCAGACATACCCTTGGCTTCAACAAGCGAGAGTGTTACAAGATTCCGTTTCCGCAATTCGGCGATCGCTGCTAAGCGGTCTGTCGCAGAGATGGTGTCTTTTCGTGTTGCGCCGGTTTCATCGCGCGCAGTATATTCAAAAACTTTCATAACAACCTCTAATGTAATCTGTACAGGCCTCTAGCGTACTGCGTTCTTCTTCTCTTTTGCTGCTTCCCAAATCGCCTTCTGAAAACTATTTGTCGGCATAGGCGCCCAGCCCTCTTCACAAGCCATCTTGTAAGTCGCATACTTGATCGGTGTGATGCCTAACACGCCAAGAGTCTTGAAAATGCTCGGTAGCGGACCCGGGGAAATAGCTGCTGCTTTCAGACCGTCTAAATCCGTAGGTTTGTAGATGGGCGACATAGCACATCCATCAAACATCGAATTGGCCGCTCCACCCACATAGCCAAAAGCACGCACGATCTCTTTGTCCACACGTGAGACAAGCACGTCATCCGTCGGCTTGTCGCTGAAAAGCGCACGTACATTGACGACGGCCCACCGTGCTTCAGGGGCTACCAGCAAGGACGGTAAGGTGGAGCTCTCGCAAACAACGATGACCATTCCAACCTTCTTCTCTGCTAACACCGTATTCGCCATGCTGATAGGGTCGCCTGCCTTCTCCTTCCTGACCATAACAGGTATCCGGAAAAAATCCTTAATTCCTCTCGCAGATTGATTCGCTACGGTTACCTTTTCCTGTGAGTCAAGAATGATGACCTCTCTCCCTTCCACAGGTCTTTGAATGAGACCTCCCGTGCGAGCCATATTATTTGAAACTGCAGCAGGATCTCTTTTCGCGACTTTCATCGGAGGTGGCTGTTGTGCCATTGAAAAATAGGTTGCCATTACCGCACAGAGATAGATCATTCGTTTCATGGTTTGTTCCTTTCTTGGATTTCTTGTTTAGGGTGTTCGAATTTCTCACGGGTCTTTAGTATAGCAGGGCGTATCTTTTCTTGCAAAAAAATAAAGTTTGTCTTTCGGTAATAAGTCGCTGCGTCTTCTCTCTTGCCCGTTTTCTCGGCAATCAACCCTGCTACATAATTTCGGACAAAGCACTCTGGCAGTCTATTGATCTCACGCGCGATATGCTCATGAGCCTGTTCAACATCGCCGTCAAGCAAACTCCACAGGGCATAGCAAACACGCAAATCCCCCTCCTTAGCCGCTTTCACGTTCCGTTGCCATGTAGCTTTAACACTCTCCTTCAGAGGCGTAATCTCTGTTGACTGGGACTCTGCTGACAGGGTGACGTCTTCCCCGATCAGTTCGTCAAACGCAGTCTTAAAATCTTCCATCGCTGAGCGCGCCCGCTCTTTTTCACCGGCTTCCAAAAGAGCAATAATGTACAGCACTCTGTTTGAAAGGGTTTTTTTCTTGCCATAATACTGCTCAAACCACGCGATCGTGGCTTTCACATCGTGATGTCGTGAAAAGCTATCCAACGCCAACATGTGTGCTGCCACGCGATTTGTGCCGCCAGATACCTCCCAGCTCCGCGTAAAAAGTATTTCACTGTTTTTCCAATAGCCAATCTGATGCCAACTGACAAGATACAGTACCCCTGCGAAAACTACAAAGGGATAGCTTAACGCTTTCATTCGTATCACTGCCCAGGCCATGACGATCGCCACCCCAACCGACGGCAAATAGAGAAATCTGTCAGCATGGCTCTGATAAGCAAAGCTCACGATCCCCAGCGTAGGCGCTACAGCAATAATGAGCCAGGCTATTCCGACAAAAACCACTCGCGCGTCTAACCCCAGAGACTCGTTTACAATCCCTTTCCCGTCTTCCTCCTTGAACCCAGCCAAACGCAAAGAGGCAAAGGCACGCATAACGAACCCATAAAATCCACTCCGGACACTCAGCCAGCATACGGCCAGACCCGTGATTACACTTATCGGTAGGCTCCACCAGAAATAGTTCGGCAGAGCTGGGTAGGTTCTGAGATAAGGCACATAGAGATTGCTCGGCCAGACGGTCTTTCCGACGTACCACCCGAAGGATGTTAGTGCATTCAGCACGTTGTCATAAAGCGGAATCGAAGCCAACGACTCCCGACCGCTCGCGATCTCGTGCGAGTAAATAGCCACGCCGCCACAAAAAACAGACATCCCGATTAACGGAAAATAGCGCGACCAACTGACTCTCCGTTTAAGCAGAAATTCTATGCCCATCAGCAACAAAGGAATAGCCATGGCGGCCGACTTGCTCATTATCGCCAGTCCCGTCCAAACATAAATCCATGCATGTGGCCGATCATCCTCTGTGCTCGCGTTTGATGACATGGAAAGCCTGCGAACCCAACTGATGACCGCCAGCAAACCAAAAAACACATACAGCAAATCCTTCAGAGAGGCAATCCAAGCCACATTTTCAACCCGTAATGGATGCCAAGCCCAGAATGCGGCGGCCAGGAACGCCGCAAGATAGGTTCTGCTGACTGTTGTCTTCGTTTTGTTGACGGCTTCAAGAAGAGCAAAAATGAACCAGAATAAAAGCCCTGCATTGATGGCATGGACAGAGGCGTTGACGAGGTGCATGGCCCATGGACTCATTCCAAACAGAGAAATAATCGTCATGTAAACCAAATAGGTCACGGGCATCCAGATCGCCCAATAATCAAACGTCGTAAAGGCCTGAATAAAGGAAGCCCAACTCAAACCATGCTTCAGTAGCACGCCGTCGCGGATGAAGGTCGCATCATCAAGGCCAATCATCTCGAAGTTCACGGTTTGGGCATACAATGCAAAGGTGATGCATGCGAGAAGCACTGCTAGGGCTGACACGTATATATTTTTGTGCTCTGTATTCATCTTTCGCGGGCTGTGTAATTAAAATTTTTCATAGTTGTTTTGCTCCTGAGTGAAATTGGCTTACTCCTTTTTTACTCCTTTTTTACTCCTTCACTTACGCCCTTAAGGAGCAAATAAAGACTAACTCAGAACCCATTCTGGCTTCTTACAACCACCTTGATTTCGGATTCTTCCGAAGCGTCTTAAGTGTGACAACAGGTTGTCGATTTTCTTCTTGTTTTGCTTTTCATCTAATACATCGGAAATTTTTGTCCACAGCAGATTATCAATGTCTTTACGCGTCATCATTTTATGCTCGCCAATGGCCTTGCAGATAAAGTCCAGATAGTATTGCTGATCCAAGGCCTTATTGCGACTATATTCCGCCTTTTCACCAGTAATAACGGCCATTGGCTGACTGAGAAAGATATTAGGCTTCCTCCCCTCCACAACTCGTTTCCCATTTTGAACGTATTCATGAATATCTGAAAAGGTCGTGCGCCCCGTGGTCTTGTCAGCAACCTCGCGTGTGAGAGAATCGAGTCCGCCATTTACGCGGTAGTTGGATCCGACTACTTCGCGCTTATCGTTCACCCCAAAAACAAGGTACCCATAACGCTTCCCTTTGAGCCTTGCCTCATTGCAAATCGCAGAAAAATAATGCCCCAATTTGTCAAAGTCAAAACTTACTTTCGCTTCCTTGAATTCGACAACTTCGCACTCTGCAGATTTAAGCAATGTATCCAGTTTGTTCATGTGTTTTAAGTTTAGCAGAAACGCAGGAAAACGCGCAAGTGTGAAAGCGTGAGGTAGCGAGCTGCGCGATCTGGGAGGGACGGCGGCCTCGCCGTCCGCTGCGGGCATCGAGGCCGATGCCCCTCCCCTTGCTACCACATCAAATCATTTATCACACCCGCATAAGGCCACTCCTCCGGCGATGTTGCCAATCCCTTACGCAAGGGGTTGTTCCGAACATATTCCCATTTCTCGTGATATGATTCGCCGCTTCGCAGTTGACGATCCCAGCAGTCGCGTTGAAATAGTAGCAAGGGCAAGGGAGGGACGACAGCCCTCTTCTCGGGCACGGGAGGGACGGCGGCCTCGCCGTCCGCCGCGGGCATCGGGGCCGATGCCCCTCCCATGAATGCTCGCGCCTTTGCCTTGATTGTCACAAGCCTTTTCCAATATCCTACCCACTTCGCCACATTTTCGGCCTCTGGCGTCGCCGGACTACAAAACAAATGGATGTGATCGGGCATCACCACATACGCGCCCACACGATACGCACTCGCCTCAATCCATGCTTCGCGAATAATAGCGTGCATAATCTCATTCGCAAAAGTATTAGTCACCCGACACGACGCGCATACGGTCACAAAAAGAATGATCGCTGTATTATACCTGTCGATATTTTGCAAATGTGCAGGATGCATTCGTTCAGGAAGTTTGTCCATTGCAATAGCCTTTCCGGGAGGGAC
>JBAXOG010000072.1:0-24332 GCA_037133395.1 bacterium | reverse complement strand
CTCAAGGAGCGTCAACCGAAATCCCAGAGCACATCCTCCACCGTGTTTCATGGTGAAGAAGCGAAGCCAGGCACCTTTGTTAAGTTGAATCGCGTTACGGCGCGTCACAGTCAGCTCGCTGGTTCAGAGGGAGTCATTGAATCAGAAGTTGCAAATTTTCATGACAATAGCGCGGTTCGCCATACAAACGAGAAGCTCATTTTTTAGTAGTTTTTTACGGTAGAGAATGATCGGCCTAATGTCCGACGGTCACTTCCCTTGGAAATTATACACTATGAAACAAAAACTTGTCTTGATTGCATCCGTCGTCATCGGATTATTTGCCGCGTTGTTGACGCGTTCTTACTTGAATGCGAAGGATCGCGATTATGATAAGCTCAGGGAAGAGTTCAATAAGGCGCATATAAAAATACCGGTTTGCGTTACGAAACGCGCGTTGCCTTCAGGAACGTTGCTCACAGCGGCGGACATCGGGGTGTCAGATGTCATCGAAAAGCAGGTCCGCGGGCGTGTGATCAAAGAAGCGAATGCCGTTGTCCTTTTTGGTCGTAAGCTAACGCATGCCATGGATGACGGACAGTTGATTGGATGGTCGGATATCGAAGGCGGTGATCCGCTTTCACGCGGGCTTTCCGGGGATTTGCGTCATCGTTGGCGCGCCATTTCGATCAATGTAGCTGGCGCAGCATCGGTCAGTGGAATGGTCAATCCAAACGACCATGTGGATGTGTTGGGTACGTTTTCGTTTCCGTCAAAGAGCGTTCCAGGTGAAATGGAGTTGGTGACCTTTACCGTCTTGCAGAACGTCTTGGTTCTTGCGACGGGCAAGGAGACCGCGAAGTCACGTGTTTTGGGGGAACGGAGTTCAGGCGGGAATTACAATACTGTCACCTTGGAGGTGACGCCTCGCGAAGCTGAGATGCTTGTTTTTACTGAGCAAATTAAGGGGCGCGTTGCGCTTGCGTTACGTCATCCGGAAGATGTGTATTATGAAACAACGTTGCCGCGTGTGAACTTTGAAAAAATACAGGAGACGATTGAGCAATTGAATATCCTTCGTCAACAATCAATCAGTAGTCCGAAGCGAGCTATTAAATAGGCTTGCGATAATCAATGGCCCTCTAACGCTGAACAATCTAAATTCTTATGTTTCATCTCGACATAGTCAATCCAGGTCAGCCATCTCGTCGTTTTGATTTGCCGGATGGTGAATATTTAATTGGAAGAGGCGATGCGTGCCAGATTCGTCTGCGACATCCGGAGATCAGCGAACGTCATGCCATGCTCATCCTTCATCATCCGTTGGCATTCATCAAGGATTTCGGTTCCAGTAATGGGGTAACCATTAATAGTGTTCCTATTGATGAAAAAATGATTGTACGTGCGGATAGTGTCATGGGAATCGGTCCATGCTTGTTACGTGTGAGTTCTGCTGATGAAGATCGACCTATTGAAACGCTTGTCTCGCCGCCTCCGCCTCTGTCGGATGTGAGGAAGTCAAGTGTGCCCCCACCGTTGTCTGTGGAACAGAGACAGGACATAGGTATTCCGTCACCTGCGGCGACACCCCAACAAGAAGCTCAACGCGCTGTCACGGTACCTCAAATTGTTGATCCAATGGTTCTCTTGATGCGCGAAGTCAAAACCCAGATTCATGAGCAATTGATTCAGCGCATGGATCTAAAACGCATGACCGCTTCGCGTGTGGGTGCTGAAGAGCTTCAGATAAAGGCGAAAGAGACCATTAAGTCAATCATTATAGAGGTGCAGCGCAAAAACACTTTGCCACGCGGTATTGATCCCCAGCGACTTGAGAAAGAAATTTATGACGAGGCGATGCGGCTAGGTCCACTCGAAGATTTTCTGGCGGATGATAGTATTACGGAAATTATGGTCAATGGACCCAATCAGGTCTTTGTTGAACGCAAGGGTAAGATTGAATTGACGAATCAGACTTTTATGGATGATGAGTCTGTGATGGGGGTGATTGAACGTATTGTGTCGCCGATCGGAAGGCGTATTGATGAGAGCCAGCCGTATGTGGATGCACGCTTGCAGGATGGTTCGCGCGTGAATGCCATTATTGCACCGCTTTCTTTGATCGGTCCTTGCATCACCATTCGAAAATTCTCAAAGCGCCCCTTGACCGTCGATGACTTGATTCGTTTTAACACGTGGACGCGTAATGCCTCTGATTTCTTGCGCCTTTGCGTGTTGATGCGCAAAAACATTGTGGTGGCTGGCGGTACGGGTTCTGGCAAGACGACCCTGTTGAATGTGTTGAGCGGATTCATTCCCGAGACAGACCGTATTTTAACGATTGAAGATGCCGCAGAATTGCGCTTGATGCAACCGCATGTCATCCGTCTTGAAGCGCGTCCTCCGAATATTGAAGGGCGTGGCGCGATTACCATCCGTGACCTTGTTCGCAATGCGCTACGTATGCGTCCGGATCGCGTGATTGTGGGTGAATGCCGTGGTGGTGAAGCCCTTGACATGTTACAGGCTATGAACACCGGGCATGATGGTTCGCTCACTACGGTGCATGCGAATTCGCCACGGGATGTGATTTCACGCCTGGAGACCATGGTGCTTATGTCTGGGCTGGAATTGCCCTCGCGTGCTATTCGCGAACAGATTGCATCTGCCCTTGATATTGTTGTTCATGAGTCACGGATGAGTGACGGGTCTCGTAAAGTGGTTTGTATCTCTGAAGTAGTTGGACTTGAAGGTCAGCAAGTGGTGATGCAGGACATTTTTGAGTTTAAGCAGACGGACGTGGATGACAAGGGCAAGGTTGTGGGTCAGTTCATGCCGACGGGTGCGATGCCGACCTTCTATGAGCATTTGAAGAGCCGCGGTCTGCATATTGACCCGTCTGTCTTTGATCCTGTAAAACAGGGAGAGCGTCTATGATTCAAGAACAAGCCACATGGCTGGCTCCCGTGTTGCTCGGAATAGCGTTTGGTGGGGTTGCCTATACGTTTCTTCGCGGGATGACCTCTGGCGCGTCTTCGTATGCGGATTCGATGTCTGAAAGCACAGCCCGTCAATTTGAGGATTTATTTCTCTTCATCCCTGCGAGGCGTATTGCAGAAATTGGCTGGGCGATGGCGATCGCGGTGTTTCTTTTGTGTACACTGTTGCTTTTTGATTTGAGCAATCCGATTTCCACGTTGATCGGTCTTCTGATGGGAACCATCTTCGGACTAATTGCCCTTTCATTGCCTAAAAAGGTTGTCCTTATTTTAAAAGAGCGCCGGAAGCAGAAGTTCAATATCCAGCTTGTGGATGCCCTTGGAAGCATGAGTAATGCGATGCGCGCGGGCTTCAGTATCAATCAGGCCTTTGAAACGGTGGTGCAGACAGGCGAGAAGCCCATTTCACAAGAGTTCGGGGTCATGTTGCAGCAGATGCGTGTGGGCATGAATTTCTTTGAAGCATTACAAAGTCTTGACCAGCGCGTGGGAAGCGACGATCTGACGCTTGTGGTGACAGCCATTGATATTGCGCGTCGTACGGGCGGTAACCTGACTGAAATATTCGACAAGATCAGCCTGACAATTCGCGAGCGTATGCGGATTGAACGCCGTGTTCAGACCCTGACGGCGCAAGGCCGTCTTCAAGGGATTATCGTGGCGAGTATGCCAGTGGTGCTGGGTGTGGCCATGACTGTTCTTAAGCCCGATATGATGATGCCCTTCTTCCGTGCAACGACAGGGATGCTTTGTGTGGGGGTAACCGCATGTCTCATCGCGGTTGGCTGGTTTTTTATTAAGAAAATCATCAAAATCGACGTGTAAGTTGCCGCTGAGGGTGTTAAAAAGCTGTCAAGAATATGACGAGGGTCACACCTGCATAACAGAGGACTGTGAAGATGAGCGTTTTATCGGTGAGCATGACCTTCTCGGGACGTCCTCCCTCATCTTGTGTATAGACAAGAGCTAGGTAACGGAAAATGCCAAACAAAACAAAGGGAATGGTCAGACCCAGCCGGTTGGTTCCAAAGCGATGGATGGTCTCTGGCGCAAGAGTATAAATCGCATAGCAGACAACCGTTGCTGCAGCGGTAATGGCGATCTGGATGTCGAGCAGTTGGCGACTATACCCGACCAGCGCTTGGCGATGACGTGTGTCGGATTCCTCAAACAGTCCTTTTTCGTGGCGCCGTTTGCATAAGGCGAGGAAGAGTGCCAGTAGGAAGGTGCACAATAGGAGCCAGGGAGAAATACGCACAGAGATTGCCACAGCACCTGCAACCGCGCGAAACACAAAGCCAATGGCGATAATGAAGACGTCGACGTAAGGGATGCGCTTGAGCCCAAATGTATAAACAAACTGCATGGCCGCATATCCCATCAAAACCCACGTAAAGAGAAGCGGTAATTGAAGGGACAGCACGGCTCCAGCCACTAACAAAATGATAGCGAGGAGTATCGCACGTCTTACGGAGATCTCGCCCGATGCAATAGGCCGTAAGCATTTGATGGGATGTGCACGATCTGCATCACGGTCCTTGATGTCATTGACCAAGTAAATGGCACTCGATATCATGCAAAAACAGATGACCGCAAGCCCGACAGCAATAAAAACGCTGGCGTTTTGGATGTTGATACCCTGACTGGGATCACGCCATGCAAAGAACAACGCTGCTGGGACAATACCGTTTTTAATCCATTGCGCTGGACGTAAAGCGCGAAGCCATGCAGGAATGAATGAGGTCATTATGTCTTCACTCCGCATGTGCATTTAGGAAAACGACGGAACCCGCATCGTACCCACAGTTTCAAAACCATCATGAAGGCTTCAGTTGCAATATTGGCGTGCATCTTTGAGTAGCCCGCTTTACGGTCTTCAAAGACGATGGGAATTTCTTTGACGCTGAATCCTTGCATCCAAGCAGTGTGCGTCATCTCAATCTGGAACGAATAACCGTTTGAGGTTATATTATCCATGTCGATAGCGGCTAGTACTTCGCGGTGGAAGCATTTGAATCCGCCCGTTGGATCGCAAACAGGCAGGCCAAGAATAAGACGTACATATTGGGCTGCTCCTGTTGAGAGGAGAAGCCGGCTCATCGGCCAGTTCATGACTCGGATGCCGCCAATGTAACGCGAACCGAGGACAAGATCATGATCCTTTGCAGTTGCAAGCAATGAAGGTAAAGCTTTTGGATCATGTGAAAAATCGCAATCCATTTCGCAAATTAATTCATATCTGCGTTCGAGAGCCCATTTGAACCCTGCGATATAGGCACGGCCTAGACCTTCTTTTTTTTCACGGTGTAAGACAAAAACGCGTGATTCCTGTGATGTGATTTCATCAATCAGTTGCCCCGTTCCATCAGGCGAATTATCGTCGACAAACAAGATGTTGGTTTCCGGAAGCTGAGCAAGCACGGCCTCTGTCATCTGCTTGACATTATCCCGCTCATCATACGTTGGGATTATAATGACTGTTTTCATGGGTCGTGGTGGCTCCTTATTGCATGTCCATGTTGTTTAAGCATTTGAAGTAGTATCGTAGGCAAAAAAACGGGATGAGTCAAGGGGGATGTCTCGCTAGCGCCAACGTTTGTGCATCCACAGATATTGTTCAGGATATTTGCGAATTAAATTTCCGAGGCGTTGGTTCATTTCGATCAGCAGAGTTTCAATATCCTTTTCCTTGTTCCCTGTGGGGGTGAACTGGATAGGGGGTTCGCCGATCATGCGATATTTGAAGAGTCCTTCTCGCAGAAAGGCTCCGACAATTATGGGTGCGCCTGAAACAAGACGGATGCGTGCAGGGGAGGTATGCGTAGACGCAGGACGTCCGAGAAAATCAACCTTAATGCCCTCATTCCCAGCGTGTTGGTCCATCACGATGGTTAATGCAGATTTTGTTGATTTCCATGCGCGCAGGGTGTCACCCGTAAACCCATTTTTTTTTGAAATGATGGTGACGTTCCCTCTAAAATGGTTCTTGGCCAGAAAACGGACCAGCATTGGATTGTCTATTGCACGTGCAACAGGCATCATTGGACGGGTAAAGGGAACGATGGTTACAGCCGCCTCCCAAGAACCGAGATGCCCCGTTAGCAACATGACGGGGATGTCCAAGTTGACCATTAACATATTCCAGTTTTCAACGTCTTTTACATCATAAACGATATGTTCTTTCCAATTCTTTTCGTTAATGACTTGAGGCACTTTTAACGCTTCGAGGAGATGTCCGATAAAATGGCAAAACGAGTGACGAGCAATCCGGGCGGCTTCTGTTGAATCCGCTGTAATCTTTGCTTTTAAAATGTTGTCAATGGCGATACGGTGTCGCATTTTAAAGAGTGGGTAAATGAGAGCCGCAAAGCGGAAGCCCAAGGAGTATGCTTTTGACGCGGGCACGAGTGTATAAAACGCCATGGACAGACGGACCAGCATGTACTGTAAAAAGTAGACAATGAACTGAAAGAGCCGCATAAATGTCCTTATCGGGTTAAAGCATCTGAGAGTTGTCGAGCCAAGTCTTTTAACTGGGCTTGGATATCAGCAGGAAGCTTGTATTCTTTGTCGAGTAAATCTGAAACGCTCTGGGCGGCTTCTTCAAGTTTCCCTTGGATCATGCGAATGCGGATATGCATAAGGCGCAAATTGAGATCCCCTGGATTCGCCTTCATCAGGGGTTGTATCAGGAGATAGGCCTCGTCACCCTTTTTCTTTACTAACAGGAGTTTGATTAATGTAAGACGTGCAAACGTGTTAGTCTCATCTTCTTTTAACGAGGATCGAAGAATGGTCTCAGATTTATTTGTTTCACCTTGTTCAATCCATACAGACGCTAGTCCGACTGCAGCAGGAACATTTGTTTTTTTTGCAAGACTCTTTTGGAACAAATCCTCTGCTTGGCCTAAAATGTGGCGTTCCAATCGCGCGCGACCTAACAGGTAATTGGCAAAGGCATGATCGGGTATGATTCGGAGCATGGCTTTTGCATCTGCTTCGCTAAAAGTGGGGACTTCAAGTCTATCGTCGATCTTGAGTAATTCTTCACGGACGGACGTGAGAGACGGATTAAGGCTCAGTGTATCGAGAAAAGCTGTTCGCGCCCCCATCAAGTCGTTGTTACGTAACAGTAAATAACCCCTTAGTTTATAGAACGAAGCACTTGGTTTTTTGCTTGTAGCGTTGCGCAGGGCAGGGTTAACACGGTTTTCAAGTTCGTAGTATTCACGTTTATCAAGGAGGATATCCGCTAGCAACGCCCAAAGGCGAGCGTCTAGCGTATTTGCTGGAATGGCTTGTTCGATGAGGGTACGGGCTTCATTGGGTTTTCCTGCTAGGACGAGCAATGCTGCTTCATGCCAGACGAGCTCCGTTTCCTTGACTCCGTTTTCCTTTGCCAGATCCATCCAGAGTCCGGCGTTCGGTGCGTCAAGTTGCTCAATCGCGAGTTGTGCTTTATTAAGCAAGACGAAGGTATCTTTCGCGTCGATGTCAAATAATATATTTAACAGATGGTCGGCATCTGCAAAACGATACTCGTACATGGCCTTTGTTACCGATTGATACAGTTCGCGTTTTTTGTCTCGAAGGGCAATCAATGGGTCACGAAAACTTCGACTTTTCAGAAGCACGTTCTTAAAGCCAGTCGCCTTTCGTCCGAAATCTTTTCTCAAGACTTCGATAATGTCAAGACGAAGAAGGGTTCCGTATTCGTTTTGAATCTGCAAGGATGTTAGATCGGACAAGCGACCGCTTTCGGCGAGTGAGCGCAGGTACGTGTCCAAATCGTGAGACAGAGGTATATTCTTCTCTAGGACGAGTTGATAACGGTTGAGCATTGAAGCAAGATTCCCGTCATAAGCGAGCTCGTTTGCCATTTTGTATAACGCATCAGCATCTTGATTTCGCTTGGCTTCAACAAACAGGAATGCCAGTTCGTTCAGTTGGCGAGATAATTGTTTTCGGAGTTGCTGACGGTAAGACGCGAAAAGAAGAATAGAGTCTGCTTCATCTGGGAAGAGAGTGGGACGCAGTTGTTCGATAAAACCATTGTATTCTTTTCTCAAGGTGTCCAAATCGAGAGGCTGGGTCTTTGGAAGGCCTTTCAGAAAAAAACCAGTTGGGATGGCATGGTATCCGTTTTCACGCCAAACTTCTGGTCGTTGAAATACGGCGATACGTGTGCATGCGTTTGTGTCTTTTGAGAGCCATTCGCTAATAAAGGTGCTTGGAGAAATGTCAGCAGCGTTCAGCATTCGATTGCGGATGGGCTCGAAGATAGCGTCTTTCGCGACAACATCCATAATGGACGAAGCATCGTAAGTGTCGGATACAGGATCGGTTGAGACGAAACGTATGTTACGCTTATCATTAAATGCATGCATCATGATTTGATAACGAAACAGGGAATTGTTGATCAACCAGTCTCGTGTGCCGAGCGTCCAATAGAGGTCCTTTGAGAAAGAGTCGACAAATGCTCCAACTTGAGGGTCAATGTCGACCTTGTTGCGAAAGGGGGTTACACATACGAGCAAGGCTAACGGCCAGAAGAGTAGGGTTCCTAACTTGCACAGCATTGGATTGTCTCGATATTCGTAATATTCTAAGTCCTCATCGCCATGCGCCAGGAAGACATCGCGCATGAGATAGAAAACGGCAACGAGTAATCCGACAAAAAATGAAATCACAACGTAGGGAAATAACGGCACTTCAGATGTCTGCCTGGCTATGCCCCATAGGGAAGTACGTACATTCAACATCGCAGGAATACAGCTCATGGCTAGTCCTAATTCCATGATCAATAATAAGAATGTTCTTCGCCCATGAAAAGCATTTGTAAAGACGAATAGGGCGATGGCTGCGGGGAATAGAAATAAAACAAACGTATAGATCCAACCATAACTTGGAATCCAAGAAATAATATTATTTAAGAGCGTTGAACCCAAAGTGGATAACAGTAGTCGTCCTGATCCGCTTGTGATGAGTTCGCAGCCGTCCGCCGCTTTGTTGAGGCACGTAAGGGCTACCAGAAAACCAGCAATGCCGACCAGAATGACTCCCAGCATACGATGCATGGCCAATTGCTCGTTGTTTTCCATTGTCCGTATTATAATGAAGCCGGCAATGGGCAATAAGATTAAAAAGAGTGGATGTTCTAGGCAGGTCGCCGTCAGCAGAAGAACAACCGGGAAGAGAACAAAACTACTGCCAGTGTGAAGATAGGATAACAGCATGTTGATGATCATCAAAAAAAGCATCAAATGAAAGGCATGCGGATAGAGGCGCGTGGATACTAGCCAAAATGGAGCCGTGAATGCAAGCACGGTTGCCGTGGCGAGACCACCCAAGACGCTGGCTTGTGCGGCCAACCAGTTGTGATGAAACAGGTCTTCGTCGTGTAGAGTTCCTTGTTCTGACTTCAGAGAGAGGGAAACAGATGGATGTGCGTTACTGAGCTGCTGTGTAGGAGTCGATTTTTTAGCCCGTACAAGGGTATCATCGTCCGTGTCATCGCCCTCTTCTTGTTTGGTTTGGAAAACAACGGAGGCCGCACCTCCCGGCAAGTCACGCCCGCAAATAAAAATAAACCGGGCTGTAAAATAGTAGGCGAGCGTGACGGCCATGCTTCCACAGAATACACAAAACAGATTTAATCGTATGGTTAATGTTTCATAAGGCAAGGTGGCGATTATTTGTGTGAGCAAGGTAAAAAGAGGATTAGAAAGGTCTTCTGTTTTACAAAGTCGTGCTGCAACAGCAGTCAAGAATGCAGATTTGCCTGGATAGGCATATTGGAACAGTGTGTGACCATAAACATACGCTGACACACTAAACACCAAAGGGAGAAAAAGACGGATAAAAAAAACAGGTGACGAAAAAAAGAGTCGCTTAGCCAAGCTCATGAATTACCTCCAAAGTAATCACGTTAAATCATACCAAAAGTCTAGTCTGTTTTCTAGTAGGTTTTCAACACAGCCGCGCGTTTATTTCCAAATAAGCCATGCCAGTAGCCAGACAACGCCTGTGGCGTAAAGACCACTGACAATATCGTCGAGTAGTACGCCCCATGCATTATGCCAGTTTCTGTCTATATAACGTGCAACGGGTAGTTTGATGATGTCGAAAATACGAAAGATCAAAAAACCAGCAGTTGCGATATACCAAAGTGGAGCCGTACTTGTGTAGAGAATGATAGGGACTACGAGATACCCCGCGATTTCATCCAGCACGAAATTACCAGAGTCGGAGTCATTCCAATAGCGTTCCGCCCAGGAGTTTAATGAAAAGTGTATGACAGATGTACCAATGAGGCACGCCAGTAGGGCGAGTAGCCTATGAAGGGGCACATCGAGAAAGAAGACGATGCCTACGTGCATTGCAACGCCCAATAACGCGCCAAAGGAGCCTGGCGCAATGGGCATCAATCCTAACCCGAACGCGCTACCAATAAAAACGAAGAAGGTGTCTTTGATTGATTTCATTATTAATTTTTTGTAATGATTATGTGTTGTTGCTCAATCCAAATGTCTATCGATTCGCCCGTACGATTACGTCCGGCTAGCGGACTGAGTTCGAAGGCCTTTAACGTAAAAGGCATTCCTTTGAATTCTGGAATGGAAATTAGATGTTGTGCGACTTCGCCGAGATAGGTGCTTTCGGAAAAATGCCCATGAAGACGATTGGGTAAGTTGCTGGCCGGTTTGTCAAAGCGAATATTTTCGGGACGGATACATAGTTCAATCTTCTCGCCAAGTGCTACTGCATTGTCGGAATGGTGAGCAACAAAGACACCATAAGCTGTTTCAACGGTGGTTGCTTCATTTGTGATGTTACAAACGATACCTGGGATGAAATTTGCGTCGCCTATAAAGCCAGCCACAAAACGGTTGAGTGGTGCGCGATAAATATTTTCGGGCGTACCGATCTGTTCAATGCGGCCATCTCTCATGATGGCAATACGATCAGCAATGGAGAGGGCTTCTTTTTGATCATGGGTTACATAAATAGCTGTTAATCCGGCTTGTTTGCAAATGCGGCGAATCTCTACGCGCATCTCAAGGCGGAGCTTGGCATCTAGGTTAGACAGAGGTTCATCTAACAAAAGACATTCGGGCTTAATGACCAATGCGCGAGCCAGTGCAACGCGCTGTTGTTCGCCACCTGAAAGTTGATTGGGTTTGGCTTTTGCACGGTCCTCAAGATGGACAAGGGCAAGAGCCTCACGGACATGGTGTTGGATTTCGGACTTAGGAATTTTTCGCATTTCGAGTCCGAAGGCAATATTTTCCTCAAGCGTTAAATGAGGCCAGAGAGCATAATGCTGAAATACCATGCCAGTGTTTCGCTTATGGGGTGGTAAGTGCGTTATGTCTCGTTCTCCGATTTTGACTGAACCGGATTCAGGCGCATGAAACCCCGCGATACATCGTAGTAATGTCGTCTTGCCGCAACCGCTTGGACCGAGCAAGAAAAAAAGTTCTCCAGACTTGACTTGCACACAAACATTTTTTAACGCAACGAAAGATCCGAATTGTTTGGTGACATTTTCAATTGTTATTGGGATGGCCATACGCTCCTATTCATGGATAATCTGTGCTTCAAAGACGAGGAACGTGGCTCCTTTTTCGCGCCAAGCTTCTCGTGGTAAGCCAGCCTTCATCGCCAGATGGTCTAGGGTTTCTTCGAGTCCCCAACCCTGTTCGGGTGCGACCTGAGGCAGGAATACGGCACTTTGGTTGGAAACAGTGAGTAGTATGCCGTGCTTGCCAATTTCAATGTCTTTCCAGGAGGGTACTGGATGTGGGGGTGTCAAAATAGAAATCTCGATTTTGGCACGCGCAAAATCGTTTGCGCTTAACGGGACAAAACGCGGATCATGGAACGCGGCATTCAGCGCTTGATCACGCACGGCTTTCCAGATTTCGCGACGTGGCATAATCTCTCCGATGCACCCACGCAGGTCGTTGTTCAGCGTCAAGGTCACAAATCCGCCCCGGATGGCCTGCATCCCGCTGGTGAGCACTGAAGGAACACAAGCCAATGCCATTGGCTCTCCTCTTTTCAAGGCTTGATCAATGGTATTACGGACAAGCGCCAATAGCTTGTCGCAGTCGCTCTTATCTAGCAGTCCAGCAGGGGGCATCATTTTGTCTATGGTTTTTGAAGCACGAGGCCACATCCCGCTAACGACTGCGCCGATATAACTGACAGAGTTGGATTGGTCATGTAACATTTTTCCTGAGGTGTCGTATCCGGTTTTTTGCACAATGGCATCCTTGGGCATCATAGCAATGAGGAAGGCGAGTGGATCGCGGCCGCAGACCGTTGCGCCTGTTTCATCCAAATACTTCAAGAACCCCTTAAAATCTTTGCGAGTAAACAGTTCAAATACGCCCATATCCAGTGTTTCGATATTCTTTTCAACATCCTGACTAAAGGGCATATACCCATAGTTTGCACCATAATGCGTGAAATCAGAGCTGGCAACGAAAAGCGTCCCTTCATCCAAAAGTTGCTGCAATCCAGAGGCGGCCTCCACGAGATGCTTCGAATCAAATTGCCCACACACCATACAGACCACGGGAATCTGGGTTGAGAGACAATATTGGATCAAGGGCAGTTGAATCTGGTCGCTGTGCTCCTGCTGATGGGAGCGCGCGTTTGTGATGATAAACGGCAGTTTGCGCAATTGATCGACAAAAGCCGTATCTACGGCTAAATCACCCAGGGGTGTACGGAAATGCGTCGCATCCGGGATGCTCACTTGATTGTGCATACTGACGTAGTGACTAGGTCCCATGACGACGACGCGTTTGATGGTCTTGGGGTCGATACGCAAATACACGCTTCCAGCTACTGCCCCTGAATAGCGATACCCTGCATGAGGGACAACAGCTGCACAGATGTTTTGCTTCCGGATCGGGGCGATTCCGCGCAAACGCTCTGATAAATCATCGCGCAAGCCAGACTCGCTTGCTGGAAACCATTGACCCGACAAAGGAGAAACCATGATGCTCTTCATATTCTCATCCTTCCGAAATATGATTAATGTTCCACAGCATATCACTAAAAGAGTCAACCATCCAGCCCATTTCATAGGGGTTTACTTTCTCATATTGAATCTAGTATAATAAAAACCATGCCGATTTACGAATATACATGTCATGCTTGTCAGAAAACATTTGAGCATTTGGCTCGGACGCTTTCTGACAAGCCGAAGGAGTGTCCAGCCTGTGGCAATAAAAAGAAGCTCGTTAAACAGTTTTCATCCTTTGCTGCACCACAGGCAAGACCTTTGGTCCCAAGCGGATGCCACGGGTGCGCTGGAGCTTCCTGTTGCCCATCCCTTTCGCAGGGCGGATGTCATTAAAATACAAAAAGAAACGCGTACATCATCGAGTCTCTTTTAAAACCAGAGTTGCAATCGACACAAGCTAACGATCCAGATGGATGTTTTTGCGCAGATAGGTCGGGATGTCCAAGTCTTGCCCATTGTAGATGGTAGGTTCGACGTTTTGGAATTTTCCTTTTCCAGTTGCACCCGGGGATAATTTTGATTTGCTTTTGTTCCGTTTTGCGCTACCAGGCTGAATTTGGAATACTTCTGCGGGTGGAATGTGTGTCGGCGTTGCTTCACTTGAAACAGATGCGTCCTTCTTTATTTCGCCCGCAGGAATCATTGAGCTTTCAAAGCAAAAGATGACAACCTCGATACGTCCATTGAATGAGGGATCTTGGACTGTCCCCATTTCAATCAAGGAGTCAGCTTTGCTCCAGTCGCGCAAGGTCTTCATGATATCGCCAATCTCTGTGAGGCGCAAGTCAGTCCCCGCAAGGATGCCGACAATCATGGCGCTTGCTTTGGCAATGGAATCTCCTAAACGAAGGAGCTTGCTCTCACGAAATGCGGCGATTAATGCCTCTGGCCGATCGGATCCAGATGCAGTGGCATTGCCAAAGCTAGAGGTTCCGCCGTGTAATATAAAAGTGTGTAACCGTTCGGCATTGATACTGAGAAATCCTGGTCTTGTCAATAGGCGCCACATAAGCGTTATGCCGGAGGCAAGAATATTATTGGATGTCTCCACCATTGTGTTGAGCAACAACTCGCCTGTTGACTGAAAAAGCTCGTCGAGTTTGACGATGCAAAACGAGTCAACATGCTCCTCAATCATCGCCTTGGCGCGGATAGTGGTTGCCATGCGAGCATTGCCTTCAAAGCCAAAGGGTTCTGTAGCGATGCACAGCGTCGCAATGCCCATGTCATGCAGGGCACTGATGACTTCAGGGGTTACTCCACTTCCTGTGCCTGCACCCATACAGGTCAGGATGACAGCGGTGCGTACACCTTGCAGGTGTGAATGAAGCAGGTGCAGATCATCTTGTATAGCAAGGCGCCCCTTGACGGCATCTCCCCCAGTCCCGTTTCCAGATAGACGTGCCGCGCCGATCAGGATGCAAGGAATAGTATTTGAAAGCAATTCGCGGTTTGCGATAGCATCTGTGTCAATACAGACGATGCGCATGGCATCCTTATAAAGCTTATGTACTGCCGCGGCTAGACGCGCTCCGCCTCCTCCGATTCCGATCAAAATCAATTGTGATTGGTGTTCGTGGTTCATGAATTAAACACTTTCCCTAAAAGTTTACGAATAGGAGAGAGAAACCCATTATCTTCGTAAGTTTTTTGCCCGTATATAACAAGCCCTGCGACCGTCGAGTAGGCAGCGGGCTGATCAACATGCTCTTCCAACCCATCCACGTTAATGGGGAGGCCGATCTGACAGGGGATGCCAAGCGTACGTTGAGTCAGCTCGGAAAGTTTACGAAGATACGCGCCCCCGCCAGTCAGGACGACGCCGGCCCCCAAATGAATCAGTACCCCAGCTTCATCCAAGCGCGAACGTAGAATTTTAAGCGTTTCTTCCATACGTGCATTGATGACAATATGAAGTGCTTTGCAACTAATTGTTCGCTCTTCGAATCCGACATCCGCAGGCAGGGCTATGCGACGGGATGCCATGCTGATCTCAATAATAGATGAGCCCTCTATGCGCTTAAGTTCTTCCGCACGATAGAGAGGTATATTGAAAGCAAGCGCAATGTCGTTTGTGATGTGATCGCCTCCGACAGCAATGCTCCCAATGGAGGAAACAATTCCATTTGTATATGCAACATAGTTGGTTGTGCCACCACCAAAGTCAACAAGAACGACGCCATTTTTCTTTTGTTCTGGCGTCAGGACGGCGAGAGCCGCGCAGACACCAGAAAACGTAACATCCGTGACATCCAATCGTGCATTCTTTGCAACGTTGACCACATTTTCAATTCGATTTTTATGACCATGTACGACAAGGGTATTGAAAGACAACATGTTGCAACGCATTCCTTGCGGTGTCATAATGCCGGGTTGGTCATCCAGCGTGTAGGTCTGCCGAATGGTGTGTAATACTTGGCGTTCAACTTCCATGGGCATTTCATTGGCAATGGCCGTAACTTCCTCAACGTCTTCTCGGGTTACGACACGATCACTTGAGCGAATAGGAATTTGACCATGATTGACTGTCGCTTGAATATGGCCACCGGAGAGTGTCATGAGTACTTGCCACACATCCACGCCGGACATCTTTTCGGCATCAGCCGCCGCAGCTTCAACGCCAACCCGCGCCTGAGAGAGATCAATGATTTGTCCTTTTCGAACACCGGTCGTTGGATAATTTCCGATACCAGTTATCTTCATCCTTCCATTTTCCCGTGCTTCGCCCACACACACAACCGTTCGTGATGTTCCAATTTCCAATGCTGCAATCGGAGGCATTCGCATAGCGAACCTCACTTTCCTTAAATTTACTCAACGCCGGGAAGGGTTGCTGCAATTCGTCCCTGTACCCGTGCGTCCCACATTAAACAAATTCGACCAGCTTCGCTTTCCATGAACATACCGAGATCATCGAAGTGTGCTTGCATTTTAGCCAGTGTATCTTTTTCATCATCATCCATACCGTCCCATGCAAATTTTGCCTGTCGGTGATCAAAAAAGGTCAGCAGCAGATAGTCTTCTTTTATGGTGTCCAATTCGAGTAGTCTTAACCGAACAGAGGGACGTTGTGCATTGACAACTAGCCGTACGGCTGACATAGCCATGCCATGTAAACGGTCGCCAGGCTTAAGATGCGCGATATTGTCAGCACCCTTAATAAAGGGGAGCGCACCGACACCTGCATTACGATTAAAGATGGCACCCTCTTCGTCAACGACGCGCCCTTCCGTGCCTGTTATGCCGACACGGGCGATAGGTTCGCGCTCGATAATAGTGATGATGAGTTTGTTTGGCATTCTGCGGACAATGGAAATGTCACGAATGTTAGCGGCACGCTCCAGTAGCTCTTTTCGCTTTTGTTCAATCGGCAACTCGAAAACGTTTACGCCTTCCTTTAAACCCAGTACGCCGCAAATAACTTCAGGTGTTAATGTTTTCCCCGTGTTGACTGTAATGGAGTGGCGAAGATTTCGCAATTCAAAAAGCTTTGATGAGCCAAAGTAATAATGACTGAATGCAGCCCATCCACCTTGACAAATCAACCAGATAGCAATAAGGACTGAAAAAATAATGAGACCAAATTTAGCCTTAGGTGGAATTTCAAAGCCTATTTGAACGCCTGTAACGCGTCGACCACTTGCGGGAGAACGTCCTTGTTGGGACGTAGGCTTGGCTTTAAAATTATTCCATTTCATGCGTGAGTGTCCTTTGACGCGCTTGCATTGGATGACACAATATGAATCAATGATGCGCGGCAAGCTTCAATAAATGCAAGCAGAGCGAATTAAAGGATTCGCCTGCACGTGCTGCCGCTTTCGGTAATAGGCTTGTTGCTGTGAGGCCAGGCAACGTATTGATTTCGAGGATGAAGGGTTTTCCGTCTGGCGTCACACGAAAATCAACACGGCTGACGCCTCGGCATCCAATCGCGTGGAATGCTTGTACGGCGAGGCTCTGACATGTTGAAAGCAGTGCTGAATCTTTCTCTCCTTCTGGAAAGAGATAGCGGGTCATGCCTTGTGAGTATTTTTCTGTAAACCCATACCAACCATTGGGAGCGCAAATTTCTACCACGGGTAACGGTTCCCCCCCAATTACGCCGACAGTCCATTCGCGACCATGAATGTATTGTTCAACAAGCACTTCCCCTGCAGAATCAATTTTGCGTGCAGCAGCAAGCGCATCATCCCATTGCTCTAGCGCGACAACTTTTGAGATACCGACGCTTGAACCATCTCGTGGCGGTTTAACGACAACAGGCAAGCTGAGCGCTGTTCGTGTTATATGATGGGCCAGCACTTCATAAGGCGGTGTGGGAAGGTGTGCCGCCTCGAGATACTTTTTAGTGGAGATCTTATCCATGGCAATACGGCTTGCAATAGCACCAGGACCTGTGTAGGGGATATTCAGTTGATCAAGGTCGTGTTGAACACCTCCATTTTCGCCATACCCTCCGTGCAAGGCAAGAAAGACAACGTCAATGTCGCGAGGCAGGGATTCAATACTGTCGCTTTCTAAAATAACAGGGACTACATCCAGTCCCTCTTCTTGCAAAGCACTCACGACTGCTCCACCTGAACGTAGAGATACATCGCGTTCATTCGATGTTCCACCCATAAGTACTGCCACTCGTTTCATAATGAAAAAATCCATGTGTTCATTAATTTTAAAAATATATCTTAGGATAACGTAAACGGCTAATTGAATAAATACAAAAGTGAACTATTTTTGAAAATAAGAAGGTGGACACTTTGTGAGTGTCCACCTTCTTCTCTGAAAGAAGTTTCAGATGTTCGGCGTTACTTGATTTCTGCTGCAGGAGCAGGGACTGCTACTGCGGGGAGCTCAACCCATTGCAGAAGGCACATTTCCGAGCCATCGCCACGGCGTTGACCGAGCTTCAGAATACGGGTGTACCCGCCTTTACGGCCATCCATCGACGGTACGACAACGTCGAACAGTTTCTGGAGTGCTTCTGGGCTCTGCAGGCGGGATGCGGCAATACGACGGGCAGCCAACGTTCCCTTGCGGGCGAGGGTGACCATTTTCTCTGCATCTTTGCGAGTCTGTTTAGCTTTAGCCGTTGTAGTCTTAATGCTTCCTTGAAGCATTAAGTTGGTTACAAGACTGACCAAGAGCGCCTTGCGGTGAGCTGTCTTACGTCCGAACTTCTTTGTAATTCTTTGATGACGCATGTTCCAAAATCCTTTACTTTGTTTCTTCCATCAATTCGGGGTCAAACTTGTAACCCAGATAGAGACCCAGCTCAACAAGCTTGTCCTTAATCTCATTAAGCGACTTTTTGCCGAAGTTACGATACTTCAACATGTCGGCCTCGGTCTTCATGGCCAACTCGCCCACCGTTGTAATGTTGGCGTTGTTCAAGCAGTTCGCGGCACGCACGCTTAGTTCGATTTCATTGACGCTCATGTTCAGAATACGACGCAGACGATCGCGTTCTTCATCAACCTTTTTCTCGGATTCTTCAAATTCCAGCACTTCTTCGCTGTAATCGACGAATACATCGAGATGATGACGCAATACTGCTGCTGCGGTTTTGAGAGCATCATCAGGTGTGACACGACCATCGGTCCAGATGTCTAGCACAAGCTTTTCATAGTCTGTCCGCTGTCCGACGCGTGTGTTTTCCACTTGGAAATTTACGCGATTGACTGGGGAGAAGATGCTGTCGATTGGAATGCGTCCGATGACTTGCTCGTCAGGCTTGTTGCCTTCTGCTGGGCAAAATCCACGGCCGGAACGGATCTCGATTTCCAGATCAAGCACGCCATTTGTATCAAGCGTAGCAATGTGCTGGGTCGGGTTCAAGATTTCGATAGAGTTTTCCTCTGCGAAATCAGCGGCGGTTACTTCACATGCGCCTTTTTTATGGAGTTTCAACATCACAGAGGAACGACTGAAGCTCTTCAGAAGCACCCTCTTCAAGTTAAGGATGATGTCTGTCACGTCTTCGCTGACGCCAGGAAGTGAGCAGAACTCATGATTGGCTCCACCCACCTTTACCGAGCTGATAGCTACGCCTTCAATCGATGACAACAGAATGCGACGAAGCGAGTTGCCGATCGTTCGGGCATACCCTACTTCAAACGGCTCAGCAACAAAACGTGTATACGTTGCTGTTGCGGTTGTTTCATCCTTCTGGACCCGACGAGGCATTTCAAAACGGCTCAAACGAATCGGCATATTTCCGTCCTTTCAGGCTTTGCCACGCAACATTTCGTATACGTGGCCGCCATTAAGTGAAATTCAGTTACAATTAGCGCGAATACAACTCGACAATGGCCTGCTCGTCGACAACCGGTGCGATCTGCTCGCGAGTTGGGATCGACTGCAATTCCGCCTTGAAGGTCTTCCTGTCCAACACAACCCATGCAGGTGTCTGCTGGGTGGTGGCGGCTTCGAGGCAACGACTTGCCACGTCGCGACTACGCGGACGATCACGGACTTCGATAGTATCGCCAGCCTTCAAAATCATTGAAGGGATTGTAGCGACTTTACCATTGACCAAGATGTGGCCGTGCAGCACGAACTGACGGGCCGCGCGACGTGAAGAAGAAAACCCGAGACGGTAGACCATGTTGTCCAAACGTGTTTCCAACAATTGGAGTAGGATTTCACCCGTGACGCCTTTTCGGCGTAACGCTTCCTTGAAGAAGCGACGGAATTGAAGTTCCTGCATACCAAATTGCCGGCGAAGACATTGCTTCTGACGAAGCTGCTGACCGTATTCAGACATCTTACGGCCACGGCGTGCGCCATGCTGGCCTGGTGCGGATTGTCCCTGTTCGATTGCGCATTTCGCCATATAGCAACGTGCGCCCTTCAGAAACAATTTTTGTCCCTCGCGACGGCACAACCGGCACGCGGGTCCTGTATATCTACCCATGTTAGACTCTCCTCCGTTTACGCGGACGGCAACCGTTATGCGGAATAGGCGTACAATCCTTCAACAGGGACACTTGAATGCCCGCCGACTGAATTGCGCGTACTGCGGATTCGCGTCCCGCCCCAGCGCCTTGAACTCTGACTTCAACTTCATGCATGCCTTTGGAAATCGCCTGACGTGCCGCATCCTGAGCAACCATGGTTGCCGCAAATGCTGTACACTTACGCGAGCCCTTGAAGCCAGCCTTGCCGGCTGAACTCCAGGCAATCACACCACCACGCGCATCGGTAATCGATACTAACGTGTTGTTAAAGGTTGAACGGATGAAGCAGATACCCGCCGGAATCGACTTCGCCTTACCTTTTTTCTTTACGTCCGTTGCTGTTGCAGTCTTGGACTCCTCGCCCATCGACAACACAGCAGCAGCTTCCTCATGCAACTTCTGCTCTTCCGAAACAGGTGCATCTTCTTTTTTGATAGCTTCTTCGCTCATGCGTTTTTAGCCTTAAAGTATATGGCTGATGCGTTTTCACACATCATCGCCGGGGTTAAATTACACCTTGGCTTTTATTGCCGCGCGTTCGCCTCTATCGCGAACAGCACCTACCGTCTTCTTGCCACCTTTACGCGTACGAGCATTCGTACGAGTGCGCTGACCGCGAACCGGCAGACCACGTTTGTGACGTAGACCACGATACGAGCCAATGCTGATCAAGCGGCGAATGTTCTGCGAAACCTCACGGCGCAGATCACCTTCCACACGGTAGTTATCCTGAATAAAGGCCACGATATGACGAATTTCATCCGGCGTCAAATCATCAGCTTTCTTTGCCGGGTCGACTTTACATTGCTCGACCACATTGTTGGCCCTCTTGGGGCCGATTCCGTGAATATACCGTAGCGCGTACTCGACGCGTTTCCGACCCGGGATATCCACACCCATCAATCTCGGCATGGTTGTCCTCTCTCATTAACCCTGACGCTGTTTATGGCGCGGATTTGTACAAATAATACGAACGACACCTTTGCGACGTACCACTCGGCAACGTTCACAAATGCGACGTACTGAACTGCGAACTTTCATGGTCTATTCTTTCCTTACTCAAAAAAGGGCTTTTGATTTAACCAAAAGTCCGTCACCTTGTCTAGTATAAAGTTCAGAAACTTTCTATTCCCGCGTCAAAATCTCTGAACCCTCCTCCAGCACCGCCACGGTGTGCTCGAAGTGTGCGGACGGTTTCCTGTCCTTCGTTACTACTGTCCACTTGTCATCCAGAACGTATACGTCCGCTTTGCCAAGATTGACCATTGGCTCAATCGCCAACGTCATTCCAGGCTTGAGAACGATTCCGCTCCCTGGCTTTCCGTAATTAGGAATCTGTGGGTCTTCGTGAAGGTGACGCCCCACGCCGTGGCCTACAAATTCCCGTACTACCGAACAACCAGATGCCTCTGCGATACTCTGCACCGCATGCGACACGTCTCCGAGGCGCCCGCCCGGACGCACTGCCGCAACCGCTGCTGCAAGTGCTCGCTTCGTCGCCTCGACCAACCGGATTTTTTCGGGGTCTGTCACGCTCACCATCACAGTGGTCGCGCAATCCCCATGAAATCCGTTTTTCAAAACACCAACGTCAAGGCTCACCAAGTCTCCCGGCAGGACAACCCTCCGTCCCGGTATTCCGTGGATTACCTCTTCGTTGACTGAAATACACATCGCCGCTGGATATTGGAGATAACCTAAAAACGACGCCTTTGCTCCTCGCTCCGCTATCAGTTTCCGTCCTAGCACATCAAGCTCACCTGTTGTCACACCCGGCTTCACCGCCGCTGCAACCTCTGCAAGAACCTCTGCCGCCAGTCGGCAACTTACGCGCATAGCGTCAAGTTCCACGGCATTCTTCAGGGGCACCTTCATGAAAGCACGTGCCGAATGTTCTCAAAAATGTCATTGATCGGAATTCCATGCGCGGCGATCCGCTTCAGTAATCCGCGTCCTTCATAGAATGCGATCAGGGGCATTGTTTGGGACTGATAGACAGCTAAGCGGTTCTTTACCGTCTCAGGGTTATCATCCTTCCGTATCACAAGCGCTGTCCCACAAATGTCGCAGATACCTGCAATCTTTGATGGAATAGAGAGCACGTGATACCCAGCTCCGCATTTTGGACACCCACGGCGCCCTGCAATACGGTCGATTAAAATTGAATCTGGTACTTCCATCAGTATTACGGCGCTGAGGGTCGCACGGTTGGCTACAATGATCTTATCGAGCATCTCCGCTTGCACCACGGTACGGGGAAACCCGTCTAGGAGGAGCGTGCAATCGCTTGGGATTCCAAGCATATAGTCGGTAATCATCTGTGCGATCAACGCATCAGGAACCAGTTCGCCGCGCTTCATGAACCCGTCGGCCAACACGCCGGAAGGGGTTTGCCGTTTGACGGCATCTCGTAGTAAATCACCGCTGGAAACAGTTCGAAAAGAAGTATTTGACGCGGACAAACGTCCCGCCATTGTACCTTTACCACATCCAGGAGCACCTAAAAGAATGACTATTTGCATGAAGAGTTAATAAATATAACAAAAGTTGGTGCCAAAGCGCAACTTGAAAAATCATATTTATTTTTATTTTTTTATTTTTATCAATTATCCGTAGCTACCGAAGCCGAGGAAGAGCGTTTTCTTCATCATGCGATAGAAATAGGACGTTTCAGGTAGGGGATCACCAGAATGGTTGTGACAGGTACAGGTAGGGCGTGAGGCCAACTCGGCATAGAAACGATTACGGCCTGAGCTGTCAACGGCATGGCATTGTGTGGCCATAGAGGCAAATTCTTTAGGGTGGTCCATAAGTACGCAACCAGACGTCAGTTTGGGGACAGAGGATTGAAATACATCGAAAAGCGCGGACTGTTCGACTTTTGCGACAAGATCGTCGGTCATGTTGATATGGCAGTCGGAACACTGAAGCGGCGGAC
Source organism: bacterium (assembly GCA_037133395.1). Taxonomy (GTDB): domain Bacteria; phylum Verrucomicrobiota; class Kiritimatiellia; order RFP12; family UBA1067; genus CAIZQW01. Next base: position 1,424 of record JBAXOG010000072.1, on the reverse strand, counting down.
AAGGTTCGACATCGCCCGTTGCGTTGATGTGCAGATTGATGCCTGCCGCAGCTGGACAGCGGGCTCGGCCCTCTTCATCCCAATACGCATCAATGATGACAGCGGAGGTAACGCGTTTACGCTGTTCGAGGATGAAAGTTCTCAGGTTGCGTACTTGCTGGTCCGTTAAGACTTCTTCAAATCCTGGATTAGGTCCCGAGGGACGATAAATGTAGTACCATACATAGTGCGCCCCGCGTGCAACCATCTCATCGATAAACTCTGGACAGGTAGTATCTGAGAAGTTGGACATTGAAACGCTTGTTGCAACGCCTGTCACGAGACCAGCTTTTGAGCAATGATCCAAGGCGTCCAACGCACTAGCATACATATCATTCTGTCCACGACGTGCCTGGTAGGATGCCCCGACGCCTTCCATGCTGATGAGCGGCGTAACATTCCCTGCTTCTGCAAGTTTCTGGGCCATGGATTCATTCAGGAAGCGCCCATTGGTGAAGAGTTGAAAATAGGCTTTAGGGTGCGCTTTCAAAAAGTCGGGTAGCCACGGAAGGAGCAGGGGTTCGCCGCCCAGGAGGCCAAAGAAGCGGACACCCTGCGTTGCACATTCGCGGATGATCTTGTCAAGCAAGGCGACATTCATGTCTTGGGGTGTATCGACTCCGGTTGCCCAGCACCCTTTACAACTGAGGTTGCAACGTTGCGTCACGCTGATGAAGACAATAGGCGGGAAACGAAGCCCTTTTTTCAGGCGCTGTTTGAATTTTTTAAACGCTAGCATGTTATTTATGCCTGCACCTACGATGAATTGCCACAACACGCGCGGGTTGACTTCGCGCATCAGGCGTATGGGCAATGAGTTACTTCTTATCATATCGTTCTCATCCAAGAAAGTGTTGAAAAGTAGTATATCTGTTCTGGCCTCTTAATTACAAGATTTACGCGATGTAATATGTAATTTCCTCTTGATTTGTCTGCTTTAAAGAGAGAAACTAAGCCCATGTCTAGAATTGATGCAGTGCTGCTGATATTACTTATGTGTGTGATAAGCACAGGGGTGCTAATCGTGCTTCGATGGGCCCTTAAGTGGTCCCCGGCCAGGCGCTTTATTAATGCTGGGATTGGGTCGATTATAGTGTTTATGGCACTTATGTTCTTGGTTTTTACATTTGGAAAGAATTCTTATGATAGTGCTTTTAACAAGGCGTTTGCCCAATATTTCAATGTTCCGACTGAGGACAAACGCATCGTTTTGGAGCAGGAACGAAAAAGAAAGGTGAAGGATGAGACCTTTGAGAGCATTGCTGCTGGTATGGCGCTGGTCATCTGCACTCTTGCCACGTATCTAACAAGGACAAAACGTCCGAAGATAGGCTCATAAAATACCATCGACAGGCAGGAATGAGACATGTTACACTTTCGCCTTT
>JBAXOG010000071.1:0-24439 GCA_037133395.1 bacterium | reverse complement strand
GTTGTTAGTTTTTCCCTTATCACGGAGAGAAGCATAGAAAATGATTATGACAAAGTGGACACTGAAAAATGACAAAAACGTTATCTTTCGCGAGTATTAATCCTTAGCATTTCAGAAGACCGCTATACGAATGCAAGACTGGAATAATGGAATATTAGAATACGGAAAATTGTATCCTCAAGGATGGGCACGTGGTTGTGGCGTTACGGTATCGCCCGAGCGTGTATAAACGACCCTGAGCTCCGCTTGACCCAAGATGCGCCCTTTCATTGCCGTAAGCAGTACGTCGCGCGTAACCAACTCGGGCTTCACAGTCATTTGCACGGGCGAGGAGAGGGCATAGACGGTATATATGTATGTCTTGGCGCCAGGCCCCTTCGAATGAGGGGGGGCATATCCGATTCGCCCATTGACGCTATTATTTCCCCATGTTCCGATGTTCTTGACATTTTTGGGCAGGGAGTGAACGTTGGAGGGAATATTGTAAAGTATCCAATACCACTTGATCCGATCAGGTGCTAGATGGTGCATGATCATCGCATAGCTCATTGTTCCAGCCGGAGCATTGCTCCATGCGAGTGGTAATGTAGCACTGGCGCCGTCACCCGTGAACTCGACAGGCAAATTGCCGCCATCCGACACTGCCGAACTGCTTAAGCCAAACGAACCCGCCTGTTTTTGAGAAGTTGCCTCTGATTTTGGTACGCTCTGTTGCGCAACAACAAGTGATGTCCCATACAGGAGGGGTGTCAGAAGGATCATCAAGAAGAATGCCTGACGCCCGTGAGTGTACATGTGAACCAAGTATGTTTGGGTCTTAATGCTCATGGTATGTTACCTTTCTCTTGTGAATTAACCTTAAACATGCGTACAAGGATAGATACGTTGAATAACACAACGGATACAAAATTATGACTAAACCGTCATTCTTTCCGGCTTGGCTATACATCCTGTGCCATGTTATTATTTCTTGCATGACTATTCTTGTGGTTGAGGATGAAAAGAAGCTGGCAGGATTCGTCGCCAAAGGACTCGAGGAACACGGGTTCAAGGTAACCGTATGCCATGATGGCAACGAGGCCTATACGCTCGCCTGTGTGGAAACGTACGATCTGATCGTGCTCGACATCATGTTGCCGGGGCGCGATGGTCTCAGTATTCTCAAAAATCTGCGCGACCATAAAAATACTGTGCCCGTGATTCTGGTCACCGCGCGCTCGGAAAAGAACGAGCGTATCTCTGGACTGAACCTCGGCGCGGATGACTACATCGTGAAACCCTTCTTCGCTGACGAGCTGTTGGCGCGCGTACAAGCTGTTCTGCGGCGCACGGCAGGCGATCAACTCAGCGTGTTGCGAGCTGGCGAACTGACGGTCAACCTGATCGACCGAACGGTTCAGCGGGGAAAACAAGAGATCCTCTTGCCCCCGCGCGAATTCACATTACTGGTGTTTCTCATGCGTTCGCCTGGACGCGTCTTCACGCGTGTCCAATTACTCGAACATGTGTGGGGCTTTGGGTTTGATCCGCAAACCAACCTCGTCGAAGTTTGTGTCGGACGGCTGCGTTCCAAGATCGACGCGCCGGACGCATCCTCGCTTATCGAGTCCGTACGCGGAGTCGGTTATCGCTTCCGCAAAATAGAGGGCGCATAATGTTTCATTCGTTCAGACTCAAGATCGGTCTTCTGAGCGTCGTCCTGTCTGGCTTGATGCTTTCTGGCTTCGGTCTATTCGCACTCTCCATGTTGAATCGTGTCGGCGTGGAACGGGTTGATCGCGAATTGCGTGCGCTCGCAGATGTCACCATTCGACAAAGCCAACCCCCAGGACATTGGGCTCGCTTCGATGCCGCACTGAGCGCCATGTACGGGAAAGATGCCGCTAGACAATTCCTCGTGAAAGCCACGATACCCAATGGTCAGACCCTTTATGTGAGTGCCGACTGGCCCTTGATGTTGCCGGCGGCGGCCATTCCGCTCTCGTTAGCGTCTGCGCCCAAACAAGTGCTAGAGATACCCAAGGTCGCGCCACTTCCCCCACCACGTCCACTCGATGATAAACCGCCACGCCCAGATGACGATAAGCCCCCGCGTCTGTCGGAGGACGGCAAACCCCCTCCTCCCTCTGACGAAGAGCCCTCTCGGCGCACGCCACCACGCCAATTACCCGTACAAGGCCCGGTCTGCGCGACATTCGAAAACACGGATGTCGCTTGGCGCGTCATGACCATCGCCAATGAAGAGGTCACGCTCAGTATCGCACACAACCTCTCGGGTCTGCGAGCCGAGACCCAGCGTTTCTTGCATGCGTTCCTCGTAGCCGTACCGCTCGGACTGTTGCTGATCGTAGCCGGCGGTTGGCTCATCGGACACCTCGCGCTTCGTCCCGTGACGCTTATTGCGCGGACCGCTGAATCGGTCACGGCTGCGCGCCTCAATGCGCGTATCCCCGAGGGAGAGGCAGACGATGAGTTCCAGCATTTGATTTCGCTCATCAATGGCATGTTAGAGCGGCTAGAGCGCAGTTTCCGTCAAACGACACGCTTCAGCGCAGATGCCGCACATGAACTCAAGACGCCACTGGCGGTCTTACAAGCGCAGATTGAGCGGACCTTACGACGGTCCGCAGATGACTCTGAAGAGCAACGTAATTACGCCGAGCAGCTCGAAGAACTACAACGCCTCAAATCCATTCTTCGCAAATTGTTGCTCCTATCGCAAGCGGATGCAGGGCAGATGTCCTTAAGCCTTGAACGGATTAATCTCGCCGATCGCGTACGAGCCTCTGAGAATGATATTGCACTGCTGGCGCCCGGACGCAAGACTCACGTCCAGACACCCGCAGAATTATTTATCCAAGCTGATGACGATCTGCTTGCCCAGATACTCGGCAATCTAGTTTCCAACGCAGTCAAGTTTAGCGACCCAGAAGGGCTCATCGACCTCAAATTGGCAGAGCAGGATGGACAAGCTGTGCTGACGATCTCGAACACGGGCATGCCCATCCCACAAGCCGATCATGCTAAAGTGTTTGACCGGTTTTATCGCGCCGATGCTGCACGAAGCCGCGATATCGAGGGCTCAGGGCTGGGTCTGAGTCTCGCCCGCGAGATGGCCCGTGCACATGGTGGAGACTTAACACTCCTGCGCAGCGATAGCGCACTCACCACCTTCGCGTTACGCCTGCCCCTTTAACCCCTTCTTACTCCTTGATGATTCGAGAGTCGAGGGTTTCCGAATTATCCGTATCCCCAAGTGGCGGGGCCAGATAAGGTTCAGAACAATAATGCGCAATCCCCCGCAGTTTGTCGAGGATTTCAGACATCGCATTAAACGCATCTTCGCATTGATTCAGAAGCACGGGCACTTCCTCTAGTCTCGGATTATTTTTCAAACTATACAGACACATGCTCAAGGCTGAGGCGGGTTGTCCTAAGTGATGACACATGGCGCCAATACTTTCCACCATCACACGCTGGCGCTCATTCTCGAGTTCAACATCATGATGTTTTTGGAGCATTAAGATACGATCCTCCGCCATCTTGACGATACATTCAAGGTACCCTTGGACGGCAACCAGATCATCCTCGTCTTTCGAAATGTTGACCGCATCTGGGATGCCGCCGCCAGCCAGAATACTTAAATATCTCCGCAGGCGTACGATGCTCACCGGATACTTGAGCAACAGGGCGTAGCCCAGTATAATGACCCCGACAAGACAACCTCCGCCCACCCAGATCGTCTCCGAAGGTACTGAGATTCCTTTAGTATGACTTGTCCAGCCCCAAAAGAGAATCAGCGTCGGGAGAATCGTAATCAGAATGGAAGCGATCACGACCTGTCCCCAAGCGCCCCGACGCGAGAGGGAGAGTGCTTTTGGATTCAAACGGAATGCTTGAATATTTTTTTCTACTTTCATATCAGTACATCTCTTAAGGAGTCGACCACCTCATGCTCAACCCATAATTCACAGATAGTATGCAAAAGAGGATCCCAATAGTCAATTCCAGAAAAGCTTCCCTTCACGCAAACGAGCGCGATGAATAACGATGCCCATCTCCTGTTCAAAACGACGGGCAAGCTGCGTCTCCTCCTTGGTGAAGAACGAAATCGCCACGCCTGAGGCGCCTGCACGGGCGGTACGCCCCACGCGATGCAGGTAGGCCTTGCTGAGCGTCGGCACGTCGAGGTTGACAACATGCGTGACATCCGGAATGTCAAGTCCACGCGCAGCCACATCTGAGGCAATCAGCACGTTTGCACGTCCGCTTCGAAAAGCTTCCATAGCCTGTTGGCGATCTTGCTTGTCAACCGCAGCATGTAATTGCGCAACATTAATCTTGTGATGCGCCAACTTCGCGGCCACATTCTCCGCTGTTTCCGTGCGGTGAACAAAAACCATGACGCGTCCAGAGGACAGCGCATGTAACAAGCTGCGTAGCACGTCTGGCTTGTCACGCTCCTCACAGATCAGACCCAGATGCTCGATGTTCGCATTGATGGGCATGCCCGTTGTCCGCAACATGACGAGCGTAGGTGAAATCGCGGCAATCGTGGCCGCGCTCTGTGGCTGTTCCGTAGCAGAGACATATACCATCTGACGATCCCGTTGCATCACGTGCAACAGCGCGCGGATCATCGGCTCGCCTTCGTCGGCTAACAGCCGGTCGGCTTCGTCGATCACGACGCATTTGATCAGATGCGCCTTGAGCTTGCGGAGCTGGATCAACTCGCGAATACGGCCAGGCGATCCGATCACCACGTGTGGCTTGGTCTTGAGTTTTTCAACTTGCCGTTCAATCAGCGTCCCCCCGACCAACAGCAGTGTGCGAACAGGTCGATTCGCATTCTTCGCCAATTCAATACACTGCCGCTGGATCTGCAACGCGAGTTCATGCGTCGGCGCGATCACTGCAAGCTGCGTCGCGGAGAGTGCGAGGTCAAGCCGTCCCAAAAGCGGCAGCAAGTAAGCCAGCGTCTTGCCCGTACCCGTTTCAGCACATAGGTAGGCGTCCTTGCCTGCGGTCAATACGGGATAGGCCACGGTCTGGATCGGCATAGGTTCTGTGATCGCCTGTTTCGCCAAGGCCGCGACAAGATCATCCGGCACACCAATTTCAGTGAAGGTCATAAATGTCTTTTACAAATTATTTTAACAATGGATTGATTGTTCAGTATGCCACGTTCAGCTCTCTTCTGCACGGATAAAAAATTAACCTAGCAATGGAAGGGATTTATGGGCTTTCTTTTTAAACCCAAGATGTGGTAGCTTTGATATATATATGAGGTTTTATTCCGCATTTTTTCGTGTTACAGGATGTTCAGCCCTGATTCTCGCATGGCCTTTTGCGCAAGCATTTGGACAAGAGAGTCAAGCTGGGGTCGTGGACGTTCGCTTAAATGCAGATGGACGGACTTTTAATCTCTCCGCCCCTGGGTTGACCACTTTTTGTGGAGGCTTCGCTGCAGAGGTCTGGATCGGGGGGGAGCCCAAGCTTTTGTCATCCCGTTTCGGCACACGCGTGAGTTCTAACACCCAAGAGTGGCAAGCCAATCCTTACGGGGCGGCGGATGAGACGCTCTCCACGTTCCGTTTTGAGAAAGAGCAGATCGACCTCTGCCTGAGCCTTGAAAAAATGGTTGGGGAGCCGGTCCTCCTCCTTCGCGTGGGAGTCAGAAATTATGGGAGTCTCCCTGTCCATCTTTGGTCGATCAACCCCCTAGAGATGGATGCGTCAATTTCAACAAATACAACTGCTCGCCCGACGCGAGAACTTCACGTATCTGGAAATCCAGAGGAATGGTTCATCACCACTCTGAATGCCAACACGCAAGTTTTCACATCCCTCCATGACGTAAAGAAAACCCTCAAAATTGAAGAACAAGGCGCTCTCTATCGCAAGGATGGAACAGGCTTTCTTTTCGGGCCGGTGGGCAAGCCTGTGGCTTATTTGTCAACGCGTGTGACGGTTCCCCAAGAGAACCGCACCGGATTGTCGATCTGCTCACTGATGGGGGGCGTTCGTGTCGATCCAGGACAGAGCCGTTGGGGACAACAGGTCGCGTTTTTTATAGAACCGCCGCTCGTAGCCCTGAAGCATTGGGCCGAGTGGGTAGCGAAGAGCCACGGCTCGCGTATTTCCAAGGGTGCTCTCTCTGGTTGGAACAGTTGGTATCACCTGAGGCAAAGCGTCACGGGTAAGGATTTAATCGCCATCACCGATCAAGTACTTAAATCAGAGGGCCATCTGAGACCAGAGGTCATCGAGATTGATCGCGGTTTTGCCTTGAACCCTGGGTTGACGCTCGAGACCAATGACAAGTTTCCCGAAGGACTGTCTTTTTATGCTCAGCGCATTGCAGCAACAGGAGCGAGACCTGGACTACGTCTGGAGCTCAGCGAACCTTCGCTTTCTCTATCCCAGAATATATCCATGGTTAAGCAAGCCGTTCAAGACGGGTTCTCTTTCTTGAAGATCAGCTACAACTTCCCGACATTTGAACCGACGCGCAGCAAGACCCCCTTTGAACTGGCGCGTGAAATCTATCAGGAGATCCGAAAGGTAGCTGGGGAGAATACCTATATTCTGGATTGCGATCAGCGCATGGAACCTAAGGCGGCTAATCGCGCGGTCGTCGGTCTGGCGGATGCAAGTCGTACAGGACCTGATACCTTCCGCGCAGGCGTTCGCGATGTCATGGAAAAAGTGCTCCGCGCATCGTCCCTCAATGGTCGTTGGTTCGCGGTGGACAATGACAGTTATTACATGGCCACGGAATTGAAGGACATCAGCCCGGTGGTGGGTGGCTGGCCCCTGTCGCGTACCTGGATCAGCATGGTGGGGCTCTCCTGCGGTGCGGCCTCCACCTCTGACCCATGGTACGAGGAGCGCTTCAAACCCTACTGGCGGAATGTCGAAATTCTAACACCCCCCGCCAAGGAGCAGACAGAGGTGCTGGACGTGTGCACCAGCAAGGAATGGTCTCGCCTTGTCGGGAAAGTCAAACGAGAGTGGGGCGAGTGGACCGTGGCATTGCTCTGGAATCCGTTGGAAAAGGAACAGCGGGTAACGCTCGACTTCGCCCAAATCGGATTAGACATAAAAAAACGTTATGCTGTCTGGTCGTTCTGGGACAATCGCTTTCTAGGGGTAACAGAGGGAATTTATACCACGCTCTTCCTCGCGCCCTCCGCCTCCCAACATATCTGCATCACGGAATTACCCGATTCGCCTTACAAGGCCGTGCTGATTGGGTCAAGTCTGCATGTCTACTGCGGAGCGGCAGAAATCAAGCGAGTCACCTCGCTGCGTTCAGCCATGCAGATCGAGTTGACCGATGCTGGGGCGCGCGAAGGCGACTTATTTATCTACAGTCCCTTCCGCCCCGTGGTGAACGAAGCGATTGGCTGTATCGCGGAAGGCTTCAAGGCTGCCGGCGAAAATGTCTGGCAACTCTCGTTGCGGAACCGAAAACCCGGAGCGGTTCAGCGGATCGAGCTCGGTATCCCGCAACCCCTGATCCGACAGACCTGGTTCTGGGCGATGTGCGCCGTTCTCTTCTCCAGTTTGGGGTACAGCGGATGGTGGTTTATTGCCTGGCAGCGTTCGAAATTGACCTTGTCAAAATTGGAGCAGACCACCGCTCGTCAACAGGAGCGGGCTCGTATTGCACGCGATCTTCACGATGAACTCGGTACGAGCCTCGCCCAGATCGCCATGCTGGGCAACCGAGCTCAAAAGTCATTAACCGAGAATACCCTCCAACAGGAACAACTCATCGAAATCTATGACCGCTCGCGCGAAAGTGCGCGGCGCCTGGATGAAATCGTCTGGGCTGTCAATCCCGCACGCGATTCTCTTGAATATCTAGGGAGCTATCTCTGTAAATTTGCAGAAGAGTATCTAGCTCTCGCGGAGGTGCGCTTCCGGGTCGACATTCCGGACGAGCTTCCTTCTGTGCCTCTCGATTCCGGGATACGTCACAACGTTTTTTTGGCCACGCGGGAGGCGATACACAACGCCGTCCGACACGGTCACCCCAGTACCGTGACGCTACGAATGTCGGTTGAAGACCCTCGCTTTACGGTAGAGATCAAGGATGATGGCCAAGGATTTGATGTGGAAACTGCTCTTGCTGCTGGACGAGGCGTAGCGAACATGCGTGAGCGTATGGCGCAAGTTGGAGGAGAGCTACGCATCACCAGCACACCCGGTACAGGAAGTTCGATTCTTTTTGTTATACCTATAACCCCGAGTGACAGGAGCCTCCATGCCCATGACTAAACAGCCTACTACAAAGACCATTGCGGTGGCCGTGGTTGAGGACGATGCCGAACTGCGCAGAAGCCTGCGTAAGAGCCTGGAAGACGGTCTGAGGACACGCTGCATTGCCGCAGTCGGATCAGCAGAAGAAGCGATCGCTACGTTGCCCGCGTTGAAAGCAGATGTCATTTTAATGGATGTCAATCTCCCCGGAGCAAGTGGGGTCGAGTGCGTCGAACAGCTTGCGCCACGGTTGCCCAAAACGCATTTTATTATGCTCACCGTCTTTGATGATACGGAGGTGGTCTTCCAGTCGCTGGCGGCGGGAGCCATTGGCTACCTGACCAAGCCGGTTACAGAAGAACGGTTGCTCGAAGCCATTCAAGATGTCTATGAAGGTGGCGCACCGATGACCAGTAGCATTGCGCGTCGCATTGTTCAGGCCTTCCGAAAGCCAGCAGCGGATCCGCGGGTAGCTGTCGAGGAGAGTCTAGCGCCACGCGAGCAGGATGTCCTTAAATTGCTGGCCAAAGGTTATCTGCAAAAAGAGATTGCCGGCCAGCTCGACATCAGCTTCCCCACCGTCCGAACACTTACGGCACGCATTTACACGAAACTACACGTCCACTCCCGTTCACAAGCCGTCGCCAAATATTTTGGCGAAAAAGGATAATGCACATCAATCATTGAGTAATCATTATAAACCCTTTGGAACACGTCTTATGGCAACTTACTTTGTGGGTCCTCATGTCTCTGCAGGCGGCGGTGTATCACAAGCATCGCTCCATGCGAAGGCGTTAAACGCCTCCGCCTTTGCCCTATTCGTCAAGAATCAGCGTCAATGGGCAGCCCCACCGTTACCCAAGGCTGAGATTGACGCCTTTAAAACGCAAATGGCCGAGGACGGGTTTACATCACAGCAGGTGTTGCCACATGCTGGCTATCTAATCAACCTGGCCAATCCAGACGATGGTGCGCAGGAAAAATCCTTTGCCGCGTTACTGGATGAGGCGACCCGCTGTTTTGCGCTGGGCTTATCGATGATCAACTTTCATCCGGGGAGCCATCTCAGATTAATCACGCCGCAAGCTGCGTGCGAGCGTGTCGCAGGCGCCATCAACCGAGCGATGAAAGCAATCGAGGAGATCTGTTTCGTTGTGGAAAACACGGCGGGCAGCGGTGGTAATATTGGTTCGCGCTTTGAAGAGTTAAAGATCATTCTGGATGGCATCGACGACCGGTCGCGGGTCGGTTTCTGCCTTGACACCTGCCATACGTTTGCGGCCGGATACGACATTTCCACGCGTGATGGTTTTCTGAAGACCCTGGATGCCTTTGATGCCTGCGTTGGCATGAACTATTTGCGCGCCATGCATCTGAATGATTCAAAGACCGCGTTAGGCTCACACGTGGACCGGCATGAGTCCCTGGGCAAAGGCCTGCTCGGCATTGAACCCTTCAAGTGCCTCATGCGCGATACGCGCTTTCAGAAGATTCCACTCATCCTTGAAACGCCTGATGAAACCCTCTGGGCCGAGGAGATCAAACTCCTGCGCAGCTTCGTGTAATTAGGAGTCAGGGTTCAGGGTTCGGGGTTCAGGTTTTCAAAACCTTGTCGCATCCTTACATCCTTCCGCCCTTGCGTCAGAAAGGTCCGGTAGTGTCGGCAGTCAATGTTTCGCTACTAAGCCACTGCCCACTGCTACTGCCCACTGACCAAACTTTGCGCAGGTCACGCAGGGCAATACCAAGGGCGATGGGGCCGGTGTCCGGGGAGGGTTCAAAGACGCGAACAAGATTCGCTGAGCCGTAAAACGAAAAGGCGTTCCAGTCGATGAGCCCGTTTCCGGGCAGAAGATGGTCCTCCGTGAGTGGCTTGGCATCGTGAATATGAATGCCACCTGTGATGGGCAAGAGAGATTGCGCAACTTCCCGATGATTTTCGAGTCCGAGAAATTCGCGAACCTGGCCGTGCCCCATATCATGCCAATATTGAAGGGGTGCCGTTTTAAAACGGTCTTTGAGCATGACCATTTCCTGCGCATCCGGAAAGGCCTCGACAGAAGGAAGATTTTCAAGGCACAAGGTTATGCCTGCACGCTCAAAGCGAGGCAACAGGGCATCGAGCGACAGACAGAACGCATCAAAAATCTTACCGACCTGCTGGGTTCGGCACGTTAAGACCTTCGCCAACACCTTCTGAAATTTCGGATTGGAACCATCGCGTTCTACGTCCTCCAGTGCATTCAGCACGGTACCGGTCGTATATGATTTAAACCAAGACCTTAACAACACCCTCCCCGCATGAAGCACCACCGTACGCGCGCCCATAGAGGAGGCAAAATCAAGGGTCTGCCCCAGCAAGATCTTCGCCATGGCGCGGTCGTCATCGTCCGCTGATGCAAGCAAATAGAGTTCCGGATATCCATGCGCCGCACTGAGAGGTACCGGGCAATAGGCATGGACGCTATCGATAGAGATCGCGCCCGACGTGATACGCCGCTGAATGCCTTCCGCAAGAGGTTCCGTGGTGTGATAACCGAGTTCGAGCGCTTCAAAACCAAGCGAAAGGATCTCGTCCACCAAAGCTTCCCCTTCGGTGTGCCTTCGTGCATTCCAGTTTGTTGAGAGTGCAAAACGCATCATCGTTGTAAACCATTCAAAGTTATTGTCACCCGAGGCGTCTTCAACTATTTTGAATCGCCCCCCACTAACGACTTCCATTTCTGCGCTAAACACGCTAAAATGAAAGCCATTTAACAGAATAGACTATGAACTGCTTTCTGTCCATAACGAATCGCCTTTTTTTGTTCCTTTTAGGAGCACATACGACTGTATTAGCACAGTCTATTGAATTACCTGTTATTCGGCAGAAAGGTGCGTCACTTGACACCTCCATCGCACAGGAGGCAGACCATGCCATACGCCTTGCGCGGATATGGTTGCGTGAAAATCCCCCTGCGAACACTGAGACGCAAACCTGCGCACTCGTCCAGCTTGCGCTTGAACGTACGGGGTCTTCTACCAATGTGCTGACTTGGGCAACCACGGCTGGGTTATCGGCGCAGACAAATCAGGTGCAGGCCTTTCTTGACGTCTGTATCACAAATTATCCACCCCTACGCTGCGAACCAGAAACCTTATGGCGGTTGAGTCACGCCATCAATCAGTCCTGCAAGGGCATCCTGTTGCGAAACACAGAAGCGCTGGACTGGCGAAACGATTTTGCTAATCTCCTCATTTGCTCCCTGCGCAGAAATGCTGCAGGAGGCGCATACTGGGAAGCGACTCACGCACCTTGCATTGACCCTCTCCCTGATTCTCATGTCCGCATGATGACTGCGCGCATCCGGGCAACGGCTTATGGCATACTCGCGCTGAAGGAAATCCACGAATGAACACTCCCGAAGAATCCCCTAAACCAGTCCGCTCGCTTAATCTCCTGTCTGGCGGACTGGACAGTCAGCTCGCCATCTGTGTCCTGCGCGAACAGGGGATCCATGTAGAAGCCGTTGTCTTTTCGAGTCCCTTCTTCAAGATTGAAGCCGCTAAGAAGGCCGCCGAGAAGCTCGGCGTAAAACTACACATCGTGCCCTTCATCAAGGACATTGTCAGTCTCGTAGAAGCGCCCAGCCATGGCTTCGGCGGGGCCATGAACCCGTGCATCGACTGCCATGCCCGCATGATTAAGCGGGCCGGGGAGATGATGAAAGAGATGGGGTTTGATTTTGTCGCCACGGGCGAGGTGTTGAATCAGCGCCCGATGTCTCAGACGCGTCGTTCCCTGGAAACGGTCGCACACGATGCAGGACTAAACGGGCTGTTGCTCCGTCCACTCAGCGCGCGCCACCTTGAGCCAACCGTGCCTGAAATGGATGGTCGTGTGGACCGAGGCCGCTTGTTTGATTTGAATGGCCGTTCCCGCAAACCTCAGATGGAGTTGGCCCAAAAATATGAGCTCCTTGAATATCCATCGCCAGCCGGTGGATGCCTTCTGACGGAAAAGGGCTTCTGCAGAAAACTTGCCGATTTAAAATCACACGAGGGGCTGGCGGATGACCGGCTTATTTGGTTGTTACTTTACGGTCGCCACTTCCGGATGCCCAAAGGCGCGAAATGTATTGTCGGTCGCGACGTGCGCGATAATGCAGCGATTAAAAAGTTGTCAAGAGATGACGATGTGTTGCTTTATACGGTCAATGTTCCAGGTCCGACCGCCTTACTTCCGCATGGTGCGTACGATGAAGATATTCTTGCCGCAGCGACCCTTTGCGCGGCGTACGGCGATCGTGGCACACGCACCGAAGTTATCGTGCGGATACAAGCACCCTCTCTCACAAAAGAAATAAGCGTTCCCCCGTTACCCAAGGAACGCCTTCAAGAATGGATGCTGTAATTCGCCTTAGCTACCAAAAAAATACTTTCGCAGGAAGAGGAAGAGCAACGCCGCGATCACCATCAATAGCACAACAATAATCACAATCCAAATTCTGTTGCTATTGGTCTTCTTTACAAAGAGATCCGCTGGCGCCTTAATGGAAGTCGGTGAATGCGTTGGGATCACAATGGAGGTGCGTGAAAGTTTCTGCGTATCCCCCACACGCGTCTGAGAGATGTCATCGCCATCAATGATCATCGAAACATCCCCGACATGAATCACGTCATTTCTGAACAGCCCCGATACGGTCACCGCTTCGCCATTCACCCGCGTACCATTTGTGGATCCCAGATCGCGCAAAATATAACCTGTCTCACTCTTCTCAATCTCGCAATGAGCTCCCGAAATAGAAGGGTCGGAGATAATCAAGCCATTCCCGTCGCGGCGTCCAATACGCAACACCGCCTGATCCAGGAAAATCTGCTCGCCTGCTCGTGTTCCGGATACAATCTTAAGAAAAGCCATTTTTATCCAATCCTGTTAATAAAGAATTATTCCATAGCATACTTTTATTGATCCCGAATGTCAAACGCGAAAAACACCCACTGGGCGTGATTCATTTTAGTTGAAAAAGCAACAGGTCTTACATCTGCACGGTCAACAATTGGCACTTGCGGCCTAGCCCGCCATACTGTAAAATCATTATATGAAATGGATGTTTTTGCGCCTGATGGTGTGCCTGGCCCTGTTGCGTTGTGCTGCGACCGCTTGCGCGGCTGACAGCACCCCGGTTTCGTCGTTGACGGTGGACGTGGCCACCAAACCCGGGGAAAAGTGGAAAGCCTATCCGACCCGCACCATCGAACAACTTCCGCACTCGGTTCGCGCCAAGATAGACACGGGCTTTAGCCAGTATGGCGGCCTACTCTCCCATAAGGTGGAAGCCAAGGGATTCTTCTATGCAAAGAACGTCGGCGAGCGCTGGTGGCTCGTGGATCCGGAAGGGTGCCTATTTCTTCATAAGGCCGTCGTATCTGTTTCGGCAGGCAAGACACCCGGCGCACTGAAAGCCATGAAGGAAAAGTTTGGAGGAGAAAAGCAGTGGGCGTCGGGCACCGCCTCCTTCTTGCGCGAGCATGGATTTAATGGGACCGGAGCCTGGACGGACACGCAAACTTTGAGTACCGCTACACCGCGACTGGCCTACACTCGGGTCTGGAATTTCATGTCGAGCTACGGCAAGCAGCGCGGCGGAACTTACCAGCAGCCAGGCCATACCGGTTATACCAATGACTGCATCTTTGTCTTTGACCCCGACTTTGAAAAATTTTGCGACGACCACGCCCGGCAAATGGCCGCCGCCAAGAACGATCCCTGGCTGCTCGGCCATTTTTCCGACAATGAAATGCCGCTGAAACACGAGGCGCTCAAGGGTTACCTGACGCTTCCGGAAAATGATCCGGGCCACCAGGCCGCCCTGGCCTGGCTGTGCTCACGGCATGGCGCCAACGCCTCGGTGAAAGACATCACCGAAGCCGATAAAGCCGAATTCCTCGCCCTCATCGTGGACCGGTATTTTGGAGCCGTTTCCCGGGCCATCAAGAAATACGATCCCAACCATCTCTACCTTGGATCGCGTTTTCATGGGAGCGCGCTACGCTACCCGGAGGTCTTCAAGACAGCCGGAAAATATCTCGACGTCGTCTCTGTCAACTATTACCGGGCCTGGACGCCCGATCCCGAAAGGTTGAACATGTGGGCGCGGGAATCCGGCAAGCCGATCATGATCACCGAATGGTACGCCAAAGGCATGGATTCTGGCTTGGGCAACACCACCGGCGCCGGCTGGTTGGTGAAAACGCAGCGTGATCGCGGGCTGTTCTATCAGAACTTTGTTTTAGGCCTGCTTGAATCCAAAGTGTGCGTGGGCTGGCACTGGTTCAAATACATGGACAATGACCCCGAGGATACCAAGGCTGATCCCTCGAACCGCGACTCGAACAAAGGCATCGTCAATGCGCGTTATGTTCCCTACACCGAACTGCTCTACGCCATGAAGCCCGTCAACGACCGCGTCTATTCGCTGGCCGCGTATTTTGATAACCCGAATTAGCGATATGTTAGTGTGACAAGGGGACAGACAAGGCTTTCAGCAGGCGCACCGGGCCGAGCAGGCCGGAAGGGGTGAGTTCGGTCTTAGCGGTAAGTTTGCGAACGTTTGTCTGGGTGAAGTGCGGTTTGTCTTTGGGTAGGCAGGCGTCGCCGATGATGCGGTTCGGCCAAAAATTCACCACGTCCACCTCCAGCGTATTTTCGCCGGGTTTCAGCGCGCCGGTGACTTCCACGCGGAACGGCGTCGTCCAGACAATGCCGCACGGCTTGCCGTTCACGCGCACCTCGGCGAGCTCGCGGACGTCGCCCAGGTCGAGCCATACCCGCGTCGCGGCCGGCCGGATGAAGCCGTTCACATAAGTAGCGGTGCCGGAATAGTATTTGATCCCCGGATCCGCGCGTTCGGTCCAGCTTGTGAGCGTGGCGAATTCCACGGCGGCCGGGCCGCCCCAATTCGGATCGAATTTGACGGTCCACGGGCCGGCCAGTTCCTTGAGCGTGGCGAACTTCGCACGGTTGTCCGACGCGGTGGCGGGATGCGCGGCGGCCGGGGCGCGGAAGACAACGAACATGGAACCGCACGGCGGCAAGGTGAGCGGGAGGGTCGTGCGGCCATTGGCCTCGGAATAGGCGGCAGCGAATGTTTTCCCGCCGCTCACCGCATCCCACAGTTCCGGCACCCTGCCGGTGACGCGGAAGGTGCCACGCACATCCACCTCGACCGGGGCGCGGTTGGCGACGAAATAGATCTCCGCGCCGTCCGCCGTGCGGTGGATATAATCGAGCTGGGCCTTGGGGTTGTCGGAGGCCAGTTCGCAATCCGGCTGGATGCCATCGGCAAGCAGGAGTTCGCGGGCGGCCTTGCCGGTGATGACCCTCCCCTTGCCAGTCTTGCCGCCCCACAACTCGTCCGCCAGCGCGCGAATCTCGGCGTCGCACTGCGGGAAGTCCTGAAGCGAGCCAGACTCAGCCGGTTTCGGCCCGACCACCGTCGCGCCGGCCACTACCAGTTCCTTGAGCTTCCGAAGCACCGGCAACGAGATCAGGGTGCGGTCCGGCAGGACGAGCACGCGATAGCTCATGCCGTCGGGCAACACAATCCGGCCGTCGCGGACGGCAACGCGGGTGAGCATGTTCTCCTCCGTAAGCACGTCGTAGTCGTAGCCGGGGCGGACATGGGCGGGATCCACGCTCTTGTGCTGGGTGAAATTCGGTACATGGTCACCGTAGTAATAGGCCACGTCCGCAGCGAACAACCCCTGCTGAAGCATCGCCTGACAGCGATTGATGTAAGTGAAGAACGCATCGGAACGCGACCACCAGGTCACCTTCGGGTTGAGGTGCGTCCCGGCAAAATACTGCTGACCGGGAATCCCCGTCTCGTCCGGCGAGCAGACGAACGCATGCCAGACCAGCACGTTCAGCCCTTCGCACAACGCCTTGTCAAACGCCGGCTTCAGGTTGTCGCACAACCTTTCCTGCCAATGCGGGCCGATGGTGGTGAACCCTTCGGCAAATACGAGTTTGCGTCCGTAGGTGTGCGCGGCAGAGGCGGGTTGCTTGACAAAAAAACGGTTGTCATCACCGATGCGGTGTTTCCACGACCAGGCCCAGAATTCGCTCATCGGCGCGTCATCCCAGCCGAGGCAGCGTTGTGCGTCAATCGGCACGGCGTGCGGGCCGCCGGACTCCGGATGGATCAGCAGGCCGTGCTGGTGGGCGCGGTCGCGGAAGATCCGGTAATGATTGTCGATCGCCAGGTCGCCCATCGTCTTGCGGAAGTCATGCAGGAAGCGATTGCTTTGGTCGCGGTTGTTGACGATGTGGCCGGTGACCACCGGCAGCCAGTTCAACAGGTCGTAGCCGCGGCGTTTTTTGAATTCTTCGCGCAAGGTCGGCGTCCAGTTCGCGACCTCCACCTCCCAGCTGTCGGTGTGCAGGTATTTCAACGTCTTACCCACCATCGGACCAGCCGCGGTGAGGAGCGGCTCGACGGCGGCGTCCCAGTAACGGATGAACGCACCGGCGTCGAACGGGTCGAGCGCATAGCCCTCCCAAGCCTTGCTACATGTCGAGACGCGGCAGTGGTCGTTGAGCGTACAACCTAGGCGCAGCACGATCCAGTCGCCGGCGGGGGCGTCCCACGCCAGCGTGCCGCTGTTGGCGTCGAACATGGACGTGAGGTCGAGCACACCGTCGGCGCGCGCGTCCTCCTCGCCCGCGGCGGCGGGAAAGTCGGCGAACAGCAGGTCGGTCTTCGGAGCGGAACTCGGGACGAGCGCCTTGAGCAGCGCTTTCTCCTTTTGGTTCTGCATGGGCGGACGACGCATGGCCGCATCAGTTACGGTGAGCGGGCCCGCGGCTCCGGAAAGTTGGAACGAGTCGCTGTTACCGTCAAGGGCGTCCTTCGCGCCATGCCCGGACTGTTCGGAACTGGCAGAAAGGCCGGCAAAGGCCGAGGCCCGTTCCTGTCCGCGCCAGGCCAGCACGAAAAGGTCGCGGTAATAGCCGTCCTTCGCCTTCGGCTGCGGGACTTTGACGGACACGTTCTTGCCGCCGGTTACGCGCTGTTCCGTCCACACCAGTTTTTTGGGTGCATCATCGGCCGTGACCATGGGGCCGCCGACATTCCAGCCGCTCTGCATGTTCAGGCTGATCTCCAGCCCGAGCCGGCTGGCTTCACGGAGCGTGTGCAGGTAGAGTTCGCGCCAGGCAGGCGTGCCGAAGCACGGGCCGGCCGGAACGTCATCGTTGCCATCCTGGCTCGCGCCCCCGGCGTCGAAGAGCACCGCGCCGGCAAACCCCTTCGCCTTCATCCCCTCCAAATCCTGGGTGATGGCGGCCTTGGTGACGTTGGCGTTGAGCCACCACCAGTAGGAACGGAGGCGCGCGTCTATCGGCTGGTTGGCCCACGCATCGTCCAGCGGCGCCGCGGTGGACGCCAAGGATGCAAGAACAAACAAGGAAACAACGAAGAGGCTTTTTATCATGTTCTCTCTCCTTAAACAATTACTCCAAAACGTCGATCGTCAAAAGGTGCGGTCGCAGGGCTTCGTCTCCATGCTCACGGCTCGCTATCTCCACAAGCCGGTCATCGTAGTGGTATTCCCCAAGGTGGTAGTCATTGGCTTTGCTCTCCTGAAATTTGTTGACGTCATAGCGCACAATCCGGGCAATCAGGAAGGTGGCGGAACTCTTTCCTTTCTTGAAGGTGTTCATCTCCAGCGCACGGGTCACATCGAGGTGCATCTGCTGCCAGGAACCCTTGTGGAAAGAGAGCTGGCCGATGAACTTTCCGCAGAGTCCCAGCCCGGTTCCGGGCTTCACGCCGCCATAGTTGTCTTCAATGGCTACCATGGGGCCGCTGCCATCGGTCTTGAGCCACTCGCCATCCTTCGGGTACTTCCCGACGCCGGGCGCATTTTCCCATGTGACCGTCTTCTCGTCCCAGGACTCGTCATCCAGCAGATAGACATGAAGAATCTCGCGTTTCCCTGGGTCTCGTCCGGCGTTCCTTCCCGAAAGAGAGAGGAGTACCCGAGTATCCGGCTCCTTTTTGTCAGGAAGGTTGAAGCGCATGAGCGCAATATTCCGCTTGTTCTGCTCCGCGTGGTGCGTCGATACCTTCAGGACGGGGTCCGTGCCGTGGTTTGCCTTGGAACCAACGGTCACGCAGGTATCGCCAACCGGGAAGGTCTTGTGCAATCGGGTCGCTACAGGTCCCGCAGGGACGTGCAGGTGCCAGGCTGTAGCTCCGGATGGCTGAAAGGCAAGTATCCTGTCTTCGCCCACCTTCAGGATTTGCGTGATCTGCCCCACATTGTACTGGTCGACGAGCTGAAGGGTTGCATGAGCCCCCGCCGGTGTCTCCAGCTTGCTCAGATCAATCCGCACCGGCCCGTCTCCCCGTTCCGGGGGAATGTGTCCGAACACGCTGTAGGCCCGCCTCTCCGCGTCATGGCAAGCCATGGTTCTCATGCCTTCGGCATTCCACTCCTTCAGAGCCAGGAGCGGTTTCTGACCACTGAAGTGGGTCGCAAACATCTGGAAGACGGCGCCGCCAAGCAGGACGCCACCGAAGTTATTCGGAGGGTTCGTCGTGTCCACATAGCACGCGCCGTTGCCATTACTCCGCGTCAGATTGCTACCAGCGCGCAGAACGGTGCCCCACTTGAAGAGCCAGAAACCTCCCTCCGCCGTAAGTCCGTCATTTCCAAGGGTCGTCAAGGCCTGCAGCATGGCGGCAACACTCGTGCCGCGCCCGATGTCACTGAGATCCGTCCCCTTGCTGCTTGCTTTCGAGCCGGTAATAACATTCACCTCGGACAAGGTGATCGGGATGGTGTGGTCCGGGGTTGCCGCATTCAAGGCCTTTCGCACGCTCAGGACACTCGTCACGTTCTTGTCGGCACTGGATGTATACTGGTGATAATCGTAGTGGTGCAGGTTCCACCGGCCAGATTCCGGTTTGCCCTGAAGATCGGTGTGCACGTTATCCAGGGCTACCTTGCCAAAGGAGGTGAGTTTATCACCGGCGGTCACCGGGCCGCTGACGGCCAGCTTGAGCCGGGTTCCGTGATCCCGGTTCACATCTGCCATCGCGGCCTGCATGGCGTCGCTGGCGACCCGGAAGAGTTCTACCCATTGTTTCGCCTTCTCTTCCTCATCCTTTCCTTCCCAGCGATAGTCGGGCTCATTGGCCATCTGGTAGATCTCCACCCCGTGCTTGGAGGCGAAGTAGTAGACATAGGCATACCAGCTCCGCCAGTAAACGAACTTCGCCTTCCAGTCGGACAGCTTGCCCCCGACCATGGTCGTGTTGGTCAAGAGCAGCTGGATTCCCAACGGAGACAGAACCTTGATGGCAGATGCGAGCTCTCGAAATGCCTCCTCCTCTTGCTTCCAGTCGATATAGACGTCGTTAGCCGTGCCCTGTCGCAGGGGCTCCTTGCGGATCGCATCGACCGCCGTCTTGAAATCCTCGTAGGTTCCGATCCCCTCCGCCCCCCTTTGGGAAGGATCCGTGAACCGGCTCCATTCGCGCAGGTGGGTGATGCCGCTCCACTCGAGGTAGTCGATGGAAGACGGAGCCTTTGACGAGAAACTGCTCGTGCTGGCACCGATAATCCTGGGCACCACGCGTCCGTCCGGACGTCCCAGCTCAACGGTATAGGGGCCGGAAATCGGGTGCTTCGCAGGAGGGGCTTCCTTCCCGTCAGTCTCGGTCGCCTCAGCAGCGAGGCTGGGGCCGGCACTGATGAACAGGGCTAACAACAGCCAAGCCGCAGCATTCTGGCTCGCACGTGCCGGCATGTAATCGCTCCTTTTCAAGATTGTTTCACCTGCGCGTTCACTTTTGTGTTAGCAACAACTTAGAATACACTGACCTTGTGCAGACCGCTCCGGAGTGTAACAGCTGCTGCTACTTTCAGGGTTCCGCCTGCCACCGCTAGAAGCAGCTTACCGTTGACGAGAAACTTCTCCGTTGTTTATTTTCTGCGGCGTTGACGGATCGTTTGCCGAAGCCGGTTTTGCGTCCGCCACGGGCTTGATCTTGGCCGCCTCCGCCGACATCGTCGCCCCCGGCATACCCTCCAGCACCACCGCTTCGCGACCGCTGCCGCCCTCGTCCTTGAATGTCATTTTACCACGTAGCTCGAGCCCATCCACATCACGCGCGAACAGTCCGAAGGCCGGCATCACGCCGTTTTTATGGGCATCCGGATATCCTCCTTTGGGACGTCCCGGAGTCCTCGGCTTCACGATCCCCTTCCCCTGGGTGCGCACATCGAAATCGGCCAGCGTGATCTTGCCGAGCCGCCCGCCCTCGCTGACGTTGATCTGAGACGCATCGAGCGCGCGAGCGCAGGTGAGCCGCTCAATCACGATATCCCCGAGCGCACCGATATCCGAGGGCCGGTGCGAATCACGGTCCTGCAGCTGGATGAAGACGGGCGCGTAGCAATCCTCAATCGTGTAGTCGCGGCAGGTGATGTTACGCACCTTCGCGCCGTCGTTGGACTGCAGGCTGATCGCCGCGACGCAGACGCCGGACGGGACAGCGGTCTTGCCTTCGGGCTCGCGGTGCTTGCGCACGGTGATGCGCTCGAAGAGGACATCATTGATATCTCCAATCGTCTCGGTACCGATCTTCGTCGCGTTACAGGTGGTGGCAATCACGCAGTCGCGCACCACGATGTTGGTCATGACGGGATGTTGTTCCCTTGGCACGGTCTTGTCGAGTTCGCTCTTGAGGCAGATGCCGTCGTCACCTGTCTCGATGTCGCACTTTTCGATCAGCACGGAGCTGCAGCAGACCAGATCGATGCCGTCGGAGTAGTGCTGCACGGCAGCCGACCGGTTTCGGATGGTCACCCCGCGGATCACCACCTGCTCGCACACGGTCAGACGGCAGGTCCATAACATGCTGTGGCGCAGCGTGACGTCCTCGATGAGAACGCCCTTACAGCGGTTGAAGTGGATCACGTATTGCGGCCGCTTGTTCCTCATCGGCTTGCCTGTCGGTTGGTAGAAGCAGTCTCCGCCGCCTTCGATCACGCCCTTGCCGATCACCGCGATGTTGGTGGCGCCTTCGGCGCCCACGGTCGGGAGTTGCCCCACGTAGTCCGCCGAGTCGCGGCTCGGCCGCAACACGGCCCCCTCTTCCAGCCGCAGCGTCACGCCGCTCTTGAGCACCAGAGCGGTCACCCGGTAGACACCTTTGGGGACAATCACTTCACCCCCGCCGCCCGCCGCAACATGATCGATAGCGGACTGGATCGGCGCGGTGCTCAACACCAAACCCGCCGGATCGGCTCCCGCCTTCACGACATCGACCGTCGTCAGCCGTCGGGCCTCCATCGGAAGCGTCCGGGACTGTTGTGCAGCCTCGCTGATGCCCGGTTCCTGTGCGGCCGACAGAATTCCCACTGTCAGCGCGGTTATCATCATGACTGGTATCTGTCTCATTGAATACTCCTTTTCAAGAATGTTTCACCTGCGTGTTAACTTTTGTGTTAGCAACAACTTAGAATACTCTGATCATAGTGCCACGGGCTGCGGGCCCGAGGACGCGCAGCGTTTCTCCCCCTTCACTAAGCTCCTCTTCTCATTGTCCCCCTGACGGCGCCTGGCGGGCGGCGCGGAACCCATACTGTTTGTTCCGAGTATAGATCCGCCAAGCGGCGCCGACACGATCAGACATCCGAAGACGAACTGACGAATCGTACCAATAACCACCACGGTGCCCGGCGCCGATTGCATCGGTGCCAGGCCAGCAGTCTGCATTCGCATCACCGGCGGCAGACAACTTGCCATCCCCTAACGCCCCCGTAAACGCTCGTCCGGTCGTATTCCCCACCGTCACGGGTCTTTCCCAGAGACAGCCGCTCATCTCCATGATTCCCCAATACGATGCTCCTGACGCTGTTCTGCCCGATGTTGCTGTAGCGAAGATCCCGCACCGTACCGGCCCCATATTGGCAAAAGAACAGTTCGCATCCGCAGGCAACGCCGTCTCGGTCCCACTGCCGTCGGTCCCAAAGAAATTCGTGATCGCCTTATAAGTCGCAGTTCCCCACGCATATTCATTCACTACCGGCGTCAACGGCCCTCGACACGCCTTCTCAAATTCCATCTCCGTCATAGGCCGTAATCCCGCCCAGTCGGCATACGCCGCTCCGTCCGACCAATTCAGATAGTTACAGGCTCGGTCTGGCGCCGCCGTTGTTGCGTCAACACTTGCATTAGTCCAAGCCACAGTGTTTCGATTAGTCACTTCGGAAGTGTTCTTACCGGTGCTACTCGTAATGTCCCGGGTTGTCTTCTGGCTGTCTGTCAGCATGTTAAAGAAAGAGATCCACTGCCCCTCGCTGATCTCATACTTCATGCAGTAAAACGCATTGTAGCCCTTCGGAAAAGCCCCAGGTAAGTTCGTGCTTGTGATATCGTTGAAATCGTCAGCCGCCGCCGTAACCATCCCCGACGCATTGTTGTTGCCGAGGCTTCCGGCCCCGCCACCTCCGAGTGTAATGGTGTAATTATCGTTGGTTATCTGGAAAGGTACTGCCCCGTTATTACTGCTGCAGAACTGGCCCTCAATACTGGTCGCGGTCCCGTCCCCCACATAAAACGAACCCTGCGGCACGTACACCATCTCGATGGCTTGCACGCTGACATCCACTTTGTCGGTCTTGGACACCCCGTCCTGCTCATAGTTCCACCGCAGTTTCACAGTATTGCTCCACGAGCCACGGCCCTCAGCCGAACGGTAGAGGAACACGCCGGTTCCAAAGTTCGTCCCGGCGGCATTGGTGCTGAGGCCGACATTAATCGTCGCCTGGCTGGGCGCGATATGCTCGCTGTTGTTCGTGCTCAGCGACGCGTGCTGCCACGGGGCGCCGTTGGTCGCCACGCGGTACTTCACAAAGATCCACGCCGCATCCCAGTTCGTGACGGTCACGTTGGGCGTGACACGCGTTTCCGTCCAGGAGGTCTTCCACGAATTATCCCAGCGGATATCGGCTTTGACAAACGTGTAGCCGGTTTCGCCGACTTGCAGGGTTTCGTTCGTGATTGTCAGATTATTCGCCAACGCGGTATGTGTACACAGGCACACACAGGCGAAGGCAACCAACGTGTTCATCAATCGTTTTGTAAGCTTCATCATGTTTTCCTCGTTTTCGTGTAATTGTTGGTTTGTACTGTCATTCCGTCTCTCCATTCACTTAAAAGAACGAGACCAGCGTACCCTTTTTCGTCGGGATCTCGCTGTTCAAGAAAGAACGCGTATCAAAGCCGTCATAACTGCCGCCGGTGAAAACGGGTGCTTTCAGCACGACCAGTTCCATATACCCGGACGTGCCCGCAGTCGTCTGGATGAATCCTAAACAGCCCGTGCTCAGCGGCATTCCCGTCATCACCGCATCTGGCCACGCAACCCCGGTCAATGTACCGGTACACTCCAACAGTCGGTAGGTTCCCTGCGCCAGCGCAGAGCCATTAACATTGACGGTCACCACGTTATTGTTCAGGGTCAGATTGTTGGTCACGACCATTTTGCATACGGATGTACCGTCCGCCTGGAACGCGAGCAGGGCGCCCGACGCGAGCGTCAGCGTCCGGCCCGTGGCGTTCACGATCGCCGTGCCGCTCGTACTGCCGCACCCCAGCGTCTGAACCGGGGCGGAGCCTTTAATGCTGAGCGTCACTGCCGATACGTCAAATGTCGCCCCTGCCATGATCACGATGCTGGCTGAGCCGCCGACCGCCGTTGCTACCGTCAATGCCAGCGTGCCGGCACTGATGGTCGTCGTGCCGCTATATGTATTCGCGCCGGAAAGCGTCAGCTTGGACGTGGCGCTGTTCTGCGTCACCGAGATCGGATAATCACTGTTCTTGATCACGCCGCTGATGGTAACGCTCCCGCTGCCCGTGCCTTGATTGCTGAGGGTCACCGTTCCTCCGGAGGTGTTCGTGATCGTACCCGACAAGGTCAAGGTGTTGCCGGACGCGTTGGCGATATCCAGCGGACTATTGAGCAGGATCGGTGCGGAAACTGTGCTGTTCGTGCTGGTGCTGATCTGGTTAAGCCGGGCGTTTGAACCGCTGTTGTCAAATGTCAGCGTCGCACTAGTACAGTGTCTATCTTAAAAGTTCGCATTTAAAAGGTGCAATATGGAAGAG
>JBAXOG010000070.1:0-24862 GCA_037133395.1 bacterium | reverse complement strand
GTAAGTTAGACCTTTCCGAATACGGAGGGTCTAACTTAGTTTGTCAATTGACGCTATTTTTAAATTGCACCCAATCTGCTCTTGCCCAACTCCCGCTCCCTCGTATAAGATATAAACATTCTATGGCAGGTTTAAGATAATAAGGAACACTCATGGCGACAGAAAAAAAAGTGATTGAACGAATTCGTACGAGGTTATCACGTGTTGCGGGAATTATCGTATTTGCTTGTGTGGCATTCTGCGGGAGCAGATGGGCTTTAGCCAGTCCGGTGACAGGTGCAATTTTGACTGGTTTAGGACTGATCTTGGTTTCGGTTGCAGCCTGTGGTCGTTTGTGGTGTATGTTGTACATCGCGGGATATAAGACACAGAAACTTGTCACGGCGGGTCCCTATTCGCTCTGTCGTAATCCGCTGTATCTATTTTCATTCCTGGGAGTCATTGGCATGGGGTTGGGGTCTGCGACATTGACCATTCCACTTATATTTATCATCGCGTTTATCCTGTATTATCCCTTTACCATCAAGAAGGAAGAGAACCGTCTTTTAGAGATTCATGGGGAAGCCTTTAGAAATTACTGTGAAAAGACCCCTCGCTATTTTCCAAGTTTTAAGCATTTCTGTGAGCCAGAACAGTATATGGTTGATCCGCGTATCTTCAGAAGTCATGTGGGTAATGCCATGTTATGGGTCTGGTTTTTTGGATTGTGGAAACTTTTCG
The DNA here is from genome assembly GCA_037133395.1 of bacterium. Taxonomy (GTDB): domain Bacteria; phylum Verrucomicrobiota; class Kiritimatiellia; order RFP12; family UBA1067; genus CAIZQW01. The sequence continues at coordinate 24,142 of JBAXOG010000070.1, read as the reverse complement.
AATGCCTGAGAGCTGAAAAATGGATCCCCACGCTTTTCAACATCTGGTAAAATAACGGAAGTTATAGGCGAGGAGGATGAGCTTGAAAACGTTTGGATTAAAATTTAAATTCAGACAATGGAGCTACCGAGGAATACTTACACTGACTGAGTTGTTTCTACTCGGGCTGATGGTCTTGCCAGCTTATGCGTTTCGAAATACTGGTGACAAAGCATCTTTGTTAGATGTTGGTGTGCGCCAGCAAACAAATCTTATGACTCGCGTGCTGTCGGCTGGTCAACTAAGCGCCGCCGAAACAGGGAGCAAGCTAGGGGTCAAGGTCGTATGGCATTCTCAGTTGAGTACTCCCTCATCCATCCGTGGCACAAATTTAGGTCAACGCCAGGCTTTTTCTGGAGGTAAGGGTCTTTCTTTGAGAGGTGCGGGAGCCTATCAGGACGATTCTGTTGCGGTTCTCGATAATCTTGCTTCTTTTTACCGGATTAAGGATGCGAAAAAGGAGTTTACCGTTAGGAAAGTTGAACCAGACGCCCTTGGCTTTCATCATGTCAGAGTTAACCAGACGCACCAAGGGCTGAGGGTCGTGGGTGGCGAACTGGCGGTACATTTCAACAAGAAAGGCCAGGCTTACGAGGTCAACGGACAATATGTGCCTGACATCAACGTGAGCGTTATCCCCTCGATTACTGCCGAGGATGCCATTCAGATTGCACAAGCGGATTTGAAGGGTCTTGAAAATCCGGTTGGAACGCTTACGAAGGCACCCGAACTGGTTGTGTTCGCACATGATACCGAGCCACGACTGGCTTATGAAATCACGCTTTCTTACCGCGTCCCGGGCGCGAACCCTGGCCGGTGGCGCTTCTGGATAGACGGTCTGCAGGGCAAGATACTGCTTCGTTACAACGACATCAAGAGGATCGCCCCACCCACGAGTAATGGAACGAACTCCGTGATCACAGGTAGCATCTTGGCAGGTGAAGGCGGCGCAGTGACAAATGTACCCGGGTGGAATGAAAACAGCGGGAGCTATTACCTCTATAACAAAACCCTGAACTGGTGCGTCTACAATGTGGCGACAACCAACAGCTATTCTGATTTCAATACATACGCCTACCGTACAACGAGTGACTGGGGCGTATCGGATCGCGCGGAAATGTCGGCTGCATCCAGTTTCGAGCAGATCCAGCGGTATTTCACCCAAGTGCATGGGTTAAACAGTTTCGACGGTTCGGGTGCCTTTGCCCGCGCGAATGTGCACGAGGGTGTTGATTATGTGAATGCCTATTGGGATGGCAGCGCCTTTTACTTTGGTGACGGAGATGGTCTTTCTGCGAACAGTCTGGCGGTGCTCGACATCGCCGGCCACGAATACACCCACGCGGTGACCGATTACTCGGCTAACCTCATTTATTACAACGAATCAGGTGCCCTGAACGAATCCTTTTCCGATATCTTCGGCAGTTGTGTCGAATTCTTCAGCCAGAAAGACGGGCGCGCGAGTTATCCAGCTCGGACGCCCGGCCAAGCTGATTGGCTTTGCGGTGAGGACAGTTGGCTGGAGACGACAGCACTGCGCGACCTCCGGAACCCTGCCAATCCCGCCACGGTTGGCGCAGGCAACGAGCAGGCGACCCGATATAAAGGGACGTACTGGTATTACGGCACAGGCGACAACGGGGGCGTGCATTATAACTCGGGCGTTCAGAATTTTTTCTTTTATTTGCTCTGCGAAGGCGGAAGCGGCACAAACGATAGCCTTTCCTATCAGGTCACGGGAATCGGAATTACGAACGCTGAGAAGGTGGCGTACCGGGCACTGACGGTCTACTGCACGGATCATACAGACTACCGCGCGGTGCGGGATGCGTGGCTGTCGGCCGCCCAAGATCTGAACCCGACCTGGGCAGGTTCCGTGGGCGCGGCGTGGGATGCTGTGGGTATACAGTTGGTCACAGTCACGCCAGAAAGTGGCCCGTCGTTCTTCGGTCTTGAGGGTGGTCCATTCTCGCCCTCGACCTTTGTCTTCACGCTCATGAACGCCAGCTCCACGGCGGCGGGCTGGGGGGTGAGTCACCTGCCGGCCTGGGTGAGTATCTCGCCCGCGAGCGGTTCCATTCCCGCATTCGGGACACAGACGGTGACGGTTACGCCTAACGGTACCGCGCTGGGACAACGTGTTGGAGAATATGCGGACACGCTGGTCTTCACAAACACCGCATCCTCGGTTTCCGAAATCCGGTCTGTCGTTTTGCGGGTACATCCCCCCGCGGTCTATACGTTTAATCTGGATACTGACCCAGGTTGGACCACCGAAGGGCAGTGGGCGTACGGGACGCCTCTTGGACTTGGAACCGATCCGTCAGCCGGAGCCACGGGAACCAAGGTTTACGGATACAATTTGGCGGGGGCTTATTCGAACAATATGCCGATTTACGCCCTTACGACCCACGCCATCGACTGCTCGCATTACGATAATATCCAGCTCTCCTTCCAGCGGTGGCTCGGCGTGGAAAGATCGACGTACGATCACGCAACGATTCAGGGCAGTACGGACGGGACCGTCTGGAGCAATGTTTGGAACAATGTTGACTCGTCTTTGCAAGACACGTCTTGGACGAATTGTATTTACAGCCTTCCGTTCGCAGCGGGCCAGCGCACCGTTTATCTCCGATGGCAAATGGGGCCGACAGATAGCGCGGATACGTATTCGGGTTGGAACATTGACGACGTTTGTATCCAAGGAATGTCCACCGACGGCATGCGGGTTGTGCCCGGCGGCGATCTAACCGCTCGGAGATACGAGGGCGGACCTTTTTCGCCGACGAACAAGACGTACTTGATTATCAATGGCGGTTCGGCATCGTTTACGTGGACGGCCGCAACAACGTCCGAATGGCTCACGGTTTCCTCGCCGGGCGGCACGCTAGCGGCTGGCGCGACGGCGACCGTGTCGGTGGCATTCAGTTCCGCAGCAAACGCCCTCTCATTAGGACAATATCAAGGAACGGTGGTTTTTGCCAATCCAGCATCTGGGTGCACGAACTCGAGATGGGTATCCCTCACGGTGCTGGCCATTCCGGGAAAGATCAACGTGACGGATTCCATTGAACCCAACAGCGACACGAACATGCCGTTTGGCCAAGTGATTGTGGGGTTGTCGCGCACCGAGCAGGTCACCGTCAGCAACACAGACCTGACGTATCCGCTCGTCATCTCGAACATTACTTCAGGCGGGTATGAAGAAAACTTCAACGATGGACAAGCACAGGGATGGGCGGAGATGACGGCTGCCCAGTGGGAAGTGGTCGGAGGCGAGTATCGAGCTCAGGATCTGATTTCCGATGTCGAGATGCAGTCCATTTACGGGGGAGAGGAATGGCAGGACTGTGCTGTTCGTGCCATACTTCGGCGAACCGGAGGAATGACAGGGGCTCAAGTCGTGATCTTACGGGCTAGCCCAGATTTCAGTTGGGTAATGCCATACGCGGGTTCGGGTTATGATATCGGGATCTCGGGAGAAGGGTATTTTTATGTAGGCAAAACCGTGGGCGGCGCATGGTCGATGCTTCAGGAGTGGACGGTGTCGCCGTTCCTGAACACCGGAACCGCTGCCAATACGATTTTCGTGAACAACCGAGGTCCTCTCATCGAGGTTTACTTCAACGGAAACTTGGCATGGAGAGGAACCGACAGTAGTATTTCAGGAAAGGGACGCGTGGGATTTGCGGCATTGAGTCAGAACTTTGGCGTGGCGCAGGTCAATTATTTTGACGATGTTGCTGTCGGTGAAGCCATATTCGTGAGTCAAGCCTCTGTGGGAGCGGAACAGGCCTGGTATAATGTGCTCGCCTATACTGGAGGGGTTTCTCGGCTGGCTCCTGCAGGCTGGAACCCGCCCGAATATGTAGGTCAGAATAAGCACGCTAGCAATGAAGCGGTTGCGACGCTGATAGGTTTGTCTAATAAAGGTTTCTCTTTGACTGGCCTGCCGTCCTTTCCGTATGAGGTGCCACCTGGCAGCAACCTGACGTTCAACGTGACCTACGCACCACAGGTAGTGGGGCCGAATACGTCCGCAGTCGTGATCGAGAGCAATGATGCGGACAAGCCTGCCGTAGCGGTGACGCTTTCGGGAAACGGCATTTCTGATTATATGCACGTTCAGCCGTTGACGGGAGTGAGTGGCCGTGGGCCGCCTGGTGGGCCATTCACGCCCGCTAACCAGTCTTATACGGTGAGCAACAACACCTCTGCGGCAATCAGTTGGGCGGCAGTCAATTATCCAGCTTGGGTGAGTGTGACCCCCGACTCAGGTATCTTGCCAGCGGGCACGGCTGTTTCGGTACGGGTGGAGTTCAACGCGGCTGCGGCTGCGCTACCGCAAGCCGATTACAGTGGCGTACTTGTGTTCAGCAACCTTACGACAACGATCACGCAGACGCGTTCGATAGCGTTGGCGGTATTTCTGACGCCGGTCGTGCAGGTGGCTCCAGCGGCTATCACCGTGACCAATCGTCTGAGGCAGACGCTACAGACCACGCTACAGATTGGAAACGCGGCGTGGGCTAATACGACGATGAATTTTACGTTGGGCGCGTCTGAAGTGGCACGCACACCCGTACCAGCGACCCTCAAGCCAGCGATTATACGCGACTTCACCCAGCTGCCGAAAGACGCGAAGTACCGCGCTGGCGAGCTGTTGGTACGCTTCAACGTGGCTTCCACGGGCAGCACGGTGCGGGCACAGGTCCTGACAGCAGCAGGCGGTGGTAGCGTCGCCCACGAATTTAAACTCGTGCCAGGTTTGACAGTGGTCAAGTTGCCGGAAGGTGTGGCAGTGGCGGACGCGTTGATGCGCTTCAACCAGACAGTGGGTATCCAGTACGCGCAGCCCAATTATCTGAAAAAAATATATCGTATGCCCAACGACACCTATTTCTCGTATCTCTGGGGGATGAATAACACGGGCCAGACAGGGGGCGTGCCGAATGCCGACATCGATGCGCCCGAGGCCTGGGAGAGTGGCGTAGGCGGCGCGTCCGTGACCGTGGCCGTCATTGATACGGGCATCGACTATAAACACGAGGATCTCGCGGCGAATATGTGGATCAATCCCGGAGAGATTCCTGGTAACGGCATCGACGACGACGGTAACGGCTATGTCGATGACGTCTATGGGTACGATTTCTTTAATGGAGACGGAGACCCGATGGATGATCATGGCCACGGCACACATTGTTCGGGAACGATCGGCGCGGTGGGTGATAATGGCGTCGGTGTGGCGGGTGTCTGTTGGAACGTGAAGATCATGGCGCTGAAATTTCTCAGCGCAGCGGGCGAAGGTTATACAGACGGCGCCATCCGTTGTATGGAATACGCGGTGCAGATGGGTGCTCGTGTACTCAACAACTCGTGGGGAGACGTACCCAATGGGCCGTATGAGCAGGCACTCAAGGACGCGATCGATGCGGCTGGCGCGGCGAATGTTCTATTCATTGCGGCAGCGGGTAACGACGCGAATAACAACGACGTGAACCCGGCTTATCCAGCCAGCTACGAGTCGGATAATATCATTTCCGTGATGTCGGTTTCTTCTACTGGAGCGAGGTCGAGTTTTTCTAATTATGGACAGCAATCTGTCGATCTGGCCGCGCCAGGATCGAGTATTGCGAGCTGCATGCTGGGCGGCGGCTATCAATACATGAGCGGCACGTCGATGGCGACACCACACGTCGTCGGAGCATGCGCGCTGCTACTCTCTCTGAACAGTGGATACTCGGCTCAGCAGGTCAAGAACGCGCTCGTGTCGACAACCGATTCAAGCCTCCCGGGGCTGTGCGTATCGGGTGGACTCATGAAACTGTCTAACGCGATTGCTTTGTCGCCAGCATGGTTGCGGCTGATGCCGTTCTCAGGTGCGAATATGGCACCTGGCGTCTCGTCAAATATCACGGTTACCACTGACGCAGGCCTGATGGCAGTAGGGTCCTACGAGGGCCTGATCCGGGTCGTCAGTAACGACCGCGACATGCCAGTCACGAATGTGCCCGTCAAGATGATCATTCTCCAAGATGATCTGAGGATCCAACCCTCCGGTGCCTTTGTCTCGAGTGGCTATACGGGTGGATCATTCAACCCGTCCAACATGATTTACACACTGACGAATGCGGGCTTGACCAGTCTATCGTGGTCGGCCAGCCGCGAGTTCTCATGGGTCTCTGTGGCACCTGCGGGTGGCACGCTCGCTGCAGGCCAAGCCACACATGTATCAGTTTCCTTCGCTGCTCCCGCCGGACTTCTTTCGCCTGGGGAGTTTTCTAACACGGTGGTCTTCTCCAACGTGACCACTACGATTGTTCAGCAACGCGGGATCAGTTTGACTGTCTTGGAACGTCAACTCGATCATTTTGAGTTGGCATATATCGCGCCGACGCAGTACGTCGGACAGGCCTTCGGCGTGACGGCTCAAGCCATCGACACCACGGGTCAGGTACTGACAAACTTTACGGGTACGGTTGCGCTCAATGTAACGAATACGTGGATTTATCCCACGACGACAGTGCACTTTATTAATGGCGCTTGGAGGGGGGATCTCACAGTCTTAGATTCTGTCACAAATGCTAGGCTCTACGCCAACGATGGAGTCGGACATGGCGGCATCAGCAATCCATTTGACGTGTTATACCAAACTATCGGGTTACCAGAGGCGGTGGACTGCAAAGCATTGGCATGGACGACGGGTGGTTCGGCTTCATGGTTCGGACAGACTGTTGTCTCGCACGATGGGATAGATTCCGCACGGAATGAAAGAATCGGAAACCGTGAAGCATCGTGGATGGAAACCCAGGCGAAAGGTCCCTGCACTGCATCGTTCTGGTGGCGCGTCTCATCCGAAGCCGACTGGGACTGGCTCGAGTTTTATGTGGACGGTGTGTTGTCTGACCGGATCACAGGCGAGACTGGCTGGTTACAAAAAGTTACGACCCTGACCTCAGGTACACATACGCTCAGGTGGCGCTATGTGAAGGATGGCGTGGATATCGATCCGGTGGGACAGGATTGCGGCTGGGTTGACACGTTTATTGTTGATCCCCTCATCATCGATCTGCCCGAAGCCGTGGATAACACAACGGTGTCTTGGACAACAGGCGGAACTGCAGAATGGCATGGGCAAGCACTCGTTTCCCATGACGGCGTGGATGCGGCGCAAAGTGGAACAATCGGAAATCGCCAGGAGTCATGGATGGGAACTCAAGTGGCGGGACCTGGCAATGCGTCGTTCTGGTGGCGCGTCTCGTCTGAGGCCGACTGGGACTGGCTCGAGTTCTATGTGGATGGTGTGCTGTCTGACCGGATCACAGGCGAGTCCAGTTGGTTACAAAAAAATACGACCCTCGCCACAGGCCTGCATACGCTCAAGTGGCGCTATGTGAAGGACGGCGTGGATATTGATCCGATCGGACAGGATTGCGGCTGGGTCGATATGTTCTCAGCCCCTTCGCAAAGTGCACTGCCTTCAGCGTGGTTATTGCAGTTTGGCCTGCCGACAAACGGCTCTGCTGACTATATTGATTCGGACAACGACGGCATGTCGAACTGGGAGGAGTGGATGGCCGGAACCGTGCCGACCAACTCTCTTTCGCGCCTGCAAATAGAGTCGCTGACTCCCGAAAGTGGATCAGGTGGGTTCCGTATCCGTTGGCAGAGTGTGCCGCAAAAATACTATTGTGTTGGGAGTTGTGAGAACCTGACGGAACCGATCTTCTTCACGCCGTTCGTGTCGAATGTCTTGGGTCAAGCCGAGAGCACGACGGTGTTGGACACGCGCCCAGCCACCAATAACGCACGGTTCTACCGCATCGGCGTGCAATAAAAATGGTCCGTCTGGTCGCTTGGTTCACTCCAGAAAATCAATGCTTTTTGCATCCGCCCGTTCGTGTCGTGATTCAGTAATGTGATAAATCGCCGGCAGAACAAGAAGGGTCAGAGCAAGCGAAGAAACCAAACCTCCGAGAATCACGGCGGCGAGAGGACGTTGAATCTCGGAGCCGCTTCCTGTGGCATAAAGCATCGGAAGAAGCCCAAGCAATGTCGACAGCGTGGTCATCATCAGCGGCCTTAGCCGCAGTTCGCAACCCCTGCGGACGGCATCGGCTGTACATAATCCCTCATTTCGGAGTTGGTTAAAAAACGTCACGAGGATCACGCCATTGCCTACGGCAGTACCAAATAAAATGATGAAGCCGATGGCCGTGGATACGCTCAGGTTAATATGGAGAGCCACCATGGTGATGATGCCACCGACGAGTGCGAACGGCAGATTCACGAGTACCATGAAGGCACTCCGAACCGAACCGAAGGCAGAGAACAACATTAGAAAGATCAGGAGGATTGAAACCGGAACCACGACGCCCAGACGTTTCATAGCACGTTGCTGGTTCTCAAACTGGCCACCGTATTCGAGAAAGTATCCGGTTGGTAATGCTTGAGCCAAGGTTTGCAGGCTGTTCTGTGTCTCCGTCACAAAACTTCCCATGTCCCGCCCACGGATATTACACTCCACAACCACTCGGCGCATGCCCTTCTCGCGGCTGACCTGAGCCGGGCTCTCGGTCTCCCGGATCGTGGCTAGCCTCGACAGTGGCACGCGTGTTCCATCAGGCGCTGATACGAGCAGTCGGCCTAGAGCTTCGATATCGTTACGATCCTTTTCGGGGAAGCGGACGAGCACGGCGAAACGCATCTGCCCCTCGATCATCGTGGTCGCGATTTTCCCCCCGACAGCACCCTCGATTAGTTCGTTAATGTCAGACACATTGATCTTATAACGGGCGATAGCTTGACGGTCTGCGACGACCTCGACTTGTGATGCGCCTGAAATTTGCTCGATCTTCACGTCTTGCGCCCCGCGAATACCACCCATAATAGCGGCAATTTTATCTGCCTGCGGTTTGAGCACCTCGAGGTCGGAACCGAATACCTTTACGGCAAGGTCGCTCTTGACGCCGGAAATCAGCTCGTTGACGCGTAGCGCGATAGGTTGAGAGAACGAGAGACGCACGCCAGGTATCGCTGCGAGATCTGCCTTGATGGCATCGACCAGAGCTTCTTTGGTGCGACCGGTCTTCCACTCATTTTCAGGATGTAGCATGATGACAAAATCATTCTGCTCCGGCCCCATCGGATCTTCCGAAATTTCCGCACGCCCTGTCTTGGTCACCACAGTCTCAACCTCTGGAAACTTCAGTAACCGTTGCTCCATAACTGTGCCGACGGCCACCGACCCATCCAGTGAAGCGGACGGCAGGCGCACGCAATTGATGGCAAGAGATCCCTCGTCCAGCTGCGGCAAAAACTCCGTGCCCAACCGCGGAATCAGAAACAGTGTCGCACCAAAAAGAGCAACAGCAACCGCCACCGTGGCCCATCTGAATCGCAGAGCCAATGAGAGAATCGGAAGGTACAGCCACTTCACAGCGCGGATACTAAAATTATCGCGCGTCGTCTGGTGACCTTTAAGGAACAGCGAACACAAGACAGGGATAATCGTGAGGGCTGCGATGAGTGAGCCTCCCATCGCAAAGCACATCGTCGTCGCCAAGGGCTTGAACATCTTGCCCTCCATCTGCTCCAGCGTAAAAAGGGGAAGCAGTACGACAATGATGATCAGGATTGCGAATACGATGGGACGCGCAACCTCGATAATGGCCTCGTAAATAATCGTTTCTTTGGGCACTTTTGATCCAGAGCGTTCAGACAGAAGCCGCGCAATATTTTCGGTCACCACGATCGAGGCGTCTACCACCATGCCCAGAGCAAGCGCGAGGCCGCCTAGACTCATCAGGTTCGCGGTCACGTCCTGCCACCCCATGAGGATAAACGTAATGAAGGCTGTGAAAGGCAACGCCAGTGCCACGATGATCGCGCCACGAAAGTTGCCGAGGAACATGAACAGCACGAGTAAGACAAAGATCCCGCCCTGCATTAGCGCATCCGAGACCGTCTTGATACACGATTGGATCAACGAGGTACGATCATAGAAGGGCCTGATCTTGACATCCTTAGGCAAGCTGGCCTGAATCGCAGGGATCGCCTTCTTGACGCTGTCCACCACGATTTTGGAATTCGCTCCGCGCAGCATGATCACCATGCCCGCGACGGTCTCGCCTTTGCCATCCTGCGTGACCGCGCCCTGCCGCGTCTGTGGACCAATCTTAACTTCTGCCACGTCCTTCAGATAAACAGGCGTTCCATCCTTCGCGTGAAGCACCACATTCTCGATGTCGGCGATGGTTTCGAACAGACCGACCCCGCGGACATAATACTGCTCCCATCCCTTCGTCAGGAAGCTCCCGCCCGAATTGGCGTTACTCCGTTCCAGCCCTTTCAGCACCTCGTCCAGCGTGAGCTTGTATTTCATCAGACGAGCAGGTTCGACGATCACATGGTACTGCTTGACAAAGCCGCCAAAACTGTTGACTTCGTTCACCCCGGTGATTGAGCGTAGTTGCGGCGAGACTAGCCAATCCTGAAAAGTGCGCAATTCCATGGGCGTGTGAGTGCTACTTTCCAGTGTATATTGATAGATCTCCCCGAGCCCGGTACTGATGGGCCCCATCTCTGGCTCGACCCCAGCCGGAAGCTGCTCCTTGGCGGCCTGCAATCGCTCAAAGACCAGTTGTCGTGCAAAATAGGTGTCGACGTCATCCTCGAAAACAGCGATGACTTGCGAGAACCCAGCTTTTGACATTGACCGGATTTGACGGACTTTTGGGAGTCCTTGCAGAGATTTTTCTACGGGGAAGGTCACCCGCTGTTCGACATCGATTGAGGCGAGTCCTGGCGCGTCGGAAAGCACCATGACCTGCACATTGGTCACATCGGGAAAGGCGTCAATGGGCAACATTTTCCAGGCGATGACGCCCGCCACAGAGATTGCGCCTGCGGCCATGAGAACCATGAGCCGCTGCGTTAGGATGAACTTGATACAATGATTTAACATAAGCGTATTCCTTTCGAATAAATCGGATGAGAGACCTTAATCAGCGCAGCCGGCTCCCATTTTGGCACGCAGTACATCGGATTTACAGACGAACGCACCCTCCGTAACAATTTTTTCGCCTTCAGACAGACCACTCGTAATCTCAATACTGTCTGCAAAAACGCGCCCGATCGCTACGTCTGTGCGCAGAACAAATCCTTCACGGATCATACGGAAGACGAAATGCTTACCCTCATCAGAGAGGAGTGCGCTCTTGGGTACGGCGATGACTTTCTCGGGTGTTTCGAATACCACATTCGCCGCGCAGAACATACCTGGGCGGAGAAGAGCGTCCGCATTCTTCAGTGTTGCACGAACCTTGACGGTACGATCATCTTCATCCACCACAGACCCGATCAGGTCGATCGCGCCTTCGAATGTCTTGTCTGGAAAGGCGAGGGTTGTAATCCGTACACGAGATGCCCCCTTCTTTGACTCGCTCAGGAGACGTGCAAGGTCCTGCTCATAAACGCTCATCCAGACCCACACCGAGGAGAGATCCGCTATTGTCAACACCTCCTTGCCGGCCTCGATGGTCTCGCCTGGATCCAGATGCTTCTGGATCACAGTTCCGCTTTGCGGTGCCAAGACCGGTAAACGTGCGTTCTTGCCAGCCAGACCGTCCGCCGTGAGCGTTGTGATGGCGGCCGCATCCAGTCCCATGACCGAGAGGGCGTTCTCGGCAGACTCTAACTCAATGCGATACTCGTCGTACTTCATCTGGGCCTCGATGCGGTCAGCTTCAGGACTGATCTTTTTCGCAACCAGTGCCTTCTCGCGCTCCAAGGTTTTCAGCGCCAGCGCAGCCAACGCCTTGTTTTTGCGATAAGCACCGACAGCCAAACCGAGCTGGGAACTTTCGATCTCAAAGAGCACGTCGCCTTTTTCAACCCGTTTGCCCAATGCAGCCTGGATTGTACGAATCGTTCCAGGAATACGTGGCGATACGTGCGTCAAAGCCGCACCATTAAGTGCGATCTCACCGTTCAACAACAGTAACGTTTGTGCAACGTGCTTCGCAACAGGTTCGATCTTAAAGAGACCGCCTGCTTTTTCGCCAGAACGGATGAGCGACGGATCCATTTTGACGAGACCTAATTCATAGCGGCACTTATCACAGGTATATTGCAAAACTTTGCATTCACACTTGACAGTAAAGAGTTCTTCGAGCGTACGAGCCTTCGGCGCGGGGTGTTCGTGGCCATCCTCCTGCGCCAGCAACGGGGTAGCCAGTATTGTCGCAGCAAAGAGAGAAACAATCGTATTTTTTTTCATGAGGGGATTTCCTTAAAAAGAGATTAGAGGTTTTCTGAACGCGTGTTTGTGAGATGGTGGAGTTCAATGCTCAGGCTGTGGTAATCGGTCACGGCTTCGATGATCTGGGCTCTAGCATCCACCAAAGTACGGCGAGCCTCGAGCACGTCGAGATATCCGGCCTTACCTAGTTTGTGAGCCTCCCGTACAAGACTTAGTGTGCGCTCGGCTATTGGAATGACCGTCGTTTTCAGGCGGACATTCTTTGCAGCAAGCGTGTCCAATCGCGCATAGAGCTGGCGGATACGTCCTTCGCTTCGGAGCCGAGCTGCACGCGCCTCCAACCGCACAGCCTCTGCATCGGCCTTGGCCGCCCGCACGCCATCGCGGTTGCTCGTATAAAAGGGCAACTCAATGCCAGCACCCACGACAAATCCGAAATCACTACTCTCCTCGAAGCGTCGCACGCCAGCACTCAAAGCCATGTTCGGTATTCGTGCTGCACGTTCTACGCCGATCCGCGCTTCGGTGGCGCGCATCTGTGCGGCGGCGGCCAGCAGCTCGGGGTTCGATGCCGCACGCACCAGGAGCGTATCCAAGGACGGCAACGCGGAAACTTCGACATCGAATGATCCGGCAACCGTATCAAACGACGGTTCCGTCTCGCCCCATAACAGAGCTAAGTCCCGGACGGCATTCCGCTGTTCAGCCTTTCGCGCTTCTAACTCGATCTGAGCTTTCGCGGTATCAGCACGGGCGCGATCCGTCTCCAGGGCCGCAGCCTTGCCTGCTGCTTCGCGGGTGATCGCCACGTTCTCGGTCTCCCGAATTAACGCAAGCGTCTCTTCAGCGAGACGGGTCTTTTCCTGAGCGACCTGAACGGCTAGTACGGCGCGGCGCGTGTCAAACAACAGTGCCTGCAACCGTACCTCCTGCTCCGCGCGGCTCACAGCCGTCTCCGCCTCAGCCACAGCCGTCCGCTGCCGACGCTTGCCTCCCAGCTCAAACTCTTGCGAAATCGCCACGGTGGTCTCCGCCGAATCGAACCCTTCAATAGCGCCAGAGCCTGCGACGTTTTCGAGCTCCAGTTCCAGGCGTGGGTTCAGGGGTCGACCCGCCTGTTTGGCACGACGGGAGGCGGCTTCGGTTTTATACGTTCCAGATTTGAGATCCAGGCTTTGTTCAGCGACGCGACGTAGACACTCAGCAAGCGTCACAGTACGGGACGCGCTAGGCTCTTCTGCCTGGAGTGCAAAAGCATACAGAATAATGACATACGGGCACATACGTGCCAATAAAGGGTAGTGATAATTCATAATGAGACAACCTTCCAACAAGGTAAAAATATATAATGCGCACGTTTTCCCCGCGTCTTTAACAGACACGGGACAGCTTCTTTAACTGTTTGCGAGCGGAGGTCGGAAGATGTCGGCGGGCACAGCCGTTCCCAGCAGGATCACATATTCGAAAACGACAAAGGCGGTACATTCGGGTGGGCAAAAATCTGGATTAAAAAGAGGTTCCACAGCTGCATGACAGGCGCAGATGCAACTGCATTCCGAATGAGTTGTGCCGTCGTCACCATGTTCACACATCCCGTGATCACGATGCAATGCCCCCTCATGCGTGGTCGTTAAAGACCAGAGCACCACGAAGGTAATAACGAGAAAACGTGCCAATATAGACCATACTTTTTTCAAACGATCGACATAATAGCAACAAGCTGTTTCAGAGTCAAGTGAATCGGATATTGATGGTTTTTCCCAAAACTGATATGCTTTACACCTTAATTATTAGCAATGAAAGTAGGGGAGAGATCATGATGTTTAATGTTTCTAAAGCAGGAACTCGTATTTTAGCCTTCACAACGACTTTGGCTTTTATGGTCAGCGCAGGATTCGTGGAGGCCCGCGCAAAAGCGTCTCAGGTTCCAAGCGCAGAGCAGAATGGGGGCGTTCTGAACGGACCGCTGACGGATCGCAGCCTAGGGTTCAAGGCCACAGGAGAGGGAACCGCAGACTCTCTGCGTCTCGCCATCAAAGACCTGATGAAGACCTACGGCAGAAAATATCCGAAAGGCGCCGACTTTCTCAAGCGCTTAGATGCAGGCGAAGACTTGAATACCCTGAAGCGCGAGGCGCTCCTGCTGGAGAACCCAGCCATTAATTTTGAAAAACTTCTGATGGTTCGGGCCTCCCGTAATGGTAAGCGTTACTCGTCCAACTGGCAGACCCGCGCCTCCTGCGACAGCGAAACAAGAACAGTAACGTGGAAGGATATTGAAGAGGTGATCAACAGCCTGCGGTCCAAGGATAAGTTGCTGTCAGGATTGCTCTCTGCGAGAAATACTGCTGAAAAGTCTGATACTGAGGCTTCAAAAGCACTCCATAGTTCAGAGGCGTATAGAAAAGAGAGGGATGGAGCGAAGCGGACGGCCATGGAGGCCGCCATGCCCGAGCATGTTGCTTTCCTTGCAGCAGAGAAGGCTCTGAAGGATACTGCTTCAAAATATCCTGAGTATCTGGATATCTGTAAAAAGTTTGAGGAGAAGTGTGTTGTTCCAAACTATGATGATGCGCTTGTAGTTATGCCGATCAAAGGCGGCGGCGAAACGGAGACGGTTTACAAGCCGAAGAGCTGCAAATTCGTTGGCGATGTGGATCTGTATTTTGATGGAGACAAACTTCTTTTCACGTCCTTTATTGATCAGAGCAAGCTGACTAAAAGCACTGGACGTGGTAAGGGCTATGGTGTATTTGAACTGGAAATTGATCCTAAGTCCGGACAGACACATGGCGAGCCCAAACAGGTCTCGCCGTGCACGGATAGTGATATTGACTGTTTTGATGCATGCTATCTGCCGGACACCGATACTATCATCTATGCTTCGACGGCTGCCTACGAAGGGGTTCCCTGCGTGGGTGGAGGCGACTATGTGGCCAATCTGTTTCGCATCAAAAAGGATGGCACGCAGGCCCGTCGCCTCACCTTTGACCAGGATGGCAATTGGTATCCAACGGTGATGGAGAATGGTCGAATTTTATATACCCGTTGGGAATACACAGATTCGGCACATTATTTTAGTCGGATTATGATGACGATGAATGCGGATGGTACGGATCAGAAGGCCTTTTACGGGAGCAATTCCTACTGGCCGAATAGCATGTTCTTCGCCCGTCAATTGCCTGGTCAACCCAGCATGTTTGTTTCTACCATCGCCGGTCATCACAGTAACCCCAAGGGTGGTCCACTCTGCATCTTTGATGTCTCAAAAGGAACGCATGAAGCGGACGGAGCTATCCAGTTTCTGACTGGGCGCGGTAAACCGGTGCATCCACTCGTGATTGACGGACTGAGTGGCGCGTACGGTACGATGTATTATGATCCTTTCCCGATCACGGATAAATTTGTTCTCGCAACCACAGGGAATGGTGAGGTCTACCTGTTGGACATCTACGACAATGTCATCTGCATCAAAAAGGGAGATAAAGCAGGCAATTACTTCGAGCCTATTCCCTTGCGTAAAACAGTAAAACCAGAAGTGACTCCCAGTCGTGTGAATCTGGCTAGTAAAGAAGCAACCGTCTTGATTAACGACATCTACTTTGGCCCAGGCTTGCGCGATGTCCCGCGCGGAACAGTCAAGAACCTACGCGTCTACCGTTACGAATACGGTCCTCGTCATAAAGGCGGACATTATTCCATGGGCATGGAGGCTGGATGGGATGCCAAGCAGGTGCTTGGAATCGCCACGGTCGAATCGGATGGATCTGCCAGCTTCACGGTCCCTGCCAACACCCCCTTTGCCATGCAGCCTCTTGATTCAGAAGGCAAAGCGTTACAACTTATGCGGAGCTGGACCGTGGCGATGCCAGGCGAAAAGCTCACCTGTATTGGTTGTCACGAAAATGCAAACATGACGCCGCCGGTTAAGCGCTTCAGCGCGATGAACAGAGAGCCCGAGAGCCTCAAGCCTTTCTACGGTCCCACCCGCGGGTTCAGCTACCAGCGTGAAGTTCAGCCGGTACTGGATAAATACTGTGTCGGTTGTCACGACGGCAAACCGCCAGCCGGGCGCTATGCCCCATCTGATCGCATTATCGGAACAGGCCCGAACACGGGAAAGACTTTTGCTGCGTGTGGCATTCCCAATTTCACAACCCATCGCGAATCCCACACCCTGCTGCATCCGTACGTGCGTCGTAATGGGCCAGAGGGCGACTATCATCTGCTGACAACGCTTGAGTTTCATGCGGATACCAGCGAACTCTTCCAGATGCTGGATAAGGGTCACCACAATGTTCAGCTCGACAAAGACGCTCTGGCTCATCTGATTACCTGGGCCGACCTTAATGCGCCGTACCACGGGACCTGGACAGAGGCGGGCGCGAACACCGAAGTGCTCGACCGTCGCAAAGAGCTTCGCCTGAAGTACGCGGGCGTCAGCTACGATCCCGAGGTTATTGTGAATCCTTACGCGAAGACGAATGAGATGGTTATGCCCAAACCCCTTGAACAGAAATGCGTTCAAGCGGAAGCGTCAACAGTGGACAAGCATCGCTCAGAAGCGATTGAGCTTGATCTGGGCCATGACGTCAAAATGAAACTCGTCGGCATTCCCTCCGGTGAGTTTTCCATGGGCAGCAACAGCGAAACGCCTGTGGAGCAGCCCGTCTGCCGTGTGAAAATTGAAAAACCTTTCTTGATGGGTGCTACCGAGGTCACCCTCAAGCAATATCGGCAGTTTGACCCCAACTACCTTAATGGCGTCTATGACATGCACTACAAGGATCAGGTGCACCGAGGGTACTACATGAATGATATGGATTTCCCTGTGATCCGCGTATCCTGGGCAAAGGCTGTGGAGTTCTGCGCATGGCTATCCAAAACGACCGGCAAAAAAGTGACGCTTCCAACAGAAGCGCAATGGGAGTGGGCTTGTCGTGCCGGCACCACCACGCCACTTTCCTTTGGCGACTTGAACACGGATTTTTCAATGGAGGCCAACTTGGCTGATATCACTGTTAAGAAGATGGCAGTCAGTGGCGTCAATCCTCAGCCCATCGCCAACCCGGGTCCAGACGTTGACTTCGAACTCAAAGACCCGCGTTCCAACGATGAAACCCTCCACCTCGCAAAGGTTGGCCATTTCAAACCCAACCCCTGGGGGCTCTTCGACATGCACGGTAACGCGGCAGAGTGGACACGGTCAGATTACAAGCGCTACCCCTACAAAGCGGATGACGGTCGCAACAGCGGTGGCGCCGATAAAAAGGTGGTCCGTGGCGGTTCATGGCACGACCGCCCCTTCCGCTCAACCTCCAGTTACCGCCTCGGGTTCAACACGTGGCAACCCGTCTACCACACGGGCTTCCGGGTCATTGTTGAATAGCGCGCGTCTGAAGAAGTAGTCGCGGTGGCGGAGGACTCTGTGAGAAAAACAGAGTCAGCATTTCAGAAAACATGCTAGCCCGTAAACAGCGAGATGAAGAGTCCGATATTCAATGCTGTCACGGTCGCGCCGATGGACAGGAGGAGTGCCTTCAGCCAAGGGCCGTTTTTATATTTTCCCATGACCTTCTTTGAGGAGGTCAAATAGATTTGCAAAAAGATTGTAAAGGGCAACTGCAGACTCAATATCATCTGTGAAATAATAAGCGCTTTTAATGGATTCGTAATCAAAAAGATCAGGACTGCCGCACAGATCAGCGAGATCATGATGCCGGTTCGTGTGTGTCGGTCAGTGATGTTATAGGGTTCGTTGAAGATTCCCGCGTAAATACTTCCTGCGGCCATGCCGGAGGTCATGCACGAGGAGGCCCCGGACAACAGCAAGGCAATGGCAAACACTACAGAGGCGTTGCTGCCCAATAAGGGCGCTAGCAACTGTTGTGCCTGATTCAATTCAGTAACTACGGTACCCGTCTTAAAAAATGTCGCAGCGGCCAAGAGAATCATGGCGCTATTGATCGCCCACCCTGCAAGCATGGAGACGAACGTATCCATGAACTCATATTTCAACTGGCGTTCGATCACCTTTTCATCCTGTAGATTCCATTGCCTGGACTGAATGATTTCCGAGTGAAGAAAAAAGTTATGCGGCATCACAACCGCACCCAATACACTCATAATAATCAGCATGGAGTTTTGCGGAAATGCCGGAATAACCGCACCGAACAACGACTGATTCCAATCGATATGTATCAACGACAACTCATACAAGAACGAGAGTCCAATAATGGAGACCAGCGCGATAATCCCTTTTTCAATCACGCGATAGGTATTGGACAACAACATGATGAGCGTGAAAAGTGTCACCAACACGGCGCCGGCGCGTAAGGGAATTTGAAAGAGCATATTCAAGGCGATGCTCGCACCTAATATTTCAGCCAGCGAGGTGGAAATGGATGCGCCCATCACCGACAGCAGAAGAGCGATTGAATACGGTTTTTTCACATAACGTGTGGTCGCCTCTGACAGGCAAAGCCCCGTAGCAATCCCAAGGTGAGCGGCATTATGCTGCAAGACAATTAGCATGATGGTTGACAATGTCACCATCCATAACAGTGAATAACCAAACGTTGCCCCTGCCGCTAGGTTGGACGCCCAATTTCCGGGATCGATAAACCCGACCGTGACCAACAGTCCGGGACCCATATATTTTAAAATATTAAACGCGCCTGGCCGTGGACACGGACAGGCCTTCTTTATCGACAAACCCGATAGGAAACTTCGGAGACGGATAGAACGGTTAAACATTAAAAATTCCTCATGGTTTTAAATTTACCAAAGCCTCCGACGTTACGCAACCCGTTCAGAAAAAATAGATTTTATAAAATCGAGCTTGCTTCATCAGACCCGTTTTTGATATTTTAAATCCCCTAATCGTACGAATTGTCGAGTGACTTTACCCGTGCGGAAGCGAAGACGAGGCGGCATCAGGCGCTGTTTCGTCAAAGCGGATTAACCAGACATGTTCAGTCGCCTTGGCGCTGTGGCATGTTATCGTTTAAGGATCATACATGGAAATGCCTTCTTCGAGCCTTACGGGGCTCACTCTTCAGGACTTGCTGGATGCGGGTCTGCACTTCGGACATCAAACCAAACGTTGGAACCCCAAGATGAAGCGCTATATCTTTGATAAGCGTAATGGGATCCACATCATTGATCTCACACAGACCATCACCCTCATCGACGAAGCCGCAGCCTTCTTGCGTGATGTCGCATTAAGTGGCAAAAGGGTTCTCTTTGTGGCAACCAAAAAGCAAGCACAGGAAGTCGTCAAGGCGGCAGCAGAAGCTTGCGGTCAGAATTTCATGACGGAGCGGTGGCTCGGCGGGACGCTCACCAACAACCAGACCATTCGTCGCAGTGTGAAGCGCATGCGTCAGATTGAAGCTATGGGTCGTAACAACAACGGCGTGCTCTCTGTTCACAAAAAAGAAGCTTCCAGTCTTCGTCGCGAACTCGAAAAACTGCAGAAGAACTTGGGCGGCGTTGCAGACATGGACAGCAAGCCCGGCGCCATGTTCGTCGTCGATATCTGCCGTGAACAAAACGCGATCGCAGAAGCTACCCGTTTGGACATTCCCATCGTGGCGATTGTCGACACGAACGCCGATCCAGATCCTATCGAACACGTCATTCCAGGCAATGACGACGCTGTTCGTGGCATCAAACTTATTGCTGATGCATTTGCTAAGGTGATCAAGGAAGCTAACGAAGAGTATCAGCACGTTGCAGCGGAACGTCAACGCCAGCGTGATGCAGAACAGGTTCAGGTGGATGCCCAAGACAAGACCACCCGTACTAAGGTTCGCCGTGACAAAGAGGGCGATGAAGACGCCGGCAAAAAGGCGAAGACCAAATTGATGGAAACCCGTAAGAAAGCTGCAAAGGCAGCGAAAGACGCCACTATCGCCAAAGCAGCCGCAGTCGAGGTCGTTCCCGTAGAAGCTTCCCCGGCAGCAGTCACTGCTGTAGAAGCCCCGGCCGCTGAAGCCCCGGCCGCTGAGTAACATTATGTGAGCTCCGTGCTGTTTTGGTTTTTGTGGTTTTCGGAAATTTTTTTCGCATAACACAGGCGCCACAGCACGTGACAATCGAACATCAAACACAGATACGGTAAGGAACTTTTTTTATGGCAGAAGTCACAGTTGCAACTATTAATGATTTGCGTCAGCGTACGAACGCGGGCATGATGGACTGTAAGAAGGCACTCATCGAAACAAATGGCGACATGGATGCTGCAATCAAGATTCTTCGTGAAAAGGGGCTGGCTATTCAGGTCAAGCGCGCGGACAAGGAATCCAAGGAAGGCATCATCAAGGCGGTCATCGCGGCAGATGGCAACACCATTGCCCTGGCGGAAGTCAACACGGAGACCGACTTCGTTGCAAAGACCGATAATTTCAAGAACTTCGTTGCCGCTGTCGCCCAAAAGGTGATGGAAAAGGGCGAAGACATTGGTGACAGCATGAGGAACGAGCTATTGACTATCATCTCGCAGACTGGCGAGAACGTCAAGGTCCGCCGGACGGCACGTTATGAACTCAGTGGCACAGGTAAGATCGAGTCCTATATCCACATGGGCGGCAAGGTCGGCGTAATCGTCGAGGTCGCTTGCGGCAAGGCAGAGACAGCCTCTCACGCGACTTTCGTCGAGCTGGTGCATGACTTGGCCCTCCAGATCGCTGCCGCGGCACCTCGTTATCTGGTGTCAGAAGAGGTCCCTGCAGACGTTGTCGAGGCTGAAAAGGACATTTACCGCAATCAACTCGCGGAACAGAAAAAGCCGGCGAATATTATTGAGAACATCCTGAAGGGCAAGATCCAGAAGTTCTACTCGGACATCTGCTTGGTCCATCAGGCCTTCGTCAAGGAGCCGAAGCTGTCCATTACGGACATCGTCAACGCTTGCGCAAAGGCAACGGGTGACACCGTGACCATTAAGCGTTTTGTTCGTTTCCAGTTGGGTGTGTAAAATCAGATGAACATTGAGCAACGTTTTCGCGCGCTGCTTCCAGAGGCGCGCCGTATTGTAGTTAAAATCGGGACCCGCGTCATTGCAGAAGATAGCGGGCATCCTGATATGCGCCCCTTGAAGAGCCTCGTGAAGCAGCTTTCCGAACTGCATCGTAAGGGCTATGAGATCCTCGTGGTCTCTTCCGGCGCGATTGGAGCAGGCGTGGATGCGCTCGGACTCAAGGAACGCCCAAAGGCTGTTGCTGATTTGCAAATGTGCGCCGCTGTAGGCCAAGCGCGCCTCATGGCAAACTACGAAGCGTTGTTCTCTGCTCAGAAGATCATCATTGGACAAGTCTTACTGACCCACGCTGACTTCCAGCATCGCGTTCGCTATGCAAATGCGAAGCGTACCATGGAGCACATGTTGACCAGCAAGGTGATTCCGATCATCAATGAAAATGACGTGGTCGCGGATGAAGAAATTAAGGCCGACCTCTCTCTGGGCGACAATGATTATCTCGCTGCATTGGTTGTCAAGCTTGTTCGGGCAGACCTGCTTATCATCCTCAGCACGGTGGATGGCGTTTTGGACTCAAAGAACAAACGCATTCCTTATGTGGACAAAGTGTCGGACGTCTTAAAGTTTGTCAGTTCTGAAAAGGGCGGCAATCTCTCCAAGGGTGGCATGGACTCGAAGCTCAATGCCGCGCAGATTGCAACCAAGACAGGCTGCGGAGTGGTCATCGCTGGCGGTCGTAACGCAAACGTCCTGTCGGAAATTATGGCAGGCAAGGATACCGGCACCTTGATTTTCAGCAACGCGCTGTAAGATGGTGGGTAATTTCAACTGGAATGATGGAATATGGGAATGTTGGAATGATGTTCCTGAAGGGCTAGACTGTGTCGATCCGATAGACTGATAGTCGAATTGGATGTGCGCGTCACTGCGCTATACGATTTTCACCATCCCCGTATTCCAAGATTCCACCATTCCATTATTCCTGGTTTTATAAGAAGAATGCGGACAGCGGAAGGAGCGAATAAGCCGGATTCTGTTCACCACGTAAACGTGGCTCCGATCATTCATCTAAGCAATCTACCCGAGACCCTATTCAGCCCCGAAAGGCTGAAACGACGCGAGCCGCGTCTCGAATCCCCTATTTGATCTTGCTCCAGAGAGGGCTTGCCATGCGGCGGAGCTCTCACAACCGCCCGGTGGTCTCTTACACCGCCTTTTCACCCTTATCCCGCTTACGCGAGACGGTTTGTTTTCTGTGGCGCTTTCCGTTGATGTCGATTTAGCAACACCCCTCCGACCTTCACGATCGGATCTCTCGCCCTATGGAGTCCGGACTTTCCTCCCCTGCACGAGGCAGGAGCGATCGGTCACTTCCTTCCGCTGTCCGCAAAAAATAAGAGCAGGTTATCACACCTACTCCTCAAATCACCGATAAAGAATTCGTCCGCACATCTGACAGGCAACCAAGCCCAGATTTCTGCGGACCAGTTGTGTGATGGAGGGCGGCTGCTGCAGATTACACCCTTTGCACACACCATCTTCCTGAAGCGGGACCACCACGGGCCAACGCTTGGTCAACAGCCGATCATAAATGAATAGTTCGCGAGGCTGGATCCCCTGTATCGCGTCTGCACGCGCTTTTTGCGAGGCAACCAAATCGGCCAGCACTTCAGCTAGGCGTGCATCCAGCTCAGAGCAGTAAGCATCAACAACCACTTGTTCTTCTTTTAACTTCGCCTCTTTTTCATCCACGATTGTCTTGCAAGGCGTCACATGGTCCATGGCACCGATCAATTGGGCTTCGGAAACGTCGATGTCCTTTTCAATCTTTGCAATCTCAAGATTATAAGCCTGGAATTCCTTGTTGGTCTTTAATTGGCCCTGATGCTTTTTCAGTTCCAGTATCTTATCACGCAAAGCCTTTACATCACCTTCAAGCTTCGACACCTTCAATTGAGCAACCTTCATATCGTTCTTGGCTTGCTCAAGTGCATGACGCGCGCCATTTAAACGAGCGGCATCTTGGCTTTTGCGTTGAGGAATATCTTTCGATTCCTGTTGTAAGGCGCGGATACGCCCATCGATTTCCTGCAAATCTAATAAAGCTTGTACAACACTCACCGGTGCACTTCCTTCCGAATTAAAATTATAAAGAACAGGTCGTAAAGGGTGATAGTGTATCCCAAATAACCCCTCCCTGTCAAACACCGTTACCATCTGATCATAAAAAAACAAAAAAAGATTACATCCACCTGCAACAGTTTTGTTATACTTTCAACATCTTTTTTTACGTATAACGGTTTATGTGCGATATGTTACCGCTACACATTGTTTTAGTCCAACCTGAAATCCCGCACAACACGGGCGCCATTGGACGCGTCTGCGTAGGGATTGACTGCGCTTTGCACCTGATCCGTCCACTCGGGTTTCATCTGGATGCCCATCACCTCAAGCGCGCCGGGATGGATTACTGGCAGCATGTGCATTTGTCCATTCATGATACTTGGGATGCTTTTCTTGAGGATGTGAAGCCTGCACATATCTTCTTCTTGAGCACG
This sequence comes from bacterium, assembly GCA_037133395.1. Taxonomy (GTDB): domain Bacteria; phylum Verrucomicrobiota; class Kiritimatiellia; order RFP12; family UBA1067; genus CAIZQW01. The sequence continues at coordinate 300 of JBAXOG010000070.1, read as the reverse complement.
CGAGGCGAGAAATCGCTCTACACGTGCTCCTTTAATCCAAACGATGCGTTGGTGTTTGGTAATGAAAGTTCTGGACTTCCTGAGCCTTTTTATGAACACTATCGTGAGACTCTTTTCAAAATTCCGATGCCTGGCGTGCATGCCCGCAGTATTAATCTCGCCAATGCAGTCTCCATCACTGCGTATGAAGCCTATCGACAACTTAACAGTAAGTAGTTCATTATGAAAAAAAATCCGGAAGATGCGACCGTCCGTATTCATGTTCCGCCAACTGAACGGATTGCTTCTGCGCCGTTGCCA
>JBAXOG010000069.1:0-24897 GCA_037133395.1 bacterium | reverse complement strand
GAACGCATAGATCGCAAAGATCAATTTCTTTTCTCTGTGTTCTCTGTGGTAAAAAAACTCTCTCTCTTCTCTGCGGTACCAGAATAATTCACCGCAAGGAACGCATAGATCGCAAAGATCAATTTCTTTTCTCTGTGTTCTCTGTGGTAAAAACTCTCTCTTCTCTGCAGTATGAGGATAATTCACCGCAAGGAACGCAAAGATCGCAAAGATCAATTTCTTTTCTCTGTGCTCTCTGCGTTCTCTGTGGTAAAAACGCTCTCTCTTCCCTGTGGTAAAAAAACTCTCTCTGTTCTCTGCGGTAAAACTGCTTTAAATCCTGACGCTCCACTTGACTTGAGTCCCTTGACCCTGCGCAGAGTGTATCTCACACGTTCCGCCAATATCCGCCATGCGCTCGCACAGGTTGAACAAGCCGTCATGCGTACCTGCTTTATTTTGCAGAATAGCAGGATCGAATCCCACTCCGTCGTCAGAGACGCTCATGTCGAGCATCTGCCCCTTCAGACGAATGCTCACGCTAACCTCATGCGCATGGGCATGTTTGACGATGTTATGGAGGCACTCCTTTAAAGCCATGCATAACTGGTGACGGGTTTTTGAATTCAGACTTAACTTAGGCACGGAAGCTGGAACATCCAACCGACAGCGTATCCCGGCTGATTCCAGCATTCCCTGCGCAAATTCACACGAAAACGAGATGAGTTTTTCCAGCGTGTCGTTACTCGGGTTGACGGCCCATACAATTTCATCCAACGCCTGTGCCATTTCAATACCCGACTGAAAAATTCGCTCCAAGTGTGCATTGACCTCTTCAGGCCGGTCACAGTCCAATCGGGCTACATCACTCAGCATGGTAATTTCCGTTAAGCCAGCGCCAAGGTCATCATGCAAGTCCCGTGCGATGCGGGCGCGCTCCTGTTCCAGCGCATGCTCACGCTGGAGATTCAGATTGGCTGCATAACGCCAAGCCGTAAACAAAAGGCTTGTGATCACAAGTGCGATCAGAAACCAAAACCAGACTTGCCGTGTAACAGGCAACATGACCTCCATCATGACACGCTGGGGCACACCACGCTGCCGATCAATAATGCTGATCCGCCACACATATTCACCTGCACCGGCGATACCCGTGACCGTACAACCGACTGCGTCTTTCAAGACCAACGGCAGACGACTATACACAAACAGGTCCCCGTCGCGCGCACCTGCATCGGTCAACTCAATCTCTACTGAAGCGCTCCGACTCACGATGCGCTTAATTTCAGTTGCGCCACAAAAAATGTGTAAGCTTGAACCGATGAGCACTGGCCTGTCGGGCGTTTGATCCAAATCCGTGAAGCGCAGATGCTGCGAGGCTGAAGGTGCCAGCGCCGGTGTTGTCCACGCTCCCTTGACCACACCAAGATAACGATTGTCCCAGAACGACCACACCGCATAACGCCGACGCGGATCCAGTCTGGCCTTTTCAAAATCAAAGGTGATCGCCTTCTCTGTGGTTGCTGGATTCCACAGTAGAGCGATCGTCATGTCACCCCAGTCGCGAGCGACATGACTCACCAGCCGCGGCCATTCTTTGTCCGTGCAGAGATCCACCACCTCGACCTGCTCCTTCGCGGGCGGATTAAGCACCTCGACATTGCGCCAATACGGCTTGAAATCCTCCCAGTGCCATGGATCCGACGTGATCGCCGAGCCGCAGGAGAGTCCCACCATGCTCATCCATGTCCGGACCAAGGGCCATCCGCCAACAATCTGGCTGACATTCGCCACGTCGGTACCCATGTAGTAGCCATGATTGTCCACGGCAAACCAACGCCCGTTGAGATGATAGGAAGCCAGAGCATCATTCATCGCCCTCCGCACACTAGGGCGTGTGGAGGCGTGCCCGATGCGGCTCGCATCTACAAACCCCACCTCCGCACGATTCGGCCAGGAATCGAAACACATCAGATAGGTCTCAGGGCCAACAGCTTTCCTGATGACCGTATAGGAGTCCCTGAGCGTTTCAAAAGAAGTTTTCCGCGTCGTACTCGGCCCGCAGGCAAAGGGGGTACTCCTGTAATTCACATCGAACTTCAAGTACGTAAACCCGTCCTCCACCGCCCGCCGACACTGTTGGAGAAGGTCGTCAGAAACATGTCCATCGCCCAGGCTCGATGGCCTTATGGCGGGGACTGTCAAGCCTGGCTGAGCCCCCGACGAGGCGATACGCTGGGCATAGAAGGCCAGCCCCTCAGGAAACTTTTCGTTGGTATCCTCCTTGTGGCTAGCATTTTTGTAGCCACGATCAATCTGGATAAGGGACGGATGCAACCGAGCTGGCGACTTTAACACCTCCGACACCACTGCCAGCACGTCCTTGCCCGTCACTTCTTTCCCAAGAAAATACCAACTGCTCCAGCCAGACAACGCTCCTTTGTCCGTGCGTGCGCCATGTGTCTTCGCCACCCACTCTCTCCAACATGTCAACGCCTGTCGTGGGGGCGACATCAATAGCGCCACCTGCTGTCCCCAGCGCGTCTCCCCGGGTTCCACCCTTACCCCACTCATGTCGGCCCCTACCGAGAACAATACATCGCCTTCAGTACCCCGCGCAATCGTCATATAAAGAAAAGAGAGCGGCGTCCCAACGGGTCCAAACAAAAAACCAGTCCCGTCGCGCCGATAGAAGCCCCCATACTCCTCAATCATCAGCGGTTTACAAATTTCCGCTACAGCAACGACCGAGGTCGGATTATGAGAACCGGGAACGAAAGAAGTGACTAACCAATCTGACAGATTGCCGGCCACGCGTCCCGTCATTGACACAGGTGTCACCGCAACGAGATTGACCGACACCTTACCAGCATTCCGAATACCCGCCTGTATCACCGCACCTGTCACACTCGGTACCTGCCCAAAGCGATACAACAGATCAATATTTTCTTTTTCGAAGCGAACAGTTATCGCTGTCAGTTTAGCGACACCGTACGGCGTAACTTCTGTCACCTGTTCCTCGGGACAAACGGGTGCGCCATTAATTGATGAAAGTTCTTTCTGTTCACCATCAAAACGAATAATCGCAGAGAAACCACCCCGAAAGGCAGTCAAGCCAGGTGCCGTGAGAAATACGCGACGTCCGCCATCTTCCAGACGGATATCCACTTTATCCAATGCTGAAGCAATGCCACTCCAGAGCAAGGCGGATATTAATCCATACCATCGGAAGCCATACACATAATTCATGTATAAAAAATATCACAGTTCATCGGATAAAAGCAACAACCCGCTTTATAAGGCAACCTACATCATCCCCATGTAGCCCATTTGACGGAGGAGTTGGGTGTTTTTCATCCACTCTTTTTCAACCTTGACCCACAGTTCCAACTTCACCTTCACGCCGAAAATTTCTGAAAGCTCAGGATCGGCGCATTGGCGTACATATTTTAGATTTTGTCCCTTGGGGCCAATCACAATACCCTTCTGTGATTCGCGATTCACAAAGAGCGTCACGGTCACATTCCACACCTGACTCGTTTCCTCGATCTGATCCACGCGCACGCCCAATTCATGAGGCAACTCCTGATGCAACCGCGACAAAAACTTTTCGCGAACCACATCGGCTATCGCCAATTTGCGGGGATAGTCCGTCACAATATCTTCAGGAAAGAGATACTCCTCGCACGGCGATGCCATTGAAAATAGTTGATCGACAAGATCGACCACGCCCGCAACCTGCAACGCAGAGGCTGAAATCCAGCACACCTCACGCGTTTGCCCCTTTTCTGCCAAAATGGTCTGCCACAGTTCCTTGAACTCCCGATCAAAAAAAGGCTTCATGTCGTTCTTGTTCAACACGAAGACCACGGGTTGATCCATCGTTAAAATGCGCCTCATCCAGCCGTCGTCCTCGAGTTGCGGCCGGACGCTGGCATCAAAAACGACTGCCAGAATATCCACACCTGCTGAAGCCTGACGTGCCATGCGATTGAGAAGCGTTCCCAGTGCGCCTTCAGCCTTATGCAAGCCGGGTGTATCCAGAAAGACCAATTGACCACGACCTTCCGTCAACATCCCTCGAATCGTATTACGGGTTGTCTGCTCAATAGGACTGACAATGCTAATTTTCTCTCCGACCATACGATTGAGTAAGGTCGACTTGCCTGAATTGGTCCGGCCGACAATCCCCACCACTGCGCACTGCTTCACGCCCTGCCCCTGCTTGAGGGTTTCACTCATTGACACGTATCTCCATTTCCATAACGTCCAAAACCAAAATAGTAATTCTGTCCTGTTGCATCCAATACAGCGTGCCAGAGATCACTGCTCAACCCAACCTTCTGTCGCTCAATCGTTGCCAGCTTAATGGGGACGAGCGTATACCAGTCAGCCTGATTACCCACCACACAATTCGTACGTCCAGCCATTGCCGCATGGACTGCACTGCGCGCCAACATATAACATTTAATCGCATCCGTCCCCCGCGCTGGCACACTACGAATCGTATAGCTCGGATCAAAATACTTCACAGATCCTTCGCGTCCTGTCTTCTTCAAATGCTGTGCGATGCGTTGCTTCAGATATTCGCCGATATCTTTTTTCAACACATTCCCAGATGCATCCTTCTCTTCTGTAGCACTCTTGATGTGCCGTTGCCCCGCGCCTTCTGCAACAACGATGACCGCATGATCCTTGCCGGAATCAAACCGGCGATCCAACGCAGCCAATAAACCATTGGGTCCATCAATTTCAAAATCCATTTCAGGAATCAAGCAAATATTTACCACCGGATTGGCCAACGATGCATACGCGGATATAAAGCCTGAATCACGGCCCATCAGCTTTACGAGTCCGACACCGCTAAACGTTCCCTTAGCTTCTGTATGCGCCGCCTGAATAATATTCGTTGCCTCAGCCACTGCGGTCTCAAAGCCAAAACTGCGTCCAACAAAGTAGAGGTCATTATCAATCGTTTTGGGAATGCCCACCACGCTAATCGAGAGATTACGCCGTTTGCACTCTTCGGCAATATCACGCGCACAGCGCAAGGAGCCATCGCCGCCAATACTAAACAGCAGATTGATATTCATGCGCGAAAGCGTATCGACAAGCAACCCCGTATCCTGGGGTCCCCGCGAGGACCCCAACATGGTCCCCCCGTTTTCATGGATCGTATCCACTGCATCCGTGTCCAACAAAATGGGTTCATACTTATACGCTGGATTAAGGCCTGCATATCCATAGCGAATCCCAAAAATATTTTTAATGCCATAATCGCAGGCCAAGATCTCTACAAGCCCCTTGATGACATTATTAAGTCCTGGGCATAATCCGCCTGCCGTAACAATCGCCACGCGGCTCCAGGCTGGCGAATGAAAAATCTTCCCATGCGGCCCCGCACGTTCAAACGACGGGGTTACGCCTAAACGCTCGCTTAAAAATTTCAAGATTCGGGAGTTATCCGAAATCAAGATACGGTCATCCGTTTTGATAAAATCTCTATTCCGAACGGGCGATTCAATTTTACACTCCCCCAGACGATCAACATCCAAAGAATATTCGGATGGATTTGAAAGAATTTTATCAAGAACAGACATCGTATAACTCCTAGTTAGACTTAGAAATAAATAGTATACGCATATTTTTGAATATCGTCAATTGACAGTCTCAATAAATTATGGTTAAATGTGCGGACTTTTTTGCAATTGGACCATAGCTCAGTTGGTAGAGCATAACACTTTTAATGTTGGGGTCGCGGGTTCGAGTCCCGCTGGTCCAACCACTTTCAAAAAACAAAAAAACCGTACAACACAATTTGTTGAACGGTTTTTTTATTTTTGAAGAGCAACTGCTTACTTAGCAGCGTCTTTGCATGCCTTCTTTGCTCCGCCTTTACCCTTGCCAGCTTCTGCACGGTGCTTAGCGCGAAGTTCAGCCATCTTAGCTTCGAAAGCAGCTGGATCTTTTTCCTTGAGGGCGATCAATTCCTTATAAAGGGCTTCATCCTTCGCCTTGATGTTTTCAAGCATCTTAGCCGTGTGTGCCGCTTTCTGATCAGCTGTCATTTCCTTCTTCGCTGGTGCTGCGCCTGCAGCTCCTGCGCCATCCTTGGCCATTGTCCCCGTTGCCAAAGCTGCGATCATCGCTAATACAATTAATGAATACTTCATCTGGATAACTCCTTCTTTACTGTTATAGAACCAATCCGGTTCTTATGTTCGCTTAAACGGTGTACCCCTTTCATTTATTGCCACAGTTTGTGCTTTTTTTTTATCCCGTTCCTCATAAACCGTAAAAGCCGCCAAAATATTTCTCTTTTTCTGTCATACACCAGTGGACAACTGCCCAAAGATTATGGTAGCATTTCTGTGTTGAAAGACTGTTAAGTACGGAATATTATAGTACATTGACGGGGAAAGATTCCGCGCCTAAATAGCTCAGATTTCAAGAATACGTGGGGAAACGACGCATGAAAACATATTCTATTTTGCTTACAACATTCTTTGTTGCTTCAACTATTCAGGCTGTTTCGCAACTCAAGCCTGTTGCGACCTCGTCAAATATCTTTGAGACTGCGGCTAGCGCAATGCCTGAAAGCAAAATCGACAAGCTTGTTGAAAAGCAACTGTCCAAACTGGGTGTAAAACCGGCACTTTGCTCGGATCAGGTGTTTGTACGCCGTGTGTACCTGGATGTTATCGGGACGCTTCCAACGGCAAAAGAAGCAAGGGAATTCATTCAGGATCAGGATACTCACAAGCGGACTGCGCTGGTGAATCGACTGCTGGAACGGCCTGAGTTTGCCGATTATTGGGCCATGAAGTGGAGTGACATCCTCCGAGTCAAGGCTGAATTTCCAGTCAACCTCTGGCCAAACGCGGCGCAGGCCTATCATCACTGGATCAAGACGTCGCTCCGGGACAACAAGCCTTATGATCAGTTTGTTCGTGAGATGCTGACCGCGAATGGCAGCAACTTCCGGGTCGGGCCAGTCAATTTTTATCGTGCCGTACAGAACAAGACGCCGGAAGGAATTGCGGCGGCAGTGGCGCTGACCTTTATGGGGACACGAGCTGAGTCATGGGCAAAGAAGGACTATTTGCCAGGCATGTCTGTCTTCTTTTCCCAGATCAGCTATAAGCCGACCCGGGAGTGGAAAGAGGAGATTGTTTACTGGGATACCGACAAGGAATTCAATGATGCAATCAAAGCCGCCGAGCTGGCAGCCATCACCGCTGTACAGGCTACGAATACCGTTTCAAAGGGTTCTACCCATGCTTTATCCGCGTCTGTAACAAATGCGTTGCCTCCGAAGGCCACAACGACCGTTACACCCATAGTAGCAGTGAAACCTGCTGTTGTCAGCCTTCCCAAGATTGCGCGTTTTCCAGACGGAACCTGCCTGAAAAGATTGCCGGCTGACAAGGATCCGCGTGAGGTGTTCGCTGACTGGCTGATCACACCCAAGAATCCATGGTTCTCCACGATTATTGTCAACCGCATCTGGGCATGGGTCATGGGACGCGGAATCATCCATGAAACAGACGACATCCGACCTGATAATCCGCCCAGCAATCCTAAACTGCTGGAATACCTGCAGGAAGTCTTCGTCGACAGCCACTATAACATGAAACATCTTTTACGACTGATCTTGACCTCCCAAACGTACCAATACTCCTCTATTATTCCAGCGTCTAATGCCCCTGAAAAGGTCGGAACCCTTTTCGGTTACTATCCCCTCCGAAGGCTTGATGCCGAGGTGTTGATCGATGCCATCAACAAGGTTACGGGCACGTCAGACCTCTACACGAGCGCCATTCCTGAGCCTTTCACCTTCATACCGGACAACAAACCAGCCATTGCTTTACCCGACGGGAGTATTACAAGTACCTTTCTGGAGTTATTCGGCAGACCCGCGCGGGCCACAGGTCAGGATAATGAGCGTGTCAACAAGCCGATGCCCACCCAGAAGATGCATCTCTTAAATTCCGGCCATATTCAGCGCAAGCTTGAATCCAGTCCGATCATCAAACGAATTCTTAAAGACAATACCGTAAAGAACAAAGATAAGACTCCAGAGATTCTTGAAGAGCTTTATCTCACCATTCTCTCTCGCTTTCCCACTGCCGATGAGCTTAAGAATGTGCAAGCGTACATCAAGACAGGCGTGGTCAGGGGAAATGATATGTGGATTGATGTGGCATGGGCGTTGATTAACAGCGAAGAGTTCCTGTATAGACATTAAATGAAAGGAGGCTGTAGCATGAATACAGAATCCAGATTACACAGTCAGTTAGAAGCGATGAGAGGCAAACCTTTTTCAAGGCGCGAGGCATTGCGCTACGGCCTTGCTGGCACGGCAGGCTTGATGCTGTCTGACCCGTTCAGTTTAAACGCAGGGGCTGAAGAGTTGAAGCCCAAGCCTGCGCTGAAAGGAAAAGCTAAATCCGTGATCCAAGTGTTCCTGTGGGGAGGAATGTCGCATTCTGATACATGGGATCCCAAACCGGATGCTGGCTATGATTATACGGGACAGTTTGCTACAGCGATTCCGACCAATGTGAAGGGGATACGCCTCGGCGAGCTCTTCCCCGAGATGGCCAAGCAGGCTGATAAATTCTCTCTTATTCGGAGTATGACGCATCATAACAATGGTCATGAAACAGCAGCTTACATGATGCAAACCGGCCACATGCCCGGCGAGCGTTTGGCGTATCCCTGTATTGGCGCTGTGTTTGCTCTGTTCAAAGGGTACAACGCTGGTTACACGGGATTGATTCCTCCTTACGTTGTGTTGACACAGCCGCAGGGTCGTTTCTCCGAATCTGGCTTCTTGGGTGCAAAGTGTAAGCCGTTTGCGACAGGCGGCGATCCCAATGCGACGCGGTTCGAAGTAGAAGGCGTGATTGCGCGCGGAATAACCGACGACCGTCAGAAGGCGCGACGTGATCTCCTGGGCAAGATGAATACCATGCGTGACTTTATGCCTAATAATCCGCAATTGGCCATTTCGAAAGATGCTGAGGATCAGGCGTACAATCTTATCCTCGGAAAAGGCAAAGAGGTCTTCGATCTCTCCTTGGAAAAACCAGAGCTACGGGACAGATATGGAAGACACACCTTCGGACAGGATTGCTTGGTGGCCAGACGCCTTGTCGAATCTGGTGTCCCGTATGTGACGATCAACTACCCTGGTGGCTGGGATACGCACTCCAACCATTTTCTCACCATGCGCAAGCAGTGTCCGCAGCTCGATCAGGGGTTAGCAACTTTGCTGAAAGACTTGTCTGACCGTGGCTTGCTGGAATCTACCATCGTTTGGTGCTGCGGAGAATTCGGTCGGGGACCGAAGGTCGACTGGCAGCCCCCATGGAATGGCGGCCGCAATCATTATGGCAATGTCTTTTCTGTACTGGTGGCGGGGGGCGGATTTAAGGGCGGTTGCATCGTCGGCTCCTCGGATGACAAGGGTGAAGAGGTGAAGGAACGCCCCGTATATCCAATCGATCTGCTGGGCAGTATTTATGATCTGGCGGGTATCGATACCGATGCGAAACTGCCACACCCGGAAGGCTTTAATGCTCCTGTGTTGAATGCGAACGAGAAGGGTGCAAAGACCGCTGGCCGTTTGACTGAAATCATGTAGAACCCTACATTCTGGAGAATATAAATGCCTCTGAACTTATTTTGCCCCAACACGCGCATCAGGTTTCAACAGCGCCACCTGATCATTTCTTTTTTAGCTGGGTTTCTGATGACTTTATCCGCATCGGCTCAGTATGTCGGATTTGTTTATCCGGCTGGAGGACAGCGGGGTACTACGTTTAAGGTCACGCTTGGTGGACAGAGTTTTCAAGGTATTGACGGGATAACGGTCTCTGGGGCTGGTGTTAAAGCCAGGATTATCGAGTATAACAAGAAAATGATTAATCAGGAAACTCAACTCTTGGGTGAGCAGTTGAGGGAATTGAAAAATGCTTCGACGACCCCACCCAGCCCTGCAATTTCGAACCTGATCACGCGCATAGAGAGACTCTTGAGTCTAAATGTTCAGACACCTGCCTGCGCTTCGATCGCAAACCTTGTACTCGTGGAAGTAACGATTGCGCCTGATGCCGAGCCCGGCCAACGAGAGATCCGAGTGACAACCTCCCGCGGAATATCAAACCCGTTAGTTTTTTACGTTGGTCAGATTCCCGAACTCTCGGCTGAACCCATGATGACCTGCCCGCTCGTCACGCTCGGGAAAGAAGAGCAAAGTTTGCGTAAAAGGAAACGTGACGCCAAATCAAGTAGTTCGGAAATGATGAAGGAAGAGATGATGATGGGGAGTGCAGGAGTTCCAAGCGACTTGGATGACGAGGAGGTCTGCTTCAAGATGCCCTGCGTGCTGAATGGGCAAATAGGCCAGGGCGCAGTGAATCGATATCGTTTCGCGGCAAAGAAAGGACAGAAGTTAGTCGTGATCGTGCAAGCCCGGGAACTCGTCCCTTATATGGCCGATGCTGTGCCAGGCTGGTTCCAGCCGGTTCTTGTACTCTGTAATGCTAAAGGTAAGGAAGTTGCCTACGCTGATAATTATCGTTTCAAGCCCGATCCGGTTATACTTTGTGAGATTCCAGAAGAGGGTGATTATCACCTCGCCATTTACGACTCCATCTATCGAGGCCGCGAAGATTTTGTCTACCGCATGACCGTTGGCGAGCTACCCTTCATCACCAGTATTTTCCCGCTGGGCGCACGAGCAGGCGAGATACCCCAAGTCGAAGTAAAAGGCTGGAATCTTGAAGAGACCCTAATAACGCCGAACATCAAGAATCCTGTGCCAGGAGTCTATCAGGTCATAGCTCGCGGAAAGGGAGGCCTTCTCCTTTCCAACCCCATACCTTTTGCTCTGGGCTCACTACCGGAGTGCATGGAAAAGGAACCCAACAGCCAGTTGAAGACAGCTCAGAAAGTAACGCTTCCTGTCATCATCAACGGACGAATTGAGAACCCCGGCAAAAAAGATATCTTCCAATTCAAAGGCCGCGCGGGCAATGAGATCGTTGCAGAAGTCTACGCACGGAGATTGAACTCCCCTCTGGATTCAGTTCTTAAGTTGACCGACGCTTCAGGAAAGATATTGGCGACCAACGATGACAGGGAAGATGAAGCCGCAGGGATCAACACACATCATGCGGATTCCTACATACGAACAAAATTACCTGCAGACGGAACGTATTATGTTCATCTGAACGATACCCAGAACAAGACAGGTGAGGATTACGGATATCGCCTACGGATCAGTACGCCACAGCCTGATTTCACCCTTCGCCTCGTGCCGTCCATGATTACAATGCGTAGCAATTCAACGGCCAGTTTAAAGGTTTTTGCATTACGCCAGGATGGGTTTACCAATACCATCACGTTTCAGATAAAGGACCATACGAACGCCTTCAGCGCGATGGGCAAAATAACAGGCACGCAACCGGTGACCCAGGTCACGATTAAGACAAGCTTGACGGAGACGAAAGAACCGGCGACCATTGTCATCGAGGGACAAGCAACCAACGGAAAACAGACCTGGGCTCATGAAGCCATTCCGTCGGAAGACCGGATGCAGGCGTTCCTGTGGCGTCATCTTGTTCCCGCCCAAGAATTACGAGCATTGGTGTATAATCCTCCACCGCCACCCCCGCCGCCGCCCAAGATGGTATCAAAAAAGGAAAAATTAAAAACCGAGTCGAAGAAGGTGAATTTCCCTCAGGGACTGATGGTACATTTCAATTTTGACCAGTGGGAATCTGGAAGTTTAGTCACAGATCGAACGGGCCGCAATAACACTGGTCGCGCGTTTGGAGCCAAGTGGAATGTTGCAGGCAAGCAATCAGGTGGCTTTGAATTTCCACCGATTAGCGGCTATATCCAGGTCAAGGACAGTCCGACCTTGAATTCCAAAACAGCAACGTTTGCCGTATGGTTCAAAACTTCCCAATCAGCAAGCGTTGACCGATATATTTTCGAAAAACGGAAAGAAAAAGGATTTGCGTTAGGCGTAGCTGGATATTCACAAGACCCAGAAAACAAAGGCAAATTACGCTTTAGCGTCAACAACCATCAATGCCTGAGCGATAGCAATGTTGTAGATGGAGCCTGGCATCACGCCACTGCTGTATTTAATGGGGAAGCCCTGAAACTTTATGTGGATGGCCAGATTCAAAAGCAAATTACAGCGTGGAAAGGCGAGATCGGGGTCAACACAAATAACGTATCGATTGGGTTAAATAGAACCAACCCTTCAAGGCAGGAAAAGACAACAGGGTTTGACGGCATGATGGATGAAGTAATGATTTTTGATCACGCCATCAGCGACGAGGAAGTCAAAGTTGTAATTGCCTCCTTAAAGCCAAAGTTCACCAAAAACCAAGTCGCATCCCGCTTAGTCGAGCTCAAGGAGCTTTTGGAGAGAGGGCTGGTTATCCAGTCGTTCTATGATCGCAAGGTCAAAGAATGTGAAGTGACACCGTAATGATCGTCATCTTCAGCATGTTGTCAATAAGAAAGGCGACCCTGAACGGGTCGCCTTTCTTATTGAGTTAACATTACGCGAATGGATTTTCGTGTGGATACTTCACGCTGTCGGGTAAAGGCGTATTGATATCCTCGACACCCAAAAGTTTGAGCGCTTCGAAGATAACCTTCCCACACGTGACGAAGCCGAAGCCACCGTGATGAGGGAAGCGTTTACCGATCAGCACATGACGGTAGAAGCGGGCGAAGTCCTTAATACCCACAACACCAATGCCACCGAAGGAACATGGGTTCACATCGAGAAATTCACCTTCCGCGACATAGCTAACGATTTTTGCGTCCGCCGTGCTCTGCAAACGAAACATCGTAGTCGGTCCTGGCTTAATCTGTCCTTCAAGCGTACCGCGTGTAATGTCAGGCTCCTTGCCTGGCTCCATCAGACGGTGCATGATGAGTTGATACTTGAGCGCACAGTTCTTCATGCAGCTGCTGCAGGTGTTACCACAGTGAAAGCCCATGAAGAGATCCTTAACGGGCACACCTTTGAGTTTCGCGCCCTTGAGGATATCTGCCGGCACGGAGTTATTGATATCCAACAACGTGGCAGGCATTCCTGATGCACACTGGAGCATGTACTCCGAGACAGCGCCATAGAGGTCAACTTCGCATGCAACGGGAATACCGCGCCCAGCCAAACGACTGTTCACATAACAGGGTACAAAACCAAATTCGCTTTCAAAAGCCGGCCAGCACTTATTCGCGAAGACGCCGAACGACGAAGCTCCCAAATTATCTTCATAAAACTTGGTCAGTGCCAGTTCGTACTGAGCGAGCTTCGGCAGGAGATCATTCCACTTACATGTGCCCTTGAGTTCCTTAGCCATGTCCGCAGCAATCGCCTTGATCGCAGCCTTGTCTTGACCAGCCTTCTTATAGGCAACGAGCAGATCCAGCTCGGAGTTTTCCATCACATTCACGCCCAGATCGTAGAGCGGCTGAATCGGCGCGTTACACGCCAGAAAATCCTGAGGACGCGGTCCAAAGCCAAACAATTTCAAGTTATACAAGCCTACCACGACACGCGCGATCTTTGCGAAGTCAGCGATCAGCGGCACCAGATCGCTGGGCAGGCCAACAGGAGACTCTGGAATATAAACATTCAAACGGCGAAGCCCGATGTTGTACGAGCAGTTTAGCAACCCGCAAAGCGCATCACCGCGCTCACTTGCCAAAACAGCTTTACCCTCTTCTGCTGCGGCACACACCATACCCGGTCCCGGAAATTGTTCCAGGAAGATCGTGGTCGGGGCTTCTGGACCAAAGTTACCAAGATAGACAACTGCTGCATTACAGCCTGCTGCGACGAGTTCGTCGCAGGCAGAGAGCGCATCAGTTTCATTTTCAATAATCGTTGCGGCAACCGCAAAATCAATCTTTTGCTTTTTCAGTTCCGCGGTCAACGCGGTGAGGCGTTTCTGTGTCAGAGCAGCCGGGAAACAGTCCCGTGATACGCCAACGACGCCGAGCTTAATCTCGGGCATGTTTATGAGGTTCATTTGTATGATTCCTTTCGTTATAAAAATTGATGGAACAGGACAATCCAATCAGCAACGCTCATTTTTGGCCATAATACGCGCCTGGGCCATGTTTACGCGTGTAATGTTTATCAAGCAAATACTGAGGCAAGGGGGCAAGGGACGGATTCAAGGCAAACGCGGCAGAAGCCATCTGTGCGATTGCTTCCAGCGCGACGGCATTTTCTACTGCCTTTTTCGGTGTGGGGCCCCAGGTGAAAGGTCCGTGCCCTGCAGCCAGTACGCCTGGCATCGCATCTGGATTAAGGTCCTTAAACCGTGCGACAATAATCTTGCCAATGTTCGACTCATATCCATCCGCAACCTCTTCCGCAGTCGGCATGCGCGCCACAGGCACACTTCCGGAAAAGTGGTCGGCATGGGTTGTGCCGAGACAGGGAATCTCTTGGCTCGCCTGCGCAAAGGCTGTTGCAAAGGTACTGTGCGTGTGCACAGCGCCACCGATGTTCGGGAAGGCGCGATAAAAACAGACATGGGTAGCAGTATCCGTGGATGCAGCGAACTGACCTTCCACAACCCTGCCATCTAAGTCAACAACCGTCATGACATCTGGAGTCAACCGGTCATACGCGACTCCGCTCGGCTTAATCACGACATACCCAGAGGCACGATCAATGCCGCTGACATTACCCCAGGTGAGGGTCACCAAACCCTGACGAACCAATTCAAGATTCGCATCGCACACAGTCGCTTTTAATGTTTCAAGCATAATTTCTCACTCATTATCGCGTGGCTTCACGAAGGGCAATCAAGTCCTTCATGACATTGCCCATGTTTCCATTCCCTGCGGCTATTCCGAAGCCATCATGCAATTGCGTGTAGAGCACAAAAAGCTTCTTGTACGTTGCCACGTTCTCTGCAATCGGGCTATACACACGCTCGCGTACCTTTGAAAGGCTCTGCGCTTCAAGAGCATCTTTGAATGCGCCACCTGCAACCGCTCCAAAAAACGCCGCTCCCAGCGCGCACGTCTGATCGGATGCCGCGACCTTCATCGGCATATTCAAAATATCCGCATAGATCTGCATGAGGAAGGGACTCTTCACGGCTATCCCTCCACAGGTAATGACTTCGTCAATCCTAACGCCATATTGACGTACACGATTGATGATGGTCAAGCCGCCAAAGGCTGTCGCCTCCACCAGCGCGCGATAAATTTCATGCGGCTTCGTATGGAGTGTCTGCCCCAACAAAAGGCCTGACAACCGCACATCTGTCAACACACTGCGATTCCCATTATTCCAATCCAACGCCAGCAACCCTGTAGCACCTGGTTTCATGGCACCTGCCAGTTCATCGAGCTTTGCGAAGGCTGCTGGACCTTTGCCATACGATTCCGGAAGCAGATTATTTGTAAACCAGAGAAAGATGTCACCCACAGCAGATTGTCCAGCTTCAATACCAAAATGATTCGCCATGACCGATCCATCCACAATACCACACACACCCGGAATGTCAGCCAATGGCTTCTGCGTCGATACCACCATCACATCACAAGTGCTGGTTCCAAGAATCTTTGCGAGCGTTCCTTCGCGGACGCCTGCGCCTGCAGCACCCATGTGGCAATCAAATGCGCCAACGGCAATAGCAGTTCCCGGCTTGAGCCCTGTTTTTGCAGCCCATTCAGCCGACAATTCACCTGCTTTGTGCTCGGCTGTATAAGCCTTGGTAAAAAGTCGGTCACGCAACTCGGCAAGCGCTGGATCCACGGCCGCAAGAAATTCCTTGTCTGGCAAACCACCCCACACGTCAGAGTAAAACGCCTTATGGCCTGCTGCGCATACGCCACGCAATAACGTCAGCGGATTTACATTCCCAGAAAGGACAGCTGGCAGCCAATCGCAAATTTCGACCCAGCTAAACGCTGCATTAAAAACCTCTGGTGCACTGCGCTTACAGTGAAGTAGTTTCGACCAGAACCATTCAGATGAATAGATTCCCCCGCACTTTGCCAGATACTGAGGGCGGAGTGCTTTCGCCTTTTCCGTAATTTCAGTAGCTTCAGCGTACGAGGTGTGATCCTTCCACAACCACGTCATCGCGGCCAGATTATCCTTGAACTCCGGAAGGAAAGCTAAGGGCGTGCCGTCCTTCGTCACCGGCAAGGGCGTTGATCCTGTCGTGTCAATACCAATACCGACAACCTTTGCAGGCGAAAAATTCTTGTCCGCTATGGCCGCTTTCTTCACGGCCTCAGCAAGAATAGTCTCCAGACCGGTCAAATAATCCTGTGGCTGCTGCCGTGCCACATTCGGATCCTTCGCATCCACCAAAACGCCCATCTCACCCGAAGGATAATTGAAAACATGGGTCGCAACTTCCGCGCCACTCTCAAGATTCACAATCAAGGAACGGCACGAATTTGTACCATAATCCAAGCCAATCGCATACGTTGCCATATAATAAATCTCCGTAAAACGAGTTCAGGCATGTCCATAACGAGGCATACACCAATAACAAGAGGCCGAAAACAGCGTCATAATAGCATGACCCCTTACTTTTGACAATTGTACTTTTCGCAAAAACCATTGCACTTTCAGCAACACACGTACCTCGCATCGCTTCAGAGCAGTAAGCAGCCCAATTGGTAGACCACAAAGCAGACACTATAGGCTAATAGGGTCATCACCCCTTGTTGAGCCAGTGCCCAGCCCCACGAGTTAGTCTCTTTTCGGACGGTCGCAAAGGTCGCAACACAGGGGGTAGCCATCAGGCAGAAGAGCATCAATACATATCCTTGTAATGGCGTATAGCGTTCTTGTAAAAACAGGCGCAAGGGTTTATCCCCCTCCACGGCGGCAAGAATGGCCATTTGGGAGACAAAGATTTCTTTCGCAGCAAAGGCACCGACCAGTGCAGAACTGATATGCCAGTCAAATCCGATATGTCGCATTGCAGGCTCAAGCAGATATCCTACCCGTCCGCTAACCGTATCTTCAGGATGCCCTGTCTTGGGATAAGTTGTCGCAATCCAGAAGATAACAGAGGCCGCCAGGATCAGTGTTCCCGCCTTGTAAATGTAGAGCTGCGCGCGCTCCCACAGATGAATCAATACGCTTCGCAGTGTGGGTAATCGATAAGGTGGCAACTCAAGGATAAAGAGCGATGAATCCCCTTTAAAGAGGGTCTTGCGCATCAGCGCAGCCACAGCCAGCCCCGCAAGCACCCCAATCAGATAAATGGAAAGCAAGGCAGGCGCCCGCCATACCGTCGGGAAAAATGCAGAGATGATGAGCGAATAGATCGGCAACTTGGCTCCGCAACTCATGAGCGGCACAATAAAAAGGGTGGCCATTCGGTCACGCCGTGACTCAATCATGCGTGTCGCCATCAGGGCTGGAACGCTGCATCCAAAACCGATCAAGAGCGGAATAAAACTCTTCCCTTGTAACCCAACAGCACGCATGGCACGATCCATGATGAAAGCCGCGCGTGACATATAACCTGTACCCTCTATCAGTGCCAAGCAGAGGAAGAGCATCAGGATATTCGGTAGGAAGACCAGTACGCCGCAGACCCCGCCCAACACGCCCTCCAATAGAAGCGAGCGCATTTCTGGCAGGGAAGTTTTCGGCCAGATACTACCCAAAAAAGCACCCAGAGCCGCAAATCCGCTTTCCAGCAAATGCATCAGAGGCTCACTCGCAATAAACGTTAAGGAAAACATTCCATACATGATCGCGAAGAAGATGGGTAACCCCCAGATCCGATGGGTGACGGCACGGTCAATCTGCCACGTCATGTCTTCTCGTGAAGACGGGGCCTGATGCTGACAGGCTTTGACAAGAGCATTAATAATTCCGTAACGAAAATCTGCCACCACATCATCGGCTGATTCGCCCTGAGCATCCTCCAACTTGGCAATCTGCTGCTTGACCTCTGTTTCAAAATTCGGCAACCGTTTAAAGACCGCTTCCATGACGTTCGGATCTTTTTCCAACAGTTTTACAGCCATCCATTCAGGGCTTGGAGTCGATACAAAAAATGGTTCTTCTCGAGCAATAGCTTCTGCCAGTTTTCCAACTGCTCTCCGCATGTGCTCATCCCCATGATATTTCCAATCCGGAATCCGAGGGATTGGCGGATGATTAATCGTCTCGAGAATAGATACTTTTAATTCTTCGACACCTCGCCCTGAACGTCCAACTGTTTGAACAACGGGACATCCCGAGAGTGCCATGAGTTGCTTCACGTCAATCACAATCCCCTTGGTCTCCGCTTCATCCGCCATATTCAACACAAGGATAACCGGAAGGCCAAGATTAAACAATTGCACAGTCAGATAAAGGCTTCTCGTTAGTTGGGTCGAATCAATCACATTCACGAGAAGATCAAAGCGCTCGCCGAGCAAAGTCTGCTGCACAATCGTCTCATCAGCAGAAGACGCAGTTAACGACTGGGCCCCCGGAAGATCCGTCAGCTCATAATCGACACCGCCCCATGAACAAACACCTGTATGCCGTTCAACGGTCACGCCCGAATAGTTACCCACATGCTGCCGCCCCCCCGTCAGCACATTGAAAAGTGTTGTCTTTCCACAATTGGGTTGACCCACTAATGCTATTTTAAGACTTTTCTTCATAGCTCAAATTTGTAACTCCACCTGTATTTGCTTTGCCTCAGATGAGCGAAGGGAAATCTCGGTATTGTTCACCAAAAAACTTCGCGGGTCCCCGAGCGGAGCAATCTTTGAAAGCCGAACCGATGATCCTTTCACCAGCCCATACGCCGCCAAACGTCTTCCAAGCCCAACAGGCACACTCATAACAATACCCACCTCGTCAGGTAACAAGGCATCCAAGTATTTGATATTCACAAACGCACGTAACCGTTCAAAGGCAACATCATCTAATTCATGTTCTAATTTACAAGCAAGGGCATCCGCATGTTCCGCCGACAACTGAAGGCATTGCGTCAGGAAACACTTTAAAGTTTGGTGCTTCTTGATCACTTGAGTGGCGATCTGAGAACCTTTACGCGTCAGTTCAACGGGATGATAGGACTCATATTGTACAAGCCCTTTCTCCGCTAAGGTCTTTAGCGTTGCGGTTACTGAAGGTTTCTTGATTCCCAACTGCCGGGCAATATCGCTCACATGCGCATGGCCTTCCTTCTCAGCCAACTTCGCAATAATCTCAAGGCAATCTTCGGTGCTGGTGGTGGTTAAAGAATTCATGGCTAAATGTTAGCATGTACTAACTTGTTTGTCAAACCTAGCAAATTAAAGAATTTATGATTGCTGTCAAAGTGGGTTTATGGTCAAATATGAAAACTCTTTTTAAAAGGAAATAATTATGGCTGAACTCATTGTTGCGTTGGATGTGTCATCAACGGCTGAGGTCAAACAGCTCATGGAGCAGTTGGGCGATGCGGTTTCATTTTACAAGATCGGACTTGAACTTTTCAGCGCTGAAGGCCCAGATGTCGTACGCGCGGTAAAGGCTTACAACAAAAAGGTCTTTCTTGATCTGAAGCTACATGACATCCCTCGTACGGTTGAGCGTGCGGTTACGAGTGGAGTAGCATTGGGTGTTGACCTGATGACCATTCATTCGGTAGGTGGACGTACCATGATTCGAGCCGCCAAGAACGCAGCACTCGCCGCAGGCATAAACGCCCCCAAGATTTTAGCGGTCACCGCACTGACCAGTCTGGACCAGAGCGATCTTGCAGACATTGGCGTGCAACGTGACATGAAAGATCAAGTCGAAGCCATGGGACTGCTCGCCTGTTCCAATGGTGCAGATGGTATTGTCTGTTCACCCAAGGAAGTGGCCAATATGCGCCGAATTCTGGGGCCCTTGGCTTTGCTCGTGACCCCGGGCGTACGTCCTGCGGGTGCTGATATTGGAGACCAGAAGCGTGTTGCAACTCCTGGGCAGGCTGTCCGTGACGGTTCAACCCACTTGGTTGTTGGACGTCCAATTCTTGAAGCAACCGATCCGCGTGCCGCAGCGCTGGCTATCGCAACAGAAATGAACGCATGTCACTAACCTATAACTTCAAGAGAATTTCGCGAAGCGAATACGCTTGTTCCTTATTGCCTTATTGCGTTATTGCCTTATTGAAATTCAAAAATTCGACGTTCGACGTTCGATGTTGAATGTTCGATGTTCGCATTCATTCGTGTGGTTCGCGCCATTCGATGCTTGACTCTGATTCCCAACTTGCTGACACTTACTGACACTTCTAAGACTTACCCTGGCGCGGCGTAGCCTTAGCGAAGCCGGCTGACACTTCCCTAAGTTACCCGTCCGCTTATTCCCGGTGTAAGGGTTGTCGGACAACGAGGTGCTAATTGATTTCGACAAAGCTCCCGACAAAGTTTATAGCACCCCGGGCGGTTGCCTTACCGTGACATCTTGTACGCTTCCATGATGGTACGATACTTTTGGAGCATGTTCGGGACTTCCCATGCCGGCATCTTGCCATCATCCAGATAACTCAGGTACTTTTCCATAACCTGGCCGAAATGTGCTTCATGGCCAACATAGTATTTTTGGGGAATGACCAGTTCCCAGCCGGTGTCGATCTTCTTAATATCAATGCCCGGCCACTGCTTGTTCGCCTCTGCAATAGCCTTCTTGAGCGCGGGTTCGATCGACGCTGCGTTTACGCCCGGACGGAGGTCAAGATAAAGCATCGGCTTATACCCCTGCTCCTTGCCCTGGCGGATTACAGCCGAAACTTTCGTGCCGCGCATCAACGAGAAGTGCGTGTCAGCGGCTCCCGCAGGTGCTTCATAGTTCCAAATCACAGAGATCTTGCAATGCACACCGCGCAGCGTATAAACGAATTCACCGTTGCAGGGAATCTCGATGTTTCCGTCCGCCTTTTTGTATTCCTGAAGATAGCTTGGGAATGTATCACAGGACGTCGTCCGTTTGAACTGTTCCGGTGTCAGGAGAGTCGTAAACCGCTTAGCCTTCATCATCTTCACGTCGGAATCCGCAATGATCTGGCTCGGAAACATCTCCCACTGAACCAGGTCAACCAGATGCGTGCTCACGTCAGCAATGCCTTCGCCCTGCTGCTTGATATCGAAGAACCATGGCGGACGCCGCAACGGAGACCCTGCTACAATCTTTGAAAAATGGTGAACGCTCTCCTTGGTCACGGATGGATTATCCACTGTGCCAGGATCGATAGCGCCAAACACATCCGGACAATGCACGAAATAACGCTGCAAAATAGCGGTGATCTCATGGCGCTCCGTCATAATATCAGAGAGCAGAACATTTTTCTCCTTGGCTATCTTAAACGCCTCTTTGAGCATTTCAAAATTGGCAGGATTGATCGCCATCGGCTTATCCGAGAGCACATTAAGACCCGCTTTGACACTCTCCAAGATGTAACTCGTCTTTTTGGCGTTGTTCCCCGCGAGAACGACAAGGTTGCCCTTTTTCTCTTGAAGCATCTTTTCGAGGAAGTCATCTCCGCGATAGACTGTTGTCTTCCAGGACGTCGGATCTTTCTCGCGCGTATTAAAGCTCTCAATTTTCTTGAGATGCGCATCCAGTTCCGGACCTTCAGGCGCATACACATGAACATCCGGCGAGAGTTGCGGATACATACGATTTTGCACCAGATAGGCATGGAAATGCCCCGGCGCAACCGTCAACAACTTGATACGTGCTTCTGATTTCTTATTCACAGCACCTTCTTTCTTCGTTACCGAAGCTTCTGGTTTCGTCTCAGGGGCACACGCCACCAATCCCGTCAAGGCCAAAGCAAGTCCTAACAATCTCTTCATCTTTATTTCCTCATTGAATGAACGAATAAACAAAATTCGTTCGGATGTTATCACGGAGGTGAAAATGCGTCAAGCCACAACTTTCTACAGCCAATTGCGAAACATGACGTCCTGACGGGCAAGGGTCCAATATTTTTCAGCCACCGCCGCGTCACCCCTTTTTAAGGCTATTTTTCCCAACATATAAAAAGCAGGTGCAAATGTGGGATTCTTTAGGCTGATCACCTTAAAATTGTCCTCTGCTAACGACCCGTTGCCCTGGCAATAGGCCTGAAAAGCCTCCGCCATACACGCGTGGACCTTCCATCCTTGATTTTCGCGTTCCCTAACGGTCTTCATAAATTGCTCGGACATCGCTGTCGCCCGCTTCATGTTTCCATCGGCTATAAACAGGGTGATTCCCACACTATAGGTCAGGGCATCTCGGTGAAGCGCCATAGCCCGTTCAAAATGGATTTCCGCTTCTTCAAGTCGTTGCCGTTTCAAAAAAAGATGTGCTCCTAGATTCTTGTGCGCGATCATATTATCCGGCTCACACTGAAGTGCCCGGCGCGAAAGGGTCTCTGTATCTTGCCAGTACGAAAGTTGTTGAACGGAACCCCAGGTGAGCGCCATGCAATAAAGCACCATCAATCCCCAGCCGGCACAAGCAACCGCTCTGTTCCTCTGACTGACCCAATAAAGAGCGCCAGCAATTCCTGCTGCAAGATAAAGAGAAGGCAGATATGTAAAACGGTCGGCATGCGCTTGAAAACCAAACGACACAATACCGAGCATGGGGGACAACGCAACCAGATAGCCGAGCATACAAAACATGAACCATCTATACCGCACAAGCACACCACAGGTTACAATACAAACAACCAGACCAAACCAAAAACATTCTGGCATCTGCGGCCATTGATAAAGAGCGGGAACATGCAGATTGACAGGCCAGCACGTCTGAACAAGGTACAGCCCAACAGATGCAATGCCTTGCACGAAACGCCCATACAAGGGCACATACAGGGTGCAATTCACATCATTGCCGCGCACGATGTGTTGTGTGTAGATACTGACAACAATCAACGGTAACGTCAGGAGGGCCAGAGGAAGGTATCGGCGCCATCTGAACTGGCCTAGCAAAAAAAGATCAAGCAGCGCAACTAAGACAACAAACGTGATCGCTGTCGGCTTGGCCATCATGGCAAGGATAAAGAAAAGCACAGGGAATAGCACATACCGTTTGAGTGGACTGTCCATCCCTTTGATCCATGCCATCAGCGCCAGTAACTCCCAAAAAAGCGAAAGCAAATCCTTTCGAGAAGATATCCATGCGACACTCTCAACGCGAAGCGGATGGAGCGCCCAGAATAAGGTACCCAGTGCCACAGCACCACCCAAAATTACTTCATCAAATTTAGCAGCTTGCGCGGAGGGAGGCATGCTATTCAACCGCTTCTTCAGCGACATCCGAAGAAATATAAACACAAGAACTGCATTGAATCCATGCAGGATACTATTGTGAATATGCATCGCCCCCGGGTTCAAGCCAAAGAATGCGACATCCGAAAGATAGGAAAGTCGTGTCAGCGGAAACCAGCACCCTGTATCCCGAAACTCCGTAAAGCAATTGATGAAAGATACGCGCGTAATCCCATCCCGAAGCCAGGGACATTCGCTGACATATTTCCAGTCATCAAGGTTGACAAAGTCAAACGTTCCAGTCCGGACAAAAAGAATCAACACAAGACTGAATAAAACGACGCACATTAAAAAGAGATGCCATGAAATTTTTAATCTCATAATTCACGCACTCAACAATTTCCTGTATCCTCAAACTGGCAACGTGAAATAAAAAGTGCTGCCGGATCCTATTTCAGACTCGACCCAGATCTTTCCGTGATGCGCGAGAATAATCGCCTTTGAAATCGCCAACCCTAGGCCCGTACCCTCTTTTTGCTTGCCTAGCCTCCGCGAAAAAGGCATAAAAATCTCGGACGTTTGTTCCGGCTTAATACCCTGACCCGAGTCTCGGACACTGAACTCTATTACCTTTTTTTTCAGTCGCGTCTGGATCATGACAGGCCCGCCTTTACTGAAAGTGATTGCATTTTCCAGTAGCTTAATCAGGACCTGAATGATCTTGTCCTTATCAAGTTTGATTTTTGGAAGATCAACCCCAAGGTCCATCAGGAAATCCGCTTTTCTTTCCCCCGTAAAAAGCATTGTGCTTTTATCGGCCTCCTTAATCACTTCATTTACATCGTATTCTGAGAAGTGATACTCGGATATTCCATCTTCAATTTTTTGATACGTCAGGATGTTATTAACCAAGCGACCTAAGCGATCAATATGAGTCTTCGCGGTGAAGAGCATATCCTTCTGTTCATCATTCACAGCGCCCAACACTCCTTCCAAAACAAGATTCGTAGCCTCCTTGATCGTTGCAAGCGGACTTCTAATCTCATGGGGGACGACCGCGGTAAACCTATTTTTCGCTTCCAGCAAATTGTTTATCACTTCCTCTGCCTGCTTGCGTTCACCAATATCGATCAGCACCAATCGACAGACTTGCGCACCTTCCGTATTCTGGGTCACCGTTGCCGACAACTGAGCCCAGAAAAACGCGCCGTCGCTCTTCACCATCCGCAATTCGCACGTCTGCATCTCACCCGTCTCAAAAAGCTGTTTACGAAACTCGTAGTAGATCCCTTCATCTTCTTTTAAAAGAAAGTTCGAGATTGGCTGCCTAACCAACAAGCCACGATCCACGCCCAACAGCGTTACTGCATTGAGGTTGACCTCTACAAACAATCCCTTTTCGCTGAGGGTGCAATACCCCACAGGCGCAAGGTCGTAAAGGTCAAAGTAACGCACACAGGAGGCATCATTTTTCACCTGCGCTCGACGCAATTCTTCATTTTGCATCTCCAATTCAATCTGGTGGATGCGCAGTTCGTAGACAATCCTTTGCATGGCTGCCAGCGACAGTCTCTTGCTGTTTTCTGGCAATAAAGGGTTCTTCTAACATTTTCATGGGTAAAGGCTAAGTCTTCCACAAAAGAACAGGAT
>JBAXOG010000068.1:0-25325 GCA_037133395.1 bacterium | reverse complement strand
TTTTGGCGTTTACCCATGACGAAACCGCGACCCCCCAGAAACTGACCCATTACATCTTTGTTTAATTCTTTGCTTAACGCCCAACTCTTAACGCTCAACTGAACCCTGACCTGTCCGCCGTTTTATCCGCCGTAGCCTTGGCGAAGGTGGAAGGCATCGCGAAGGCGGAACCCTATTCTTCCTTTACATCAATGCAAAGAACTGCGGGAAGCGGGCGGGTGGGCTTTTCGGGCAGCGTTACTGAGACTCGCCCGCCCTCCTGTTTGACAGGAAGCGGCTTGCGGTCGGTGAGCATGTAGGCGGCGGTCACCTTGCCTGCGACGGTCGGTGTCTCAAAGGTCGTTCCCGGCCATGTGAAGAAATGAAAGTAGAGCTTGCCGGTCTTGGCCGTGCAGCGCCACTCTTTTTTGACAGTGAAGAGAACGTGCCCCTTGCCGTCTTTCTTCGAGGGGTCATATCCGCCGAGTTCGTCACCAAAGGGTGTACGGTTCGCACCATAGATCGCTTCGCCGTTGACCTTGAGCCACTCGCCCATGGCTTGAAGGCGCTCGACTTCCGGCGCGGGCATAACTCCGTCACCCGTTGGCCCCACGTTGAGAATGTAGTTGCCACCCTTGCTGACAATGTCCACGAGGTTGAAGATGAGGGTGTCGGCGGATTTGAAATCCGTATCCTGCGCCTTGTAGCCCCACGTGTGATTGATCGTGCACGCGGATTCCCATGCCCCGCCCGTCAACTCATTCGGCAAGGCATTATCACCCATGGAACGATAATCAGACGGGTAAGCCCCAAGACGGCTGTTGAAGATGATGTCGGGCCGGATGGAACGGATCAGGTCAGCAAATTTCTTGCCGCGTTCGTAGGTGGATTCGCTGGAGTTTCCTCCCTGGTCAAACCAGATGAAACTGATCTGCGGATGGTCAATGAGCATTTCCTTGAGCTGGGGCAAAGCAACCTCATCAATGTATTTGTCAAGATTGCCGCCCTCACGGACCTTGCCGCCCGGCACCACTCCGTTTGGATGCTGCCAATCGTAAACGTGATTCCAATAAACACCAAATTTCAACCCTTGACGGGCGCAGGCGTCTCCGAGTTCTTTGACCGGGTCACGCTTCCACGGCGTGCAGTCAATAATATTGTAGGCCGTAATCTTTGATGGGTACATCAGGAAGCCGTCATGGAATTTGGCCGTGAGCAAGAGATATTTCATGCCGGCATCTTTGGCTGTCTTGACCCAGACATCTGCATCGAACTGCTTCGGTTCCCATGTTTTAGCAATACCCGCGTATTCGTTGTGCGGGATCGGAAGAGACCATTCGATCCATTCGCCGTAATTGTGCTTCAACGCCTGGCCCTTCCAGCTTCCGCCTGCAACCGAGTAGAGTCCCCATGTGATGAACATACCGAACTTCGCTTCGCGGAACCACGCGGTTTTAGCCATGCGTTCATTCTCCTCCTTCTGCGCCTTCTCAATCGCTTCCGGCAACTTCGCGCCCGGCGCATAAACATGAAACTCTTCGATGGAGGGCACTTCGTTCGCTTTGATAATGTTCAGGCGCACCAAGCGCGTGTTGACCATGGGAAAGTCATAGGCGCGGCGTCCGGCAATGGTCGTGCCGCGATACAACGGTTTCCATGCTTCGCCCACTTTGTATTCAATGGCAAACTCCTGTGTGCGAGGATATTCAATCTCCATGACTACTGCTCGTCCGACGGCGGTCTCCTTGCCGAGATCAATTTCGAGCCACCCACTGCGGGCATCAGCCTTCGCGCCCCAGCGCGTGGACTCATCATTGTCATACGCTTGCGCGGCCTCGTAGCCCGTGCTCCAGACGCTAGAGGCAGTGATGGGAGGCGGGAGAGGCTTCGGAAGCGGCTTGCCGTTGAAGAAGCGGGCCAGGATGGCGATGTTGCGGTCGTTGCCTGCAAACGATTCAATGGGCTGGTTCAGATAGTTCTCAATGGGGAAGGGCAACGAGTCAGGACTCGGCTTGGCGAAGCCATAGATGCCGAAGTCCGCATTGGCGGCGTCAGAACAGATTTTGCGTGCGTCGTGCCGGTCACCCCAGCCGACCACGCAGAGCAGTTGACGCGTGAGCAGCCCCAGCATGGGGGAGACACGGCGGATGGCGTCAGGATTGCCGCTCTCATCCATCACCCAGTCCACCTCTTTGAGCAATTGCGACCCAGCAATGGTCGGATGTAGTACTTTGTGACAGGAGAGCCAGATGATACATTTCGGGTTGACGCGCTTGGCGGTGGAGCGGATGCGTTCCCAGCAGCGGTCAATGGCCTTGCGTTCATAGGCAAGCTTCGCTTCGGGTGTGAGTTTGTCCTCGCCCGGGAAGGGCTGGCCCATGAGTTGTTCAAACAATTTCTTTTCTGCCGCGAGCCATTTGCCGTTGCGCTCTTTGTCAGTCGGGTTCCAGACCCAGTCGATCATGAAGCCGTCCATGCCGGTAAGTTTCAGGCCCTCTTCGATGGCTGCGGAGAGATAATCAAGATAGTCGTCTGTGAACGGAATGTGGAAGGCGCTTGGCGTGCCGTAGCTGAGGTCAGGATGTTCTGCACCCCAGCGCGTATTGGCGGCAACGCAGAAGTACCCCATCACCTGCATCTTCTTGGCATGTCCGAGTTTGACGACCTCAGGCAGGAAGTCGTTCACGAGGCCCGGTTGCGCAGGAATCTTGCCGCCCTTGTACCAGGCATAGCCATTGCAGGAGACAGCAAAGGTCTGGATCACTTTCGCACCGAGTCCCTCATACCACGCCACGTGCTTGGCGGGATCAGCATCAGCCCAGAGTCCGGGCTTTGCAAATCCATTCGGCCCGCCAGGGCCCCAGTTGAAATCGACACAGAACGCGCGGATCGGTTCGGGGAGTGTTGCTTTTGTTCGGATCATATCGCCGACCGTGCGAAGGGTCTTCACGTCGATGTCGCGCAGTTTGCCGTTGTAGTCTGGTCCGACATCGATGGAGAAGATGTTACCAAACTTCACCGCCCCAAGGTAATCCTTGTACAAAGCCTCCGCCGACCTGCAAAGCCCGTCATGAATCGGCAACGAATAGAACCACATCGCGCCACCTTTGTGCCCCGGCAGAATCGGATAGGTGAATTCGGCCAGCAGGTAGTTCTTGCTGGGCTCATTCTTCATGTGAGGCCCAGCCGCTTTGTGATCCTGCAGCGGCCCGGGCTTGCCCATCTCGCCAAGCCTGATATCACAGCCTTCCTGATTTCCATGATTGTAACCGATGAAGCAGCCGGGCTGGAACTGCTTGCACCATTTTGTCGTCTCCGCATGACTCAGTCCGCCATCCGTCTGCGCGTGATCAAACCAGATGTATTCGACTGGCCCATATTCCGTCAACAGCTCCTTAAGCTGGGCTTTCTTCATCTCCGGCGTATAGCCTCCGGGATGGTAGTCCTTGTTGTCCTTGAACTCGCCCTCGGAGAAATAGAGCGCGAGTTTGATGCCGTACTTGTCGCAACTCTTCCGCAACTCAGCGAGCACGTCGCGGCCGAGCGGTGCCTTTGTCACTTTGCGATCCGTGGTCTTGGTATCCCACAAGCAGAAACCATCATGATGCTTGGTCAGGAAGAGGATGTAGCCCATGCCCGCCTCCTTGGCGGTGCGCGCCCATTGATCCGTGTCGCATCCTGTGGCCTTGAAGAACGACACGTCCTTGACACCGGGTGTCCACTCCTTGCCGGAAAAGGTGCTAAACGACCAGCAGATAAACATACCCCATTTCAAATTCTGGAGCTCTTTTGTCCGCTTGTTCATATCAACTGGCGCATCTGCCGCGAAAAGCGATGAAAACAGAAGCGTCGTGAGTAGCGCGATGCGCGTGAATCGTTTCGTCATAGTTGTTCCCCTTTTTTCTTATCTATACCTTGGTTTGTTTTAACCACAAAGAACACAAAGATCGCAAAGATCAAATTCTAAATGCTTTGTTTCGCAATCAGATGTAAATCTCTTTCCTCTGTGTTCTATGCGTTCTTCTTGACCGCCGTAGCCTTGGCGTAGGCTGGTTGCGGTAAAACAATTCTCAATCCTATTAATCCTATAAATCCTGTCGAAAATCACCTCTTCGTTCATTGCGTCACGCCGCCGGCCGGTCGCAACACACGGAACTCGTCGATAGAGGGCACTTCATTTGCCTTCAAGATGTTCAGGCGGACATGGCGGGCGGTGACCGGCGGGAAGTTGATCATTTTATTTTCTCCAATCGTGGTGCCGCGGGCGAGCTCCTTCCAGGTGTCACCGACCCGGTACTCGACCGTGAACTCTTTTGTGCGCGGGCAGCTCTGTTCAATAATTTGAACGCGGCCAACTTGCTCGTCCTTGCCCAGATCAACCGCGAGCCAGCCGCTGAGCGAACCGGACGCGGCGCCCCAGCGCGTCCACTCC
The DNA here is from genome assembly GCA_037133395.1 of bacterium. Taxonomy (GTDB): domain Bacteria; phylum Verrucomicrobiota; class Kiritimatiellia; order RFP12; family UBA1067; genus CAIZQW01. Next base: position 20,914 of record JBAXOG010000068.1, on the reverse strand, counting down.
TCGCCATCCACCGCCTTATCTGGACCGTATTCCTCAGACCAGGAGCTGGGGGCCGTCGCCGTCTTGCCCTGGCTGAGGGGAACGGGAGCGGTCACCTGCGGCAGCGGGTTGCGGATCATCTCGCCCACCTCACGCAGGGTCTTCACGTCGATGTCGCGCAGCTTGCCGGCGTAATCAGGGCCGACATCGAGCGAGTAGATGTTCCCGTATTTCACTGCACCCCGATAGTCCTTGTAGAGTTTTTTTGCCGGCAGGCACAGACCGTCGTGTATGGGAAGGGAATAGAACCACATCGCACCGCCTTTGTGCCCCGGCAGAATCGGATAGGTGAATTCGGCCAGCAGGTAGTTCTTGCTGGGCTCATTCCTCATGTGGGGCCCAGCTGCTTTGTGATCCTGCAGCGGCCCGGGCTTGCCCATTTCGCCAAGGCGGATGTCCGCGCCCTGCTGGTCGCCGTGGTTGAACCCGACGAAACAGCCGGGCTGAAAGGATTTGCACCACGCGATCGTCTCCGCATGGCTGAGTCCGCCATCCCTCTGCGCGTGATCAAACCAGATGTATTCGACCGGACCATATTCCGTCAGCAGCTCCTTGAGCTGCGCCTTCTTCATCTCGGGCGTATAGCCTCCTGGATGGTAGTCCTTGTTGTCCTTGAATTCCCCCTCAGAGAAATAGAGCGCCAGCTTAATGCCGTACTTGTCGCATGATTTTTTCAGTTCTGCCAGCACGTCGCGTCCGAGCGGCGCCTTCGTCACTTTGCGATCCGTGGTCTTGGTATCCCACAGGCAGAAACCATCGTGATGCTTGGCCAGGAAGAGGATGTAGCCCATGCCCGCCTCCTTGGCGGTACGCGCCCATTGATCCGTGTCGCATCCTGTGGCCTTGAAGAACGACACGTCCTTCACGCCGGGTGTCCACTCCTTACCGGAAAAGGTACTAAATGACCAGCAGATGAACATGCCCCATTTCAAATTCTGGAGCTCTTTGGTTCGCTGCTGCATATCGACCGGCGCCTCCGCCGAAAAAAGCGATGCCGATAAAAACGTCGTGAGTAACGCGATGCGCGTGAATCGTTTCTTCATAGTAGCTCCTTCTGTTTGTGTCCTGATTATGGTTGTTTAGTCGTGGTCAAATCCTGTTGAGGGGCTTTCACACCCCAGACGTTGACCGATTTCTTCGGCAGAAGACAGTCGGCCACCTTCGGGCGGCTGTCGCCTGTCTCCTGAAAAAGAATGATCTCCTGCCCCTTGCCCAACCCGAGTTCAAAGAGCCCGGGTTCGACCTCTTTCATTTTGATAGACGGCAAGGAACTCTTGAAAGCGCCTTCAAATCCCGGACGGACTTTGCAGGGCTCGCCCGCCAGACTCTTGATCCTCACCCAGTGGGTCTTGCCACCGCGGCGTTCAGCACTGACCAGAAATGCGCCCTCGGCGCGCAGGTCATGAAAGACCGCATCTTTCCATTCCACCGGCACAGCCGGGAAGACCCGAATACGGTCGCCCCCGCTCTGGAGCAGCATCGACTGCAGTGCCGTGGCCGCGACGAGCGAACATTCGATCACGGGCGACCCTTCGATATATTGCGTGTTCGGCATGACGAATTTTTTATTATTGTGATGCGCCCGCAGATTGACGAGCGCGTTATCGCCGTCGCCCATGCAGGAATAGAGACATGAGGCCGCCGCGCTCGACCAGCCAAAGATCTGCTTTCCGTTTTCAACCGTTAGCCAGTGCTTAAGCGTCTTCTCGACCAGTGCCCTGTTTTCCGGCTGCTCGACGGAGAGCAGGCGCAGCGGCCAGACCATCAGCAAATGCGACCAGTGGCGATGCGACTTGGCGAAGGGGACAGTCGCGCCGATCATGAAGCCGTTCTCATTCTGAGGGTAAGGGACAAGGTCGCGCAACACGCGTTCCCACTCGGCTCGCTGCGCGTCGTTGAAACCATAGCGCTCATTCAACTCGAGAAGCGTCGTACAGCCCCAGCGAAGCAGCGAGAGGTTGTAGTTGTTGTCCGAGTCGCCCGCCGAGCAGTACTCCGGCGAGTGCATGCGCGGCAGGTGGAGCTTGCCGTCCTCGCCGGGCTTGAGCAACTTGAGGTAGAGGTTCACGCTGCCCTTGAGCATCGGGTAGAAGGCGTGACGCGTTTGATTCGTGACGAGCGCGTGGTCCATGGAATAGCGGTACTGCTGCCAGTAGAGCCAGAGCGCCCAGGTGAAGTCTCCAGGATTGATGTAGGCGTCTGGAGCGCAGGTGCCGTCTCCTCTCAACCCTTCGTAATCGGTAGTGTGGGGCACGGTCGCACAATCGTCAAACTTCCAGATCTCCTTGGCATTGCGGACAAAATTGGCGCGCTTGGCGTCGATGAAGCGCGTGAAGGATTCGCCGAGTTCGAGACGATTGGCTGCATAGACGGGCGAATATGCGAGCTGGATGTTGAGGTTCCACCAGATGCGCGGCCAACCCGTGGATCTATACCATGGCCCCAGCAAGTCGATCACCTGCCTATCTTGCCGTGTGGCGCAGGCGAGCTTATACATCTGAATCCAGTAGAAGCCCTCGACCTGCGCGTCGGGGACCGAGAGGAAGCTGGCCGGATAATAGGCGTGCCACCAGGCGCGATGCGATGCGATCAACCCGTCACTATCGCCAGATACCGCTTTTCTAACGCATTCCGCCGCCGCCTTCCCGGCGCCATTCCCGGGGAACCTGTCGGCCAGGCTGATGACCAGCCGGCGCGTGTCCGGCCCGGTCTTCACTTCCTGCCATGCCGTAGCAAACTCGCCACCCGCATACCGCGGTTGCACGCAGAGCGAGACATCGCCGTCGGTCTCCATGCGGAACGGCGGATTGGCAGGATCCTTGAACTTGGCATTGCGCTTATCAACCGCGTCCGCAGCAAGCCAGGAGAACCTGGCCGCGCATTCCTCGCCGGACGCTTCGATATCCACCACCGCAACCATGTCAATGGCATGAATGAACGTCCGGAATTTAATCGTCCCTTTCTCGGTCTTCAGTTCGCCGACTGCTTCAGCATTCCACAAATCCAAGCGCGCCGTGCCATGGGTAATCTTCCCGACCGTCTCCAGCCCCATCCCGCCGATCGGCAGACGCGCATTGTCACGGCGATGGTCGGTCACATCCGACCGCCCCATTTCCCAGCGGAACCGGTTCGGCGCATCCTGGAAGATCGTACAGCCCAGCATGCCGTTACCATGAAAAATCCCATGGTCAAATTTCTGCGGTAACACCTCCCAGACAAGATCATGCTGCTTCAAGAATGCCGCCCAGTCAAGCTTGGCATTCACCCCTTCTGTCTTCTTCCCTTCAGCACTTTTCGCTGTCGCCGTGCAACCGGAGAACACGATTGCCGCAGAAGCAGCGGCAAAAAATATCCCTGTCATTGTTTTTACATTCATCATTGTTTTTCCTTCTTCTCGCCTTTTATGGTATGCCGCATGATAAACTGCACGGTTTCCGCAACGCCGGTTAACGGGAAGTGGTGCTTGCCATCCTTCACCTCGACCAACTCGATATCGTGTCCGAGCGCGACAAGCCGCCGTTTTGCTTCGAGTGTGTTATTTTCCGGTGGCACCGCCGTATCAACAAGGCCGATGATATGGCGTAAGGGAATCTTAGTTCGCGCAATGGGCTCCAGAAGATCAATAGGATTCCCTTTGTAAGCAAGCAGTTCCGCCTCCGACTTAAACCCATAATAATGCATTGCGTCCGCCAGGGGTCGGCTTGCATTCGGCTCCTTGAAAGGCCAACTCTTGAGATCCATCACAGGGACATCGCCATAGATACAGGCGACCCGCTCCGGACGCCTGGCTGCATATCGGTAGGCATGGAGACCCCCGCGACTGCAAGGCTCCAACGCTGGCTTCGGCGCCAGCTTCCATTGCTCTGTTGCGACCTTGTAAAAGGCATCCATCAGATCCAGTGCCGCATCACAGCCCAGCATGTTCACACAGTCGATGAAGCCAATGTGATATCCCCTGGCAACAAGTTCCTGATCAACTTCAGAATGATAATCGGGAAATGACGTCCGCCACACCCATGGATTCCCTGCAACTGCATTGCTCGGCGCCACGACAAAGCATTTGTAACCATCCAACTCAAACATTGTCTTGGTATAGCCGTGCCATTTGACATTCTGTTCGCCATTTCCTGGAAGCACCAGCATCCGCTTCTGTGAATCATCGTACATCTGAACATCCACGCTCTTTGCGCCGCTCTGCTTCACGATCGCCAGAAACGTCGAGACGGTATCGACCTTCTTTCCATTGGCCTTGATGATCAGGTCGCCCACCCGGAAGCCGGCCTTCGCCAAAACGGATCCTGCTGGTGCCTTGTCGACCAATACGCCTGAAATTTCCCCTGTGCCGACAGCCGACTTCTCGGCCTCGGTAGTCATGTTCTTAATCTTCCCGCCCAGAAAGTCGGTCAGGGCAATTCGCGCTTCAGAGATCTCGGACTCTTTATGGATGCCCGCATCGCCCGGCACCGGAAACGTCCGGACAGGAACCAGCTTCCTTAGCTTCGCTGATGTGACACCAAAATTGTCCATGGGAAAATTCTTAAACCCCAGCTTCAGCGCAGGCGAATCAGAACGTACCTGGTAATTCCCGGTGGCCGGATCGACAAACAGCGGATCAGCTATAATGGAATTCTTTTCCAGACCCAGTTTCTGCCAAGATTCCAGCGACGTATTTGTTCCTAAGCCCCCCCACTTGGGCGTCATGCCGGGCGTGAAGTAACAGTTGCTCGCAATTTCCTTCATCTCCTGAGGACTGTGTTGTATCCCCTTCCATACCCAAGCCTGCGTCAGGTTGACGACAATGTTCTTTCGGTAGACATCCTCGTTCTTATCGAAGCACACATGTTTTCCAGGAACATTCCCGCCACTCCCGATAAATACATTGTTTTCAACTGTCCGATAAAACCCTTCCCTCAATTTAACGGCACACCCGACACACAGATTATTGTAAATCTTGTAATAGGTGGAGCCATCATCCAGATCAATGCCCCAGGAGTGCGAGCCGAAGAGCGGATGCGCAAAGCGGTTGTTGCGGATATGCGTCGGCGTCACGGCATCAATCCGGCAGTTCTTCTTCGCAGCGGGGTTCTTGGCATGATTGCCGGAATGATCTGCCGACAACCAGTACCGGTCTTTGCCCCAGGAGTTGAAGGGACCATGGTCGGAGGTTTCCTTGACCGTATCGAAGACATCGTTGCACTCAATGATATGTCCGCCCCAGGCACCGTCCTGAACGCATATCCCGGCCCGCGGAAGATTAAAGAGTGTGTTGTGGCTGATGGTATTGTTCATGGTCATCGACATCAGGACACCAGCGCTTTGCTTTTCCAACTCCCCAACAACCGTGATCAGATTATCTTCCACCACACATTCAGCTGGATAATGCGCCGTCTTGGGCCCTGGAACAAGATCCTCCGGGACTTTCTGCCAGCCGACCGGAATCGCCCATTTGTTACGCACTTGATGTCCACGCTGGATGGTCTCAGGCAACACGGTAAAAAATTCTTCGCCACGCATACTGTTCGCAGCCCCGCATAACGAAATGCCGTTTGCCCCGATATTCCGGATCAGACAACCGCGCACCGCATCCCGGCGGTTATAGGAATCGAGAAACACGGCGTTCCCGCCGAGTTCGGAAAACGTGCAGTTTTGAATCCCGCAGTCTTCCGTTCCTCGCAGGGTCAGCGCCCCGCCACGGTGAACAACAAAGTCCCCGCCATTGGGCAGATGATCTGTCGTCAGTTTCCACGTCGGTGCTGCGCCGGCGAAAACCAACCCGTTAAATGTCACAAACCTGACCGGTTCTTTTTCTGTCCCTTCAAGCATCACAAGGTGCGGATTGCCGACTGCTTCGACTTTTGCAGACGCAAGGTCCTCACCCTCCACCGGCTGGTAATACAGCACACCTGCAGGTTTGTCAAAGAACCACTCCCCCGGCGCATCAAGCTCTTCAAAGACGTTTTCGGCAAAACGCTTGGTCTCGTTCAGCCAGGCCGCATCGCCTTGTGTCGTTGTATCAATGGCAACAATCCGTTCGACAAGCTCTCCGACATTGCTCCGCTGGATCAAGATGTGCCCGCTTCCCCACGCGGCGCTATGCAGGGCATGAATATAGGCGGTTTCAGGGTTCTTCCAGCTTTTCATGCGATCCCAGGTCGGGCCCGCGCCATTGTATACGCCTGTGCCACTGTCATTGGGGTAGCGCGCCAAGATCCGGCGCTGTTCATTGATAAACAACTGCTCGATCGCCATATTCTTGTCCACCGCAGTCTTCCAAATAGTACCGGCATGTTTCTCCCAGCTTGTCCTGAGCAAGACGCCACCGACAAGCCGCGCTTGACCGCCAACAGCCCGCCAGATCACCGGCGCCTGTCTGGTTCCAGAATCAGCGGGGCCAAGCATCAACGGCTTATCCAGATAGTAACTCCCATCGGCAATCGAAACGATAATCCGGCCTGTCCGCGGTAAGCCGCGCACCTTCTGCTGGGCTGCAACGAGCGTTGCCAGCGGCTTCTCCAAGGTTCCAGGATTTGTGTCGCTCCCAGTCGGGGCAACATGAATCACAGCGGCTTCGCCACCACCCTTCACAATCCTGACCATGGAACAACCTGAAAACAGGTTGCCGAGAAACAGCAGGCTCAGCCAATACACCGTAAAGCCATCTGATGCTTTGAACGGTCTCTGTATCATATCACTCCCCCTTATTTTACCATGCAATATTTGCAAACAATTATTTAAATTCTCCATTCAAATAGACCTGCACTCCCCCGCTTTCCATGACAACCGCAACGTGCTGCCAGACGTCCGGTTTCAGAACATTCTGAAAGCCGACCTGCTGGTTTCCAACATTCAATCTCAAACTTAGTTTCGGGAATGTATCAAACAGAAACCCATCACCTTTGCCGACTGTCACCTTATCTATGATTCTACCCGCCTCGTTCCCACTAGGCTGAATCCAAGCTTCGAACGAAACAGGCCCGCTGAAATCTTCTGGCTTCGTTACCAACGTCTCCCCGGTCTTGGGATTGAGCCATGACCCAACCACATTCTCGCCCGTCACCGGTTTGCCACAATCGCCAGCCGCCAGTTCGCTGACCAATGATGCCTTGATCTTCCCACGGAACATGGTCACGCGCCCTATTTTTCCCTTGAAACAGTTGCCGCCCTTGCTGTCCGACCCTGCCCGTAGCGGATGTGTATTGGCGGGAACAGCCGGCCCCGTTGACACACAGAGCTGCGGCTGGGAGATCACGACATCTTGCCTGCGCTCTGACGGTGTAATGTCCCATGTCTGTAATTTACCATCTTTAACCGTACCGGTTATCACCGTATTTCCGGACACGTGGAGCTTGAAATCGACATCCCAATTCACAGGCCATGCCGGCAAGAGTAGAACTTTCCCATTCGCCTCCTGCACGAGCATCCGTTGCAGTGCCACACTGCCTGCCCCAAAATGATCGAAGTCCGGACATGAGTCCGGGCCCTCCTTTGCATACATCGGGAAACGGCACACGGTCGACGCAATCCTGAAACGCTTCACCAGCCCAGATGCCGCCTCTTTAGCCTTGCCGGCATAGGCCCAGTGGATCTGATCCTGGGTCCAGCATGCGCAGCCGAAGGCATCCTTGCACGCCCTGTTCTTCATCGTCCACTCCACAATATCAGCCGAACCCAGCCCAAGCCCGAAACAGCGGAACGGAAATACCGGATAAAGTTCGCCGTTCTCGGCATTACATTTCTTCTCCCATTTCTCGGCCGGCGCAATAGCCTTTCGTCCTTCTATCGTCTGCAGAAAAACTTCTGGCACTTCCTGTAGAAGTTTTCCCCAGCGGGCTTGGTCGTCTGCCCTTCCGGCTTTCATTGACAGCAGTTCACTCAGGCAAAAGCGCAACCCACCAATATCCGGCGCCGGGTTCACCGCTATCCACCAGGTCTCAATCACCTGGGCCGGATCCAAACTGAGTTTTCCGTCCACCCGCTGATAATGCTGATCAAAGAACAGCATAACCTCGCGGGCAAAGGGAACCAGTACGCGGTCTCGAAATTCCTTGTCACCTGTGAAGTTGACGTAGTCGAGCATCATCGCAGTGATCTCAAGGCTGCTGGTGAAATAGTAGTCGTGATACCAGCCCTGATATTTTTCGCCTGGCTTTGTCTTTGGGGGGAGTATTCTGCCCCCCGAACAGCTTTCGCGTTCAGCACCCGTCGGTTCGATATTCTCGCGGTAGTAGGCCCCCTGGTGCCCGAACCATGCCTTCGTGACCGCCGCACGCATTTCCAGAAGGTTTGAATAGTAACTGAAGAACGGTTTCATCAAGTCGAAATCCCCACTTGCCAACAAGGGCCAGTAGAGCAGCCTCTGGTTCTGAAACGTAAACCGTCTGCCCCAGAGCCGGTCATCCTCATGCGTAAGGAGCATGCCGTCGGGCTGCTCCACGGCATAGGCACGCTTCCGCTTGGGATCCGGCTTCAGACGTTGCTGCTGCGTGAAGAGTCCGCCATTGAACTTGACCTGCACGCGCCCTCGACTCTGGCAGGCCATCAGGAAGCGGAAGACATTGTAGCTCTGCGCCGACAGCGCGGCGCCGTCCTCTTCAATCCGCCGCCCAGCGGCATTGGGCTCGCCATTGAACTTTTCTCGCAACTCAGACGGAACGGCATTGTCCGAGGTAACGATCCAGCTCCGGTCCCAAAAATCTGACCACCACTTGATATGCCCTTCCCAGTCCTTCTTCACATCGCAAGGAACAACGGACTGCTTTTCAATGGCCTCAATCCACGTTTCGGCTTTCGGTGTCTGCAGGGTCAGGGAATGGATACGAACATCAAATTGCCTGCCTTTGCCGAACATAGCGCCGTCCTTGAGCGTCAGCTCGGAACTGTCCACCAGATTACCGAATATATTGAAACGGAACGGATCAGCAAATTTGGATGCCATGTGTTCCACTTGGTAATCCTTGAGGTCATCCTGGTAAATGCTCCTGTCTCCAACGGAATAGTGCCAGAGGAGTTTACCGTTTCGCTCCAGCCTCACGTCTTGGGGCGGTTCATTGTTACCAGCAGCGGCACCGCAGGATGCGTAGGCGCCGTAATTAAACGAACACTTATCAAAACGTTTCCAGAACTCCGGCCTGGCTGTAACTGAAATTTCAGTGGGGGAGGAAATCTCAACGTGATAAAGCGGACGATTGGCATCCGCCCAGACTCGCAGTTTCACGCCATCTGCTTCGATGTCAATAGAACCGGTTGCCAGATCCAGCGTCTGTCGAAAAGTTTTGCAGGCCTGGAATGGGTTGGGATTCAAGGAAATTCTGACTCGTCCCGTCTTGAAAATATCGCCCATATAGGTGTAGGCATCATTCTTCGCAAGAAGCAGGTACAGATCACCATTCTCAATTGCGTACACCCCTGCGGCGATGTCGCCGTTGCCGAGGGGCATTACCCCACTTGCATCTTTGGATGCATTCGTCCAAACCACATTGTACCGGCCCATACGTTCGGTGGCCCCCGCGGCCACAGCCCGAACCGAAAGTATGCACAAACATATACCCACCGTCAAAACCCTGTTTAAACGATTCATAGCGCTAACTCCTTCCGCGTATTGTCCCTCTTTTTATTCATTCTGTCACCCCTCCTCGATAGAGACGCGGCCAGAAAATTCCGTAGAGCGCAATGCACACGAAGCATACGAGCGGCATCAGGAAGCCGGTCTGCATGGACCACTTATCTGCTATCCAGCCCATGAACATGGGCATAATCGCACCGCCGACAATCGCGGTGACCATCCAGGAGGAGCCAACCTTCGTACGTTCACCCAGACCGTGGATCGCCAAGGCAAAATGGGTTGGATACATGATCGACATGAAGAAGAAGCTGAGGATGAGCGCAATAACCGACACCCATCCCAGTCCAGCAAAGACTAGGGTCATGAGAACGACATTCGCCAAGGCGTAACAGGTCAAAACGCGATGCGCAGGCGCAAAGCGCAGTAGCGCACTCCCTGAAAAGCGCCCAACTGTAAAGAGGATAAAGGCAGCCGAAAGTAAGGCGCTTGCACAATATTCTGTAATGTGCCACGAACCCGACTGAAGGTATTTCATATTCGCGGGAAGCACATCTGCAAGCCAGATAGGCAATGGCGGCATATAGGCGGGATCTTTGACATAGTTGATGAAGAAGCTGAAGATGCCGATCTGCGCCGCACAGTAGAGGAATTGCGCAACAATTGCAAAGACGAAATGGAGTTCGTGATGCAAGGGACGTTGCGACTGTGCTGTCCCGGATGCCACACCCTCCTCTACTGGCGCATGCATCTCTGGCACAGGCGCCTTTATGAAGGCTAGAATTAGCAAGGTCACGATCCCCGCGACGATCAGGTAGGGCATATATAAGCTGGCATTGCTCGTATTGGACTCCGCTGTCTTGGACAACACAAACGACCCACCCAAAATCGGCCCGAAGATCCAGCCTACGGCATTGCAGCTTTGCGCGAGGTTGATGCGGGCTACGGCCGCGTTTGGATGTCCAAGCACCGTGGCATACGGGTTGGCAATTGTCTCAATAAACGTAAAGCCGCTGGAGACTAAACCCAGTGCAGCGAGAAAGAAGCTGAAGACCACGACCTGCGTTCCCGTGACTTGGGTGACAGGGACAAAACAGAGACAGCCCGTCACGATGATCGAAAGTCCCAGCAAGATGCCAAACCGATAGCCGAATTTCCGCGCAAAGAGTCCGGCTGGCAACGCCAGCAGAAAATAACCTCCATACCAGACCCCTTGCACAAAGGCGGATTGCGCCTTGGTGACCTGGAGTGAGTTCTGGAAGTGCTTATTCAACACATCAATCATGCCATTGCATAACCCCGATAAACAGAAGAGTCCGCAAATCAGCAGAAAGGTTAGCAGATGATTTCTGCCGTCCTCTGTCTTAAACATATTTCCTTCACGCTTCATTTTTGCCTTTCCGTGATTTTTATGAACACGCTCACCGGTCTACCCGCGGATAATTCGATGCGGTTGTCCGTAAATGGCTTCTCGTCTCGTAAACATTCCGTTGGCTTCATCGCATCTGGGAAGCGCAGGATGACGGTCTGGTTAATCCGACTGGATAAGACAAGTTTGATCGAGCCCACTTGCCTCTCCCAAGACATACGCTCGACTTTCAGTTGTCCACGCAGGAGGATACCTTCGACGGAGCCCTTAGTCCATGCCGGCGGCAGCGCGGGGAGCACATCTAACGTATCGTCCCAGCGAAAGATCAGGGCGTTATTGATAATGTCGGGCGTAGTACCGACAGGGTCGAAGCCAAAACCCTTTAAATCCGGCCAGTAGGAAATCATAAAGCTCGGGTAGAGGTAACGCCGTATGGCCATGCGCGAGAGCACCTCCTGGATGATATCTCCGCGTCCGAGACGGGCTGCGCATTGTCCCTGGTTCATGAGACCATGGGTGATGTGGTTGGAGTTCGGATTCTTCTCGTTTTTCAGCCAGTTTACTTCTTTAAGACGAAAGGCGAGATCCGCCGCCTTCCAAAGTTCAGGGGTCTCCTCTTTGTCGAACTCGCAATATTGATAGAGGGGGAGCATGTGCGAATGGTGTCGCATATTGGGGGATTCTTTTGTGCCTGGCCATGACCACTCCTGAAGTTCGCCCGCCTGATTGATCAGGTATGGAGGCATTTTTTTGATCATATCCTTCCATTTTTTGACATTTTCCGTTTCACATTGAAGGGTTTCGCAGGCGCTGATCAGGGTTGTCAGGACATTCTTCGCGGTTGAAATATCAAAAGTCGTGTTCGCCGTCAGTCCATGCTCCGGAGAGTATCCCATATAAAAGCGATAGCGACCATCAGCACCTTCTGTCCCTTCCAGAAAATCCTCATAGAACAAGGCGATTCCCTTTGCGATCGGCAGAAAACGTTCGCGAAGGAATTTCTGGTCGCCAGTGAAGAGGTAGTAGTCGTAGAAGAAGTGCAGCATCCAGCCAGCAAGGCCGACGGCACACTGTTCGCCTGGCCATTGGCTTCCCCAGTGGAGCAGCAGGCAGTTGTTGGAACCGCGCGCATTGGAGACGAGACCTCGAAAGCCATACACCTTCCTGGCATTCAATCCCCAGTCTGGCACCCATGATTCAATCAGCTTAAAATACGACTCCATAAGCTCTGGCATATTGCAGCTCATGAGCGACTGAATTTCAAGTTGCAAGTTTGAGTCGGTTGTATAATCGCCGCTCCAGGCCGGTGACCACGTGCCTGTCCAGATGCCTTGCAAGTTCGACGGTGTGTCCCCGGAACTGCAGATGATCAGATAGCGGCAAGCATTGTAGAGTTGCTCCGCCATGGCATTCGGAAAAACTTTTTGTTCTGCGCATGTCTTGAGCAGCGTCTCAGAATTGAGCGCAGCGTTTGTTTCATCTTCAAGCTTCAAGGAGACGCGCCGATAAAGCTCCCCGTGCGCTTTCGCATGGGGAGCCAACAAGTCTTCGTAGGACAATGGGAGCGCGGCAAGCTGAGTCCGCAGTTCGGACAGTCGGTTCGTGCTGATCGTACCGGCAAAGCGCGGATTCTGAGGCGACGCGGACCACGCCTCGCTCTGTACCGGCGACAGAGGCGTCCGCCACTCCGCAACTTTCAGGATCAGGAGAATGGCGTCAGCTCCTTCAACCTTCACGCCCTTCTCGAGCCGGGTCAGCTTACCGCCGGAGGGTACGACACGCGCGAGGATGTCATAACCGCCCTTGCCTTTGCGATAGGTGTTGTGAAGAGCGAGCCAGCCGTCATCCGATGAGGTGACCTCGCTCACGATCTTCGGATGGTCAGCACGTATGGAGAGGGAACACGCGAGCTTGCTGACGGGGCCCTCCAGGCGCAGGACCATGACATTGTCCGTCCGAGATACAAACAGCTTGCGCTTCCACTGACCCTCGGCATCCGTCCACTCCGTTGTAAGCTCGCCAGTTGTAAAATTCTCGACTGCGCTGTAATCGCGATAGGCTGATTTGTCATCATGCCCGTTGATCTCAAGCATGCACACGGGATGGAGCGGATCCGTGTGCACTAAGCCGTGCTTGCTCTTTTCAACCATCATGCGATGAACCGTGGCAGGCCCGTTCACCCCGGCCTCAAGCCCTGCCTTCTTGAATTCATCCTTGTACGCCGCCAGGTCAGGGACGAGCTCACGAACACCTTTTGGGAGGTAGAGTTTCCCGCAGACAATCAGCTTTTCATTGCCCGGATTGCCAGGCATGACCACCCCCACATTCCCGTTACCCGTCAGAAAGCCGTATTCCCAGCGGTTTGTCAGGGGAACCGAAGAGACGGCGCAGTCACGGACAGCCAGCTTTTGCTGTGTTTGCGCAAATAACGACACGACGCTCAGTGATAAAAGCAACGCCAAAGATAGGCGCACGTTTTTCATTTCATCTCTCCCGCTGTTTGGTGTCGGACTTGGGACACGGGACTTGGGACACGCAGTGTTGAATGTTTGATTTGCACGTTCCGTAATCCTCCAACTAACACATTAACGCATTAACGCACTTCTTCCACCGCCTCCATCGCCAGCTTCGCCCAGGCCCAGAGGCGTTCGGGATGATGGCGCACGGTGGAGATGTCCTTCATAATCAATTCCACGGGACACCCCTTTGCAATATCCAGAAACTCGATCATCTCTCGCTTGGCGCGCACGGGATCGAATCCATCCTCTGCGAAGACCGCTGGATTAGGCTTACGGCTCAGCACGTAAGCACTGCCCGACTGTTCGACGAGTTGTTTGCTGTTACACCAGGGACTCGCGGAGATTTTACGCAGATTCGGAATGCGCTTCAACTGTTCCATCTTGCCGCTGAGGGGTTCACAGCAGCCGTAATAGGTCAGACCGAAACGCTTCAGCCAGCGTAGGTCGTGTTCAATCGCGAACTCCCACTGCATCTCCGGCGAGACCTCCGAGAAGATCTGCGCATTGGAACAGCCCCACATATTGAGGGGATGAACATGGCTCGGATCAAAATTCTTGCCGGGCAACTCGCTCGTATAGCCATAGCCGCCGGAGCCTATGCGCGTATTGTTACAATCGAGGGAGAGGAGATTTTGCGCATCTAATTGATCCAGCTCGATCATCCAGGCATCGACCATACGCTCCACGCCCGCATGCACGAGTTCCGGACGGTCGATCATATCCATCATCGCATTTTCAATGCCCCACCAACGAATCAAAAAATCCCAAGGCGTGTACCAGATATGGGTCTGACCGACTTTCTTAACCGGCATGATACCCGTGTACACATCACACATAGCCTGATAGTGAAGCTCCGTGGCGGCAGCATTATGGGACACCACAGGCATCTTGATTTTTTCGAGATCGTCCATGTCCTTGATCTGGATATGGAAATGGCGCGAGACGACATCGCCCTCCTCCGATGTTTTCACAATATCGACATCCTCCATGATCCCAAAGTCCGTGCTGTGAAACATCAGCGGACAGGTCATAAAGTCATCCACGATCATATCGCAGGGCATGTGGCGCCATTGATAAAGTAAGCGGCGCAGTTCACGTTCCTGATCCTGCGCCCACGGATGCACGCATCTCAAGGTCAGCTCATCATTCACATTCATCTCATGCCAGCAGACCTCATTCAGCCAGACCATGGGACGCACAGGCTTCAAATCATTCAAAGCCTGCCAGAGCTTAGCCTTCTCCCGATGGACCGGCAACTGCGCGATCGTGGCGACCTCAGAGGCGAGTGCACGTAAAATATTTTTATCCGCGTGCTGTAAGTGAAGTTCAATAACTTGGGGTGGCGGCGTGTGATGACTCGGATCGTGTAACATAACATACTCCTTTGTCCAATTGACACTAGAGTAGCAGATCATGCTTCAAATGTCTTTACACGAAACGGTTTAATTCTTACACGATTTAGGCGGGAGATGAGAACAAAGATAATTGGGTGTGATCCAATTTAGGTGGGTAAAAGGTGCCAATGATGATAAACGGATTGGGCGCAACGTTATGGAACTCCTTTGTTGTTCCAAGGAAGAAATACAAATCATGCTCCTTGTACAAATAATCAAAATATTTCTCTTTCACCTTTTGGCAGGCCACTTCCTCATTGCCATTCGCCTGAGCACGACAGGATCTGAATAACTCTCCAATTTCCCAATCTTCAATCATGAGTTGGGATTTCATCCCATCCTCGGTTGTAAATTTATAAGAGAATTTGTAAGGGATCTTCTCCGCAACAGCAAACATGTTTCTTGCGCCTGTGCCGTCGAACAAATCCCCCTGTGCGCGATGAGAAAAGATGGCATCGAGCTTCTTTTTGTCCCATTCCCTCTCTTCAGGTTCCCATACGAAATCCGTGATCTCCTTTGGTTTGAATACCGCTAATGACGTTCGCTTTGCTGGATCTTTTGCCTCTTTAATTAATGCGCCCAAGTTCGTGTGTACATGCTGAAGTACAATCTCTTTTCGCCTGCTCCAGTTATCTTCAGTTCCGACCCTCTCTAACATCTGAATATCGTCATCAATATTAAAAGGGCGGAATGTCTCCGGTCGAAAATCACTGGTATTACGTTCTAAACGGATGTCAATCCATTGCCATTTCTTGTACTGATTTGCATAATCCAGCTTACGAAAAGGGACCGGGTAGATGCGTATCCACGAGCCGTCCTCCTTAAAACCCGCTGTACAAACAAGCTCATCATACTTAAGTGATGGCGTTGGATAGGTTTAACGGTAATCAGCACTTTCATAATAATCGTCGTCTATAGTGTGAGCAGATGACATTGTCTGTCTTCCATCAGATCCAGAACTGCTTTGGCGACATGCGACCGATGGCATTGCAAAGGGTTCACCTCAAAGCAGGTTACGGCAACTCGCTGTGCAGATGAAATGAAGGTAATAATTTTCAAAAGACCGTCCGTATTATGCTTTAGCGTTGTCCTATCATAGTGCGCAAACAGCACATCATAATCCTGCTGTGTACGGAGATCTGTGCGCTGTGCTGATTCGATGCCCAACTCTGGAAGATGCACATATTGAATTCCGACGCCCTCGCAAGCCGTCCTCAGCGGGGTCTTGGAAAACCCATATTTCTGACTGTAGGCATTTTTGCGCACATCACACAGAACCCGAACATCTGCATTGATCAGCTTGTTCATATAAGCCTCCAATGATAGCCCCTCATACCCGATAGAGCAGAGATAGGATACGTCCAGTGTCTTTTTGTGCTTGCTGATTTCTGCCAGTTCATCTGTTGTCATCAATGTTGATGCGATTGCGCTTTTGGTTGCAAAGTATGGATAATTTCGATACGTGTAGCGAATAAGATCGTTCTGGCTCATCGTGCCAAACCTGTTTTTAACATCCAGTAAGGCGGCACGATCAAACGGCGACAGCATGTCCCGGTAACAACCCTTTTGCTTGAGGCCGATGAAACGTCCGTTCGGTCCTTCGACAACATCAAGGTAACCGTAGGTCATCAGCGTGGACACATCTTGGTTAGCTTGGAATGAAAAGCAACCATACTGGTATGGGACGAAATCATACGTAGGCGTTGGCTGTTGGCGCGTGATCAAAAACAGAAGCTTCTCTCTTTGCGGTTAACTTCCCATCAAAGGCTTCCAATAACGCCAACAGTAATTTTCTTCTGTAGTACAACATGTGATCGGTCTTCTAATAAGCTCTTATCAATGTAGGGTTATAGCTTACCAACTTTTGCTTCCCCGTACCTCATAATTTTGAGGGATAGATAACGCGCATGATCCTTTTTCAATAACGTTTCCCAATTTTCGGATTTCCTTTATTGGTATCTTAACATTAACAGCGCCGTTTAATCAGCGGCTTATACTTTCTCTGCCCTTTCATGGTTCAATTCAAGAAGGCATGAAAGTATTTTGTCATCAGCGAGGTCAGGGGGAAAGCCGTAGGCGGCGGCAACGGCGGCATCGAGGCGGGTGTGGCAGTCTGCAAGCCATTGCGGGCGCGTGTTGTAAAGTTTCGTTAGGGTTCGATCCTTGAGCTGTATAGCACAAGCTTCGTTTCGCGGAACGAGGCGCGGGTAACGGGCAATACCGATCCCGGCTTGCTGTTGGTCTCTTTGTCGAGCTGCGTCTTGGGCGAGGCGAACAGACCGATCAGCCTCATAGATGTCGCGAGGAGTCCACCCTTCATTGGATTCATGTAAGGTTGTTGCCTCTCCGGACTCGATGATAAAACGCCGCCATGGTCCATCAACGGTCGCAGGAAAGTCTAAGATTTCAATCGTTGTCCATTCAGGCGGATTTAACCAGCGCTCACGTAAAGCATTCAGGTCACGGGCTGCCTTCGATATCGAAGAGCGTAGCTCCTCTGTTGGCACAGGAAAAGGGAAGGTCTCGAAACACGTTGTCGGCGTGTAACGAGGAGTGTTACCTCCCAATACCGTACCTTGTTCCAAAGCCCAGACTTCATGAAAATGTGAATGCAAAATTCCGAAAAAGTAGTCGTCATCGCGGGCAAAGGCATACGTGGCGGTATCCGGCTCGACAATCGAATCAATCCATGTAAAGATACGATACTTGGAAACACGTGGCGTGCACAATAAACGCGAGAAGTGCATGGATGCTGTGCGCACTCCTTCCCCTGTCCGCCTGTGTAACCACCATAACTTTCGCAATTTCTCGTCCCTGTTTTGTTCTCGCTCGGGCTTTACACGTTCAATGATGTGCGCCATCGGTGCCTCATAGCAAGAAGCCTCCTGTTTTGACTTGTCAGGTGGAAAATCAATAATCCAGAGATTCTGCCGGGTTTTGACGAGCAATTCCGCATTCGTCCACGGGCGAAGAACATCCGAGTTTGGCAAGCCATGTGGATTGGGGCAACTCAGCATCGCAATTGCCTCTTCCTCCGTCAATTCGAATGAACCACCTTTCTCAGGCGGACGAAGGAAGATGCCTTTGTTTTCTAAGAGTATAGCGGCTGTTGTCAAGTCAGACGAAGTTGTCAGATTAGCGTTTATCGATGTAACAGGCTGCTCATCAAGAATACAGGATTGCTCTTTTCCATCATCAAAAGAGATCATGCTGATATGCACATTGGCTCCATCTTGTATCCAGTCGCGGTCGGAAATCGCCCAAAAGATGTTGCCGCTCTTCTTGATACGCTTAAGAACCTCGCGGTTGGTTCCACCACGGATTCCTTGGGTGGCCAGCAGTCCTGCACGTTTGCATTTGCCATTCGCTATTTGAGCACGCGCCTTCTCGAACCAGTAGCAACAGAGATCCGCTTCCGCTGGCACGCGGTCTTTCCAAAGAGAAAATAGGTTTTTCATGTACTCATCGCCAAGTTCACGGCGCATGATCTTGCCTCCCAGGAAGGGTGGGTTGCCGACAATGAAATCAACAGCGGGCCAGTCGGGTTCAGTGATTTCACTCGGTGCCTCTGCATCTTTGGGGGTGACAACCGTCATGATTGCATCTCGGCATTGGAAGTTGCCAGGGATGGCTCGGAGGATTGGCTCCTGGGGCGAGCCAAAGCCGTTAAGCTTGAGCCATTGCAACCAGCCGATCCAGACGGTCATCTGGGCAAGGTCGTGCGCGTAGGGATTGAGTTCAATACCGTAAAGCTGCCACGGGCCGACAAGCGGAATGAAGGAGCCAAGCCCATTATCCATCGAAAAGACAATGACCTCTTTTTCAAGGTCTTTCAAGGCTTGCAGCGTGACATAGAGGAAGTTGCCGCTGCCGCAGGCAGGGTCAAGGACTTTGACGGATTGCAACCGAACCAGATAACCATGCAGGAGGCTGGAGGATTCCATCCGCGCCTTCTTTAACGCGGAGGAGTTAAGTTCGCGCTTCTCGTTTTTGTCATCGCGTTTTTTCTTGCCCGTATCCAGCAGGCAGGAGACGATTTCGCGGGTCTCCGCCCATTCCTTACGGAGGGGGTCCATCACCACGGCATTGACGAGCAGAAGGATATCCTCCCGTCCCGTGAAGTGCGCCCCGAGTTGGGCCCGCTTGGCCGGATCGAGTCCCCGTTCAAAGAGGGTTCCGAAAATAGTCGGATCGACCGCGCTCCAATCCAGACGCACTGCTGCCACGATGCGGCTCACTTCATCGGCGGTCAGGTCAGGAACATCCGCCTGGTCAAAGAGGCTGCCGTTAAAATATTTGATCCGGTCCACGCCAAAATCGCCACCTGTGGACATGGACTTGAAGAGGCTGCCAACGAGTAAACAAAAGCGTTCAGGCTCCTTTGCTGCGGTCTGAGCAATGCGCGTGAAGATCGCGGCGGGCAGCAGACCGATATCCTCAGCAAACATGCAAAAGACTACGCGGTCGAGGAAATGCGCCACCGCTTGAGCATCCAGATTCCGCTTACGCATCGACTCCGCGATATCCGCAATCTTTTCAGCGGCCAATCTCGTGACAGCCTCGCTGGTCTGCCCCGGACGCAACTTGTCTGGAGAAAAGAAGACCGCGCGTAAAACTTCAAGGTTGCGGGGTTCGCCGATCTCAGCCAACTGGATTTCATGACGGTCTGAGGCGGTGTTTGTGAAATTTGTGTGGACGATGATGCGGTCAAGATCGCATAACACCAGCAATGGCGGACTCTCAAGCGCATCGCGATAGAGGAGGAGCTGGTTATAGGCGGCATTCAAATCCTTGTGCTTGCCTTTGTACTCCCAGCCAAAGAAACCCCGCTTCCAGACATCTGCGAACCCTTCCCCTCCGCCGTGTTTGGAAACGCCGCGCTCAAAGCAGAAGCATTCGCCTGTGGGATCAATTTCGACAGGGGTTGGATGGCCGACGAGACGACAGAGATCAATAAAATGTTCCTGGGCGGCTGAGCGTTCCTTCAATTCGACATGTTGCCACTTTTTTATAAACTCGCTTGCCGTCATCGCGTTTTAACGTCCTTCCGTTACACTTCTTCAGAGACAGTACATACTGAACAAGTGTTGTTTGTAAAATACCATTTCAATCCTTTGATTGCTAGCGAATAATTAGTGCTAGACATTCGCGTCAATAAACGCTTGGAGGAGGGCGCGGTCTTCGTTTTCCTGGTCGCCTTTGAAGTAGATTTCGATAAAGGTGATGGTCTGAATGTCAGGCGTAATGCATTAGACAACCTTTGCGTCAGGATGGACGGATGTGTCAGACGTACGGTAAAAAACCGCTTCGTAGTCAATGACCTCCCGCATCTTGGTGCCAATCCATGGGATATCCTTATGAGAGAGCTCGGACAGTTCCGTAGCCGTCTTGTCAGAGAGGCGTTCGAGTACGCGGTCAATGTGCTGAAGTTCGCACCCTGTTAGCATACTGAGATTGGGTGATTTGACCGGGAGATATTTCTTCTGGTCTTTGTCAAAGAACTTGGTTGAGACCTTTTCCAGCTCCCCCTTCTCCTCCATCTTTGTGACAAGCTTTGCAAAGTCTACGGGTGTCGGGCCATACGTATTCTTGATGTACTTCAGCCCCATCAACTGTTCTTCGTAGAGTTCATAGTAGTCGAAGTCAATGAAGTAGAGCAGTTTGTAAATAACCGTCTCGCCAATATTGGGCTTGGCTCCGACCTTTTGAAGAATATACAAAAGCACCTGTTTGAATTTTTCAATGTTCCGCTGGGGAATGCTGATGCGGAGTTCGTTTTTGACGGCGGATTTTGATTCGGGGACAATACGGTATTCAGGCTCTTCCGGCATCCGGTCCTCAATCAGGCAGGTATAGTCCACTTGCAGGATGTTGGAGAGTTGCTTGAGTATGTCCATGGAGGGGGTGGCTTCGCCCGTTTCATATTTGAGAATGGTCTGCCGGGTGATGCTCAGCTTGTCTGCAAGCGCCTCCTGAGAGTAGTACAGCGTCCAGCTTAAAGTTTCGGATATAGTCGTTTTAGCTTGATCCTTGC
>JBAXOG010000067.1:0-25452 GCA_037133395.1 bacterium | reverse complement strand
GTGGCCTTGATTAACCAATCCTGGAAGTTGCAAACAACTCGGAACTGCGCCCGGTAAATGATCATCCTTGACTTTATTGAATCAAATCCTATAATAATAACAATTTCTTTATAGGTTATGATTTTATGAAGAGGCCTCTCACGATTAATGACATTCTTGAAAAACACAGCATGGCTCGTTCGCGCGACTTTGTGCAAGCTGGCATCGGACGATCCCTTATTCGCCGCGCTGTGATCGATGGCACACTCCAACGCCTTTCGCGCGGTGTCTACACGCGTGCAGACCAGTCGCCCGGGGATCACTGGAGTCTTCGCGAGGTCTCTGTACGGGTGCCGAAGGGTGTTGTCTGCGTGCTGTCTGCACTTGCTTTCCACGGAATTACGACACAGCATCCTCACGAAATCTGGATCGCACTCGAAGGAACCGCTTGGGCTCCACGCATTGACAGCATGCGTCTCCATGTCGTTCGCTTTTCGGAAAAGACATTTCATTTTGCAATCGAAACCCACACGGTTGAGGGTATCCCCATTCGCGTCTACAGTCTAGCCCGTACTGTAGCGGACTGCTTCAGGATGCGTAAC
Source organism: bacterium (assembly GCA_037133395.1). Taxonomy (GTDB): domain Bacteria; phylum Verrucomicrobiota; class Kiritimatiellia; order RFP12; family UBA1067; genus CAIZQW01. The sequence goes on along the minus strand of JBAXOG010000067.1, from coordinate 24,871 downwards.
AAAATCGGACTTGATGTGGCCATGGAGGCCCTGCGCGAAGCGCTCCGTAGCCGAAAGGTCACACGTGACCAGATTCTGCAGATGGCACGACACCTTCGCGTGGAACGTGTCATCCTGCCATATATGGAGATGGAGGCTGGATCATGAAAGATAGAAATATGCCTCATTCGGTTGCTACTCGACTACTGAATCTTGCTCGCAAAGGTGGAGAAAACTACGAATATATTTTGCTTCGTTACGGTGCCGAGCGGCTCCTCTACCGACTCAGTCGCTCTGATGCCGCGGACCGCTTTCTTCTTAAGGGTGCTAGCCTCTTTCTAATCTGGAACGGATGTCATTACCGTCCTACACGGGACATTGATCTGCTAGGCTATGGCAGTCCCGATCCTGCACGCCTGATCGAGTTCTTTTGTGCCCTCTGCAAAGAGGATCGCTCGCACGAGGACGGATTGGTTTTCTTGCCAGAGTCGGTCCTTTCTGAACGAATTAAAGAGGGACAGGAATATGAAGGTGTGCGTATCTGCCTGAGAGCTTTATTACAGAACGCACGGATAGACTTGCAGATCGACATTGGTTTTGGCGATCTTGTTGTGCCAGCACCAACAATGGCCGATTTCCCTGTCCTGCTCGACGCACCCGTTCCGAGAATTCGTATCTATCCTAAGGAGACTGCATTTGCGGAGAAGCTGCAGACCCTTGTTGCGCGAGGTCTTGCTAACAGTCGCCTTAAGGACTACTTAGACCTATGGGTTTTGTCTATGTCGGATATTGATAAGACATCTCTTAAACAGGCAATCCGCTCAACTTTTAGTCACAGGGGTACAGATATTCCACGAGAATTGCCGCCTGGCTTGAGCTTGACATTCGCCCAAAATCCTGCCCGCGTCAAACAATGGAGTGCTTTACTCCAACGGGTTAATAAGGAAAACCACGACGCTTCTCTTGAGAGAGTAATTTCTGATTTGGTGCACTACGTGTCTCCTCTCTTTGCCAGCATTCTAAACAATCATTGAATCAACAGCTTAACCTGTTTGAGATAACGGTCTCTATCTGCAGCAACGTGAACAGAAATTTTTCATTTGAAACCGATGCTGCCCTGTGGCAAGCCTTGGCGTTTGGCGAGGCTTTCGCGCTCTAGGCCTTCAAGGATTTGGGCGATAGTGACGGCGGAGGCGAGATAGTAGAGGCTTTGGCGCACGGTGCGGAAGTCGCCGGGGGTGAGGGAGGCGATCCGATGGAGGCGCTGGGTCTCTGCTGCGGAGAGTTCGCATATCTTCATCTGTGAGAAGAACTGCTTGAAGAAGATCTCCTTGCCAGCGTTCTCAAGGCAGTCAAACTCAAGCTTAAAGGTGAAACGGCGCAGGGTGGCGGGATCGAGGTTGGTTACAAAGTTGGTCGCGCCAATCATAATGCCGTCGAAGTTCTCCATCTGATGAAGCAGTTCGTTGACCTGAGTCACCTCCCAGGAGCGTTGGGCGCGTTCACGGGATTGTATCATCCCGTCAATCTCATCCAGAAACAGGATGGCCTTCTCGCGGCTTGCCTCTTCAAAGGACTGCTTGATGTTCTGCTCTGTCCCTCCCACGTATTTGTCCAAGAGGTCGCTGCCCATACGCGTGACCACTCGTGTGCCCAGCGTTGTGCCCAGATATTTGACAAACTCGGTCTTGCCTGTGCCGGGGGGACCCGACAACAGCAGGTTCATGCGCGGACGGTCAATCCCTTTTGACTGTTCGTCTCTTTGTTCATCCTGAAAACGACGGACAGCGGTAACAATCTGCTCCAGCTTCATGCTTCCCTTGATATTGAGTCCTTCCAACGAATAGTCCTGCGCGACCCGCATGCGTGATGCTGAATCATCTTTGATGTTCAGAAGTTTACAGTGTGGCTCCAGTATCTGTTTCAGAATTGCTTCCGTGTCGGATGCGGCGACCTCCCCGCTTTTCAACATGTCGCCGAAATTCATGACAGCCAAACTGATGCCACCGGCATTGACTTCATACGTGGCGGACAGTTTTTCAATCAGGGCGTCATCAACACACGTTTCTATTTGGTGCTTCGCCACGACATTACGCCAGATCATCTTACGCTGCTCGTGCGTCAGCTTGTCAAATTGGATGGAATAGTCGAAGCGGCGCCTGTTGGAGGCATCAAGCTGGCTCGACCTAGAATTGGTAATCCAAATACAGGGCGTCTTCAGTGTGTCCAAGATGTCGTTAATCTCGCCTTTGTCACCCGATCCCGAGGAGCCGCCAAACAGCAACCCCATGAAACCGCCACCACCAGTCCCTTCTAACATCTTGTCCGCTTCGTCCACAATCATAATGCTTTTCTTCTGATCCACCCGGCTGTCGCACACTTGGACAGCGGCAAAACGGAAGGTTTTGCTCAGTTTCTCTTTCTCTTGGTCGTCAGTCTGGGCAATCATGTACGCCGTATATCCAAGTTCTTTCGACAATGCCTGTGCAAAGCTGGTCTTCCCCGTGCCGGGTTCACCATACAGCAAAATATTGATTCCCCTGTTCTGCGAGCGACCTGCGATCATCTGCTTGATAAGTGCCCCGTGCTTCTCTCCGAGCGACCCGAAGAAAGCCCAGGGCAGAGCATCCTCCTCGTTCTTCTTGAAATAACGGTTAACGAGCGGCACATCGTTCAAGCCATTGATGAACGGCAAGATAGCCGTATTCAAATCGATGTCATCGTCGATGCACCCCAGTCGGCGCAGTTTTGATTGCCGCTTGGTGATTTTCAGATATTCAGACTCGGTCACGCCTAGCAGATCGGCCCGTTTAATGACATGGTCACGGGAAATACCGTTGCGCGCTTTAAAGTCCGTACAGTTGAGTATTCCATTATCAAATAGCGTGACGGACAAGAGGACGTCAAACTCCACAACCGATAAATCAAACAGCGTTCGCAACTCCTCAAATTTTACTTTTGCGGGATCTAATTTCAGCTTCTGCCATTCAGCGACACGCTTTTCTGCATACTCCAGCCACTCAACGAGTTTATGGCAGAACGGGGTGTTGCTTTTAGGGTGCTTATGAAGCGCCATCAAAACCTCCTTGGGGTCTTCGGACAGTGGATCTTTAATCTGACCATACTCTCGGCGTTCGAGATCTTTGCGGATAGATTCCGTCGTACTGGAGTAAAAAACAGACATGAGCTTGTCTGTCCCCATGACATCCCCGATACGTTGAAAGATGTCACGGTCGGTCAACGTGCCTTTGTAGATTGAAAAGAAGTATCCGAGAAACCGGAAACACGTCTCGGTATAAAACAGGTTGCCATCATTGCGGAAATCCTTGACCCAGGAATTTTTGCGGACAACACGTGGAAGATTCAGCGGTTCCGTCTTTTCGGCTTTTATGTCCAGATAGCGCTGCATCAGTGTCTTTTTGTTGAACCTCCATAAGTTGAGGCATTCATTATGAGAAAAACACTTGTCGGTCAGCCGGAAGGTCAAGTCACGCAGATTTTCACTGTAAGGGATGCGGCACATCTGTATGTCTGGCTTATCCGGTATGACCCTAATAATGTACTCCCGAACCCCGTCAATCTTTGCGCATGTGCTGTTGTTATCAAAGGTCAGCAGATCGCCGACCTTCAAGCCTAATTTGTCTGTTCTAATCCGTTCTGCTCTCATAATAAACTCCTGCGTGTCGCGTTCCACGGGTTCAATAATAACCGTGCTCACTCTTCTATGCATACGCCATGCCAAACAGGTAATAGAAGACTATTTTCGCGGCTATTGCGGTGAACTTAAAAATAAGATGAACTGGGTCTATTGACATAACATTATACAGGTGATACGATATTGAACATTAATTGCTCAATTATTGAAAGGCAAGAGTGTGAAGACATTGATTTTGACGGGTTGGGGGCATATGGACTATGCGTGCGCCGCAGCACTGGCGTTACGGGTTTACGACTCGAAGGCGGACATCCTCGGCATGAGCATGCGCCGTCTGCCGGAATTCCTGAACACCGAGGCAAGCGGGTATCAGCAGATCGTCATCCTGGGCATCGGCTTGAGCGGTAATCCGGAACTCCTCGTTGCAGCACTTAAAAAGCTTCACACCTCTAAAGTCAAGGTCTCCTGGATCAGCGCGCTTCCGCTTCCAGAATATCTCCAGGAGTCCGACCTGAAGATGGAGATCCATGGCTATGACAACGTGGACTCGCTCACTGCCGCCACGGCGCTCCATTTTAAGATTTCGTGTGATGATCTCAAGCCCATGCTTGAGGAGAGTAAATCCTCACGACTGGCACCGCGTTACCGTCTGTTGCTGGACTCCGCCATGTATTTCTATCGGAACTACCAGGATATGCAGCCTTATGAACTGGTTATCCGCCATCTTGCAGCAGGCGACGATGAATCCCGCTGGCAGGCTCCTGAACAGCAGCGGATTAGTCACTATCTGCGTTATGGCAACCGTGAGCTTGTGGGCAAGAGCGCGGCCATCTATGAATTGCAGGACCGGATCAAAAAGGTTGCACCGAAAGACCATGCTCGCGTCATCATCTTTGGCGAGAGTGGAACGGGCAAGGAGACCATCATGCAGTTGATCCACAACCAGTCCCCCCGCAAGGACGAGCCGCTGATCGCCTTCAACTGCACGACTGTGAACCCCGCGCTGCTCGAAAGCCGGCTCTTCGGATATGACAAGGGAGCGTTCACAGGCGCCATGGCTGATACCCCCGGACTCTTCGAGCAGGCCAATGGGGGCACGCTCTTCCTCGACGAGATCGGCGAGCTGACCATGGATGTGCAAGGTCTGCTGCTGCGGGTGCTGGAAGGCGGACGTTTCATGCGCGTCGGAGGCAAGCGGGAGATTACGGTTGACGTGCGCCTGATCACAGCGACTAACCGCGATCTGGCTGGGATGGTCCGTAACAGTAAATTCAGGGAGGATCTCTTCCATCGGCTCAACGTGGTACAAATTCGTGCCGCGCCCTTGCGGGAACATAAAGAGGACATCCCCTCCATTGCGAACGGCTACTGGCTCAAGGCCTGTAAATCACGTTTGAGTCCCAAGCAGATTGATGCGCTAATGGCATATAACTATCCTGGCAACGTGCGCGAACTTTTGAATCTGCTTGAACGTGCGCTTGTGCTAGGCGAGACGGATTTCGGGGCGCTTATAGAGGAGCACAAGCAGACGACCATCAATATCATGCCGGCGCCAGTGACCAGCTATCCCGACAATCTCAAGCAGATGACCATCCAGCACGTCCGCCACGTCTATGAGAAGTGCGGTAAAAACGTCTCCAAAGCTGCGCAATCCCTCGGTGTCGCACGTAACACGGTTACAGGCTATATACTTCAGCGTTAAGAGTTGGGCGTTCAGCGTTAAACGTTCCACCTTCGCGATGCCTTCCTCCTTCGCTAAAGGACTTTTTACTCTCAACGTTTAACTTTTAACTCTCAATTTAAGAAGTTAATTTATGGTATTTCCTCGACCGACGTACTTTCTGTCCGGCACAAGTCGCGGATGAACTTGACCGGCTTTCTCATTCGATCATCAAACCGGGTGGCCAGCAGTTTCTCCGCTGCTGCGAATGCCCCGAGCTCTCGAAAGCCTTCCGCTTTCATGAGCCGATCACCATCGCACGGCTCGTCCAGAAACGTCAGGAGTGCGCGGAGGTTTGTCTTCTCGGCCTGAGTCATGGGCGAAGCCTGACCTCCTTCGCGGCGCAGATCGTTGCCAGCCCACCATGCGTGCAAGCGTATGTACCGCTCCTTCTCACTGTCGAAGACGCCGGTTGACAGGAAGGTGATGAATTCCGTAAAAGTCGGCGCTGATACCAACCTGGCGTCCTTGAACGTGTCAGTGATTTCACATGGCTCCTCCTTGGGGGCAGTCTCGCCAGTCGCGTCGTTCTCGCCGTCCTCGCTGGTTAGCTCATTTTTAGCTATCCATGCGCGAATCTGCGCGTATTGTTCCCCCTTCTTTTCGCGGAAGCCTGCCCGTTTATAATTGGCGTATTCCTCTGAACTTGGTTCATATCCCTTTTTGATAATCTTGACCTTATCTGGCAATGAACAGTCAGGCCCCCACGGGTCGATCTCACAGACTTCTTCCTGCTCCTCAATCCAGAGTAGTGCGGAACAGTGGGGGCATTTGACCAGCATCAGCCACGCCACTTCAGGTAGATGCGGGCCCTTTCGCTTGCCGTCCGTCCATAAGAGTGAATGGCTTGTAATGCCTGATCCAATATTTTGCTGCATGATGTACTTGCCGCAAGTTGAACAATTCCGAACAATAATAGTGCCACGAGTCATCGGGTAATTCCTTTGTAAACATTTAACATGATTGAAGGAATAGCAAAGACCGTGCCAACATGGACTTTGGATATTAACAAGGATTTTCTCAATATCCCCACGCCATCTGCGGCGACAAACAAATCATTTTTTGATGGGTTTTTATAGAATGCAGCAAATGAGGTGTTGAGACACTTGAACAGTTTCGATATACTAGAAATCATTTTAAAACACATGACGGGAGGACAACAATGGCACAACCACTCGTAGGTATTGTTATGGGAAGCGACTCAGACTGGCCACTCGTTCAGAAGGCTGCGGATACGCTGAAGGCGTTTGGGGTTCCTTATGAAGTTCGCGTGATGTCTGCGCATCGCACGCCAGATCTCGCGTTTGAATATGCAGGTACAGCGGAAGCGCGCGGGTTAAAGGTGATTATTGCCGCTGCAGGACTGGCCGCGCACTTGGGTGGCGTGCTGGCGGCTCACACGGTTCTTCCTGTCATCGGTATCCCGGTTGGCGGTGGGCCACTCAATGGACAGGATGCGCTTTATGCGACTGTGCAAATGCCCAGTGGCATTCCCGTGGCGACGGTAGGAATCAGTAATTCGATTAATGCGGCGCTTCTCGCCATCCAGATTCTGGGTACCGCTGATGCCGAGCTGCGCAAAAAATTCCACGACTATAAGGTGGAGATGAAGCAGAAGGTCGTGGTTGCAAACGAAAAGCTAAACGCAACGCTGTAAATCAGTGAAGCATCTCTACCTCCATGTTCCCTTCTGCCAAGGCAAATGTCACTATTGTGGCTTTTACTCGGTGATGGCCGATGCCCATCTGATGGCGATTTATGCAGATCTCCCAGTATTGGAGGCTCGGTTAAGGGCGGCAGAGGATCCTGATCTTTTAGCCCAGCCCCTTGAAACTATTTATATGGGAGGAGGATCGCCTGCCTTATTGGGTGCGGAGGGGCTAAGACGATTGGCTGATGGATTGCGAGGGGTCTTTCACTGTGATGCTATTAGTGAATGGACGATCGAATTGAATCCAGCACACGTGAGTCAGGCGTTGCTGGGCACGTTGCATGAGATTGGGGTCAATCGGATAAGTATTGGGGTTCAGAGCTTTTCAGATCCGACTCTTGAGCGTATTGGACGCAAGCATTCAGCGCAAGGCGCCATCGATGCTGTTCGCTTGGCACAACAAGAGGGATTCGGGAATACAGGGATTGATTTGATTGCCGGATTGCCGGGGGTGACAGAAGCCGAATGGACTAAGACGTTGGAGCAGGTTTTGGCATTGGATGTTTCCCACGCATCTGTCTATGCGTTGAGTATCGAAGAAGGAACGCCGATGGCGCGCCAAGTGGGTGCTGGGCAACTCGTTGTTCCCAGTGATGATGCGCAGCTTGATGCATTGGCCATCGCGGAAAAGGCTCTTTGTGGATCAGGTTACGACCGGTATGAGATTTCCAATTATGCGTTGCCAGGATATACTTGCAATTATAATGTGGGTGTTTGGAGGGGGAATGACTATTTGGGGCTTGGCCCTGCGGCCTCATCCCGGATGAGACAGCAACGATGGACCACTCAATCCAATTTGGCCGACTACATGGAGTCTGTGCTTCAAGGCGAGATGCCCCCGTCAGAGGCCGAGACCCTGCAACCGAAGGCTGATGCGGTCGAGCGCGTCATGTTTGCCTTGCGCTTGAAAGAAGGCTTTGATCCCTATACCGCTGTGGCCCGTTATCCAGAGCTTGGCCCCGTAGCAGATCAATGGGAGGAACATTTTGAAACGTTTGCGCGTCAGGGGATTGTTGAGCGTGGCGGCTTGCGTTGGCGTTTGACCTCGCGCGGTCGCGAAGTCTGTGATGCCGTAATCCGAGAGATTTTTTTAATGAGTAGTGTATCCCGTACAAGTGAAAAAAAGTGTTTATGAGAAAATATCTTTTATTAATGGCATGCATGGCGTGCTCTTTCGTGGTTGCCGCACCTGTTGCGGTTATTCAGGCGCATGATTCTGTACAACCGTCCGAACGACGTTTTGCCGAGGCGTTAGCTAAGCATGTGGAGCGTTGGTATAAGGAGGCTGGCGTACCTTGCATGTTGTCCGAGGATACGCATCTGTCGGAGGCTCTTGCCGGAAAGAAGGTTGCCGTCCTTGTCTATGCTGCCTTGCCGACAGCGCGCCAGATACAGATATTGAATGAATTTGTTGCGAAAGATGGAAAATTGATTGTCTGTTACTCCTGTTCACCTGCACTCGCAAAGATGATGGGTGTGCAGGTTGTTGGATATCAAAAAGGGACGACTGATGGCCGATGGTCACAAATGCGCTTTACTAAAGAGGCGCCGAGGGGTACGCCAAATATGGTCTTACAGACGTCTTCAAATATTTTTCTTGTGAATCCAATCTCTGGGCAATCCACAGTCTTAGCTTGGTGGCATGATCGCAAGGGTAAACAGACAAGTGAGCCAGCTTGGCTGGCCTCATCACGTGGATATTGGATGACCCATGTATTGCTCGCGGATGGCGATGCAGAGGCCAAGGGGCGCTTGTTGTTGGCGCTGACAGCTAAGGTTGACCCATCCTTGTGGAGTGCGGCTGCCGGACATAGCCTGAAGCAGGCTCGCCAGATCTGCAACACCAGCGGTCCCAGCGGCCTCCAGGAAGCTGCCATTACTGTGAAAGATGATAACCGCCGCCGCCGCGCCGCCGCCGCAGTCAATGGTGCTTTGCAGGCGGAAGCAAAAGCGCTGAATCTCATGGAGTGGAAACAGTATTTTGAGGCCTGGCAAGTGGCAACGGAATTGCGCAGTCGCATGTGCGACGTGTATGGATTATTACAATCGCCACAGAAGGGCGAAATTCGTGCGGTTTGGGACCACTCTGGGATGGGACTCTATCCAGGTGACTGGTCTCGGACGTGCCGGTTGTTAAAGGATGCCGGATTCTCCGACCTCTATGTTAATGTAGCTGGTCCAGGATTTGCGCATTATGCGAGTTCTGTTTTGCCCCGCAGCAGAGTTTTTAATGAGCAGGGGGATCAGCTTGCCGCCTGCGTGACTGCTGCAAAGCCCTTTGGATTACGTGTCCATGCGTGGCTCTTGTGTTTTTCAACAACAGGGACGACGCAGGAGCGTCTAGACGCCTTTCATAAACGGGGCTGGCTTCTAACCAATGAAGACGGTTCTCCTCGTCCATGGATCGATCCAGGCGTTCCTGCGGCAAGGGCCTATCTCATCGAGGCTGTCCGTGAGATGGCTATGAATTATAAAGTGGCGGGGATTCATCTTGATTTTGTGCGCTATCCTGACTTTGTGTCCAGTCTAGGTCCCACGGTGCGAAGTTCCTTTGAAACTTTTCGCAAAGCGCGTGTGGTTTCGTGGCCAGATGACGTGAAAGAGGGGGCCCTGAGAAGTGTCTTTATGCGCTGGCGCACGGATAATGTGTCGGACTTCGTGCAGACGGCCAGACGGACTCTGAAAAGTGAGGCACAAGGGAAGCTCCTCACGGCTGCAGTATTTGGCAAGTATCCGTCGTGCGTGGATTCCGTGGGACAGGACTGGGAATTGTGGTTGCGTCTTGGGCTGGTAGATTATGTGGCTCCGATGAATTATACCGAGGATATGACGAAATTTAACGAATGGCTCTCCATGCAGACTCGTTCGCGTAAGCAAGCCATGAAGATAATTTCAGGCATTGGCGTAACAGCAGCTGAGAGTAGATTGACTCCGATTGAAGTCATTGACCAGATTAAGCTCAGTCGCAAGGCCGGTGCTGCCGGCTTTGCGCTCTTTGACCTCGATACCACCTTGCGCCAGGAAGTGATGCCTGTCCTTCGCCTTGGAATTACCGCGCCGTAATTCACGTTTTCAGCTTATCGAGACCCTTTTTGGCGGATTTCATTTTTTCCGCAGTGAAGCGATCTTTTCTTCTCTTCTCGGCATAAGATATTTGATTAATCTTTGACTCTCCGCTGAGCTTGATGTAGTTGTCGTAGTGCTGTTGGCTGATCGTGCCTGATTTTGCCGCCTCGCGTACAGCACAGATTGGCTCGTTGGTATGACTACAATCGCTATAGCGGCAACTGGAGGCGAGACGGGTGATGTCGGAAAAGCTCTCACCTATCCCGTTTTTGCTCCCAAAAAGTCCGAACTCCCTCATGCCTGGGTTATCGATGACCAAGGCGCCATTTCCAAGGATGATCAGTTCCCGACGAACGGTCGTGTGCATGCCTTCGCCTGTTTCGCTGAGATCCCCTGTCAGGAGCATCTCATGTCCGAGCAATTGGTTGATGATGGTGCTCTTGCCAACCCCTGATGACCCTACGAAGCAATACGTTTTTGCGGGCTGAAGCGTGAGGTTAAATTCCTCAACGCCTTCAAGTGTGACATTGCTTAAGGTCAGCACCGGCGTTGTAATGCCAGCAGCGCGGATCTCTGCCACTTGGGACGCGAGAACCTCTGACGCAACCAAGTCCGTTTTCGCAAGAAGGATACAGGGTTCTGCCCCGCCCTCGCGCACCATTACGAGATAACGTTCAAGACGCTTGAGGTTGAAGTCGCTGTGACACGACTGAACGATCATTACATAGTCAATGTTCGCCGCGATCATCTGATAATCGCTAGACTCACCAGCTTGTTTTCGACGAAGAAGCGTTCTTCGCTCCAGAAGCGTGTGGACAAGCCCTACTTCGTCCGTCTCGCGCTTCTCAACACACACCCAGTCGCCGACACATGGGATGTCCTGCAACAGGCGGTGCTGGTGCAGATAACTACCAGCCAGCTTTGCTCGGAAGGTCCTGGTTTGATCCATGACCAGCAACGAGTTGCGGTCAACCGCGACAACCCGGGCAAGGGTGTCATCAGAGTCGGATCCTGAAATTTTTTCAAACCATTCATTCCAGCCCAGCCGAATCAGATCAGTATGTTGTTTTTTCATTCATGTCCATTTATTGATTCAAAATGCGTAATATAGCGTGTTAGCCTTTTGAAGGCAAGCTCGCGGCCCTCAAAGTCGACCATTAAAAATTATTGGGTTATATCATTTTCGCACTTGCGTATCGGGAGGCATTTTGGTAAATTATCGGTCTATTTTTCTTCCGCAAAGAAGAGAATGGTCAGATTCAACGTGATAAAAAACGTATGGGATAAGCTGGCACAGGTGTCAGAAAATCCGTTGATCTTTGATAAGTCGAAGTGAATGGTGAGCGTCTTGGAAGAGCAACCCACATTACAGAATGTACGAAATATCGGGATCGTGGCCCACATTGATGCGGGCAAGACAACGACCACCGAACGTATTCTCTTTTATGCAGGGCGCACGCACCGTCTCGGGAACGTAGACGATGGCAACACTGTCACTGACTGGATGATACAGGAGCGCGAGCGCGGCATTACCATTACGAGCGCGGCGATTTCCTGTTCCTGGCGGAATGTGGCGATTAATCTTATAGATACGCCCGGACATGTGGATTTTACAATAGAAGTAGAACGCTCATTGCGCGTATTAGACGGCGCGGTGGGCGTTTTTTGTGCAGTTGGCGGGGTGCAGCCTCAGTCCGAAACCGTGTGGCGTCAGGCAGACCGGTATGGCGTCCCGCGCATCGCGTTCATCAACAAGATGGACCGTATGGGCGCAGATTTCAAGCGTTGCGTCACGGAAATCCGCGCGAAGCTAAAAGCGAATGCGGTTTGTTTGCAGTTGCCGGTAGGGCAGGCTGAAACCTTTAGCCAGATTATTGATTTACTGGAGATGAAGGCGTACTCGTACGATGAAGGTACAGAGGGACGCGAAGTCCGTGCGAACGAGATTCCAGCAGAGATGATGGACGAAGCTATCCTCGCGCGTGCAGAATTATGTGAGCGAGTCGCGGAAGCGGATGAAACGATTGTTGAGAAGTATTTTACAGATGCCGAGCTGACGACAGATGATTTACGCCAAGCGATTCGCCGAGCGGTCATTGCGGGCAAGCTGGTGCCTGTTCTCTGCGGTTCCTCCCTGCGGAACAAAGGGGTGCAACAGGTGCTGGATGCGGTGATGTGGTATTTGCCCTCGCCGTTAGACAGACCAGCCATCGAAGCGACGGACGTGAAGAGCGAAAGCAAGGTGGTACGTGAGCAAAGCGAAAGTGCTCCCTTGACCTCGCTGGTCTTTAAGATTGCAACGGATGCTTATGTGGGTCGTCTATTCTTTGTTAGGGTTTATTCGGGCCTGCTGAAAAAGGGCGCGAATGTGTATAATCCGAGAACCAAAAAGCGCGAACGTGTGATGAAGCTTGTGAAGCTCTTTGCGGATGAGCAGACAGAGGTTGAGCAACTGGGGACAGGCGATATTGGTGCTATCGTTGGATTGAAAGAAGCGACGACAGGCGATACGCTGTGCGCGGAAAATCAACCGGTTTACTTGGAGCGTATTACGATACCCGAGCCAGTGATGTTCATGGCGATCGAGCCGAAGTCGAGTGCGCACAAAGAGAAACTTGCGGATTCGATGGGGTTGCTGGCAGCAGAAGATCCGACCTGCCAGGTACGCATGGATGCAGAGACGGGGCAGACAATTTTGAGTGGCATGGGGGAGTTGCACCTAGAGATTCTGGTGGATCGCCTGCGCCGGGAATTTAAATGTGAAGCAAACACGGGCAGGCCGATGGTATCGTATTATGAGACCGTCACCGCAACTGGGAAGAAGGACTACCTCTTCGACCGTGAGTTGGGCGGGAGACATCATTACGTGCAATTGACTGTCGAGGTTGAGCCTCGTAAACGTGGCAGTGGGCATGCGGTGGAAGTGACACCTGCAGCTCGCAAGAAGATTGCCAACGTGAACGAGAAGCTGCTCGACTACGTGGAACAAGGTTTAACGGATGGCATCCTTACAGGTGTGCTGGCACGGTATCCGATGACGGATGTGCTGGCCAAGGTAAGTGATGTTGTCTTATTGGATGTCGATACGGCTACAGACGTGGCGTTTAGGACCGCGTCCGTTATGGGATTCAGGGAAGCTGCCTTGGCGGCATGCCCTGAATTACTGGAGCCTATCATGTCCCTCGACATCGTGACGCCTGCCGAGTATGTCGGCGACATCATGGGGGACATTAATGGTCGCCGCGGGGCGATTCGCGACATGACGACGCGTGGAGACATGCAGATCGTGCGCGCATCAGTTCCGTTGGCAGAATTGTTCGGGTACTCAACCGTTATACGGTCGCTTTCACGCGGCCGCGCCAGCTATACGATGGAACCTGGCGAATTTGCGGTCGTCCCACGGACAGTTAGAGAACAATTACTGAATAGGTAACGTTAGAATGCAAAGTCAACGTATACGCATTCGTTTACAAGCGTATGATCACAGAGTGCTGGATCAAGCGGTGGGAGATATTATTGACACCGCTCGCGGCACAGGCGCGCAAGTCGTGGGCCCCATTCCTCTTCCAACGAGGATTGAGCGTTTCACGGTGAACCGTAGCCCTCATGTGGACAAGAAGTCCATGGACCAGTTCGAAATGCGCACACATAAGCGATTGCTGGATATCGTCGGGCCGACAGCTAAAACTGTCGACGAGTTGAAGAAGTTGAACCTGCCTGCTGGCGTGGATATCACCATTCGTGTTTAAAGGAGAAATGATACCATGGAAGGTTTAATTGGCAGAAAGATTGGCATGACCCAGGTCTATGATGACAAAGGGCGTCGTGTTACCGTAACCGTGATCCAGGCGGGTCCATGCCCGGTTGTTCAGGTGAAGACACCTGCGACCGATGGCTACAGCGCGGCACAGCTCGGCTTTGACGAGCAGAAGCCTTCGCGTCTGCCCAAGGCAGAAGTGAAGCACTTCGAGAAGGCCGGCGTGAAGCCTTGCAAGTTGACCAAGGAGTTTGCACTCGATGCGGATGAAGCGGTCAAGGCGGGCGATCTGGTGACGGTGAATATTTTTGACGGCGTGAAATTCGTCGACGTATCGGGTATAACCAAGGGTCGTGGCTTCGCGGGCGTGGTCCGCCGCTACGGCATGCGTGGTGGTCCGATGACGCATGGTGGTCACTCGAAGCGCCGCGTCGGCTCCATCGGTGCGCGTGATCTTCCGGGTTGGGTTGATAAGGGCAAGCGTATGCCCGGACACAAGGGCGACGTCAACCGCAAGGTGCGTAACCTTTTGATCGTCCAGGTTCGCCCTGAAGACAATCTGCTGTTGGTCGAAGGGTCTATCCCGGGTGCCAAAGGCGGATATGTATTCATCTGCAAGGCACTTAAGAAATAAGAGGACACAACCCAATGAGTAACATCAAGGTATTTAGTCCGTCCGGAGCGGCAGCAGGCGAGATGACATTCGCGGATGAGCGTTTGATTCTCGACAAGGGCGCCCAGGCGGTGAAGGATATGGTTGTTGCGATCCAGAACGGCATGCGTGCCGGGACGGCATCGACCCTGAGAAAGGGCGAAGTCGCAGGTAGCAACAAGAAGCCGTGGAAGCAAAAGGGGTCAGGACGCGCACGTGTTGGTTTGCGTCAGAATCCTATTTGGCGCGGTGGTGGTGTAGCGTTTGGTCCGCATCCTCGCGATTTCTCCCAAAAGATTAACCGCAAGGTTTCTCAGCTCGCGTTTACGCGCGCACTGAGCGACAAGATCGCGGATGGTAGCGTGATCGTAATCGAAAAGTTCGATTTCACTGAGCCGAAGACAAAGCAGATGACTGCACTTCTCACGAAGTTGGGTGTTGAGCGTTCCGGTCTGATCATTACTGATCAGCACGAAGAGAACGTGATGCTTTCCGCGCAGAACCTGCCACATGTCGCGGTTGTCCGTGCTGTTGAAGTAGACGTATATGCGCTTCTGTATTTCCGTACACTCATCGCCACAAAAGCTGGCTTTGAAGCGTTGACGGCGCGTATGAAAGCGAAGAAAATCGTAGAGGAGGGCGCATGAAACACGCCGGAATCATTCGCAGGGTGATGATCACCGAAAAGGGCACGAAGCTCGCCTGTGAAAATAAGTATATGCTCGACGTCGCGCCTCGCGCGAACAAAATCGAGATTAAGAAGGCCGTAGAAGCGCAGTTCGGTGTGCATGTGCTGGCCGTAAACACTCAAAACCACAAGGGCGCGTTTCGTACACTGAAGAACCGCCGTGTTGTCCCCGGAACCCTCTGGAAGCGGGCGATTGTCACGGTGCGTGCAGGTGAACGTATTGAGCTAGTCTAACGACGCCGGAGAGGATAAGAGCTATGGGTCTTAAAACATTCAAACCGACAACCGAAACCCTGCGGCATCGCGTCGCATCGACTTTCGAAGAAATTACTGAGGTCAAACCTGTTCGCAGGCTCCTCGAGGCTCAGCGTAGCAAGGCTGGCCGTAATAACATGGGGCAGATTACCACGCGTCATCGCGGAGGTGGTGCTAAGCATCACTATCGTATCGTGGACTTCCGTCGTGATAAGATTGGAATACCGGCACGGGTCGAAGCAATCGCTTATGATCCCAACCGTTCTGCCAACCTTGCACTCTTGAAGTACGTAGATGGCGAAAAGCGTTACATCTTGGCGCCTAACGGGCTTAAGGTAAATGACGCAGTGATGTCTGGTCCTGAGGCGGAACCCAGTGTTGGCAATGCGTTGCCGCTGTCGTTGATTCCGCTAGGTCTGTCTATCCACAACATCGAGCTGGTACCGGGTAAGGGCGGCAAGATTGCACGTTCTGCGGGCAATAGCTGTCAGGTGATGGCGCGCGAAGGTGACTTCGTGACGTTACGTCTGCCATCTGGTGAAATCCGTATGGTCCGTGCAAACTGCTTGGCCACCATTGGTCAGGTCGGTAATGCGGAATGGAGTGGAATTAAGCTGGGCAAGGCTGGCCGTAAGCGCTGGATGGGTATTCGTCCGACGGTTCGCGGTGTAGCCATGAACCCAGTTGACCATCCGATGGGTGGTGGTGAAGGTCGTACGTCTGGTGGTAGTCACCCACGTTCGCCTTGGGGCAAGCTTGCAAAGGGTGGCAAGACACGCAACCCGCGCAAGACAAGCAGCAGATTTATCGTAAAGCGGAGAAAGTAACGCATGGCAAGGTCGATTAAAAAAGGCTTTTACGTTGAAAAAAGCGTTCTCGAAAAAGTCGAGAAAATGAATGCGTCCGGCAAGAAACAGCCGATCAAGACCTGGTCGCGCCGTTCCATGATTATACCGGATTTCGTTGGGCATACGTTCGCCATTCATAATGGCAAGCAACACATGCCGATATTCATCACGGAAAACATGGTCGGTCATCGGTTGGGAGAATTTGCGCCGACGCGTACGTTCAGACAGCACGGTGTCCATACGGACAAGGCAGTCTCCAAGTAAGGAAGTTTAATTCATGAAAGAAGTGACTGCTATTACCCGTAACGTCAGAATGTCCGCACAGAAGGGACGTCCTTTGGCTCGTGAGTGCCAGGGACTTCCTGTTGTGGAAGCACTGAGAGTTGTTGAGTTTAGTCCTCGCAAAGCAGCGCTGGTGTTGATCAAGACGATCAAGTCAGCCGTTGCCAATGCGAAGAATAATGCGAACCTCGATGTGGATACGCTGAAGGTGACCCTTTGCGTGTTCGACGAAGGGGTGCGTATGCGCCGGTTCTGGCCGCGCGCTCGCGGAAGCGCGAGCCCGATCGCCAAGAGATTGTGTCATTGCAAGGTTGTCCTGTCCGGCGACGCACAGTAACCGGCTTTTTCAAAAGGAGTAAAACTTTGGGACAGAAAGTAAATCCAATCGGCTTCCGTATTGCGCTCGATAAAAATTGGCGCAGCCGCTGGTTCGCGAACAAAAAAGAGTTCGGCGTACTGCTGGCGGAAGACCAGATGATCCGTGAAACGGTGAAGAAACGCCTCGAAGGCGCGGCAATCACCAAGATCCAAATCGAGCGGTATGCAAATCGCGTACGTGTCACGCTATTCTCGGCACGTCCGGGTGTGGTGATTGGTCGTAAGGGCCAAGATGTGGATAAGATCCGTCAGGATTTGGCTAAGCAGACGAAGAAGGAAGTGTACCTCGAAATACAAGAGGTTCGCGATCCTGATGCGAATGCACAACTCGTGGCAGAAAGCATTGCTCAGCAAGTTGAACGCCGTGCGGCGATTAAACGTGCGATGAAGCGTGCCGAGAAGGTAGCAATGGATATGGGCGTCGACGGAATTAAGATCCGTTGTAGCGGTCGTATCAATGGCGCTGAAATCTCCCGCGTCGAGTGGAGCAAGCAAGGCAAGGTTCCGCTGCATACATTGCGTGCGAACATTGACTATGGTTTTGCGGAAGCGCACACTACGGCCGGTTTGATTGGCGTTAAGGTGTGGATCTGCAAGAAGGATGATTTCCAGCCGGCGCGTAGCGCGGGCCAAGGACAGAGGAGGAGAAAAGATGCCTCTCATGCCTAAGCGGGTTAAGTACCGCAAGCAGTCAAAAGGTAACCGTGCGGGTTTCGCCACCTCGGGTGATAAACTGGCATACGGTGAGTTCGGCCTTAAGTCGCTTGAACGTGGATTTTTGACGAACACGCAGATTGAAGCCTGCCGTGTTGTCATCAATCGCGAAATGAAGCGAAAAGGCAAACTGTGGATCCGTATTTTCCCAGATAAACCAGTCACCCGCAAGCCCATCGAAGTTCGCATGGGTGGCGGAAAAGGTAACCCTGAATTGTGGGTTGCCGTGATTCTTCCGGGTAAGATCCTATTCGAAATCGGCGGTGTGCCGGATTCAGTCGCTCGCGAATGTCTGCGTTTAGCGGATACGAAGCTGGGCCTGCGTACGACACTCATCTCACGTGGAGCGTAACGGAACCATGAAAGCAAACGAATTAAGAGAACTAGGGGCAGAAGAACTGGAGCAGCGCATCCGCGAAAAGGCGAAGGAACTCGCCGATATGCGGTTGAAGCACAAATCCGGTGCTGCCGTTGATAAGCCGGTTCGCATGCGCAACATGCGCCGCGAAGTCGCGCGTATGAAAACCGTCCAGACTGAACGGAGGACTAAGTAATGGCCGAGACAACTGTAGTAAGCCGTGGCAACCGCAAGGTCCGCAAGGGCACGGTGGTCAGCAAAAGCGGTATTAAGTCCGTTATTGTCGAGGGTGAACGCCGCGAGCGTCATCCGAAATACGGAAAGGTCGTGCGTGTGTTCAAGAAGTATCACGCGCATGATGAAGAGAACACCGCGAAGGTGGGTGATGTCGTGACCCTTATGGAAACGCGTCCATTGAGCGCAACTAAGCGCTGGCGCATTGTGAAGTCGGAGGAAAAATAATATGATTCAGGAACAAACTGAATTAGTTGTGGCCGACAACACGGGCGCAAAGATAGCCATGTGTTTCCGTATCTTGGGGCAGCATAAGAAATATGGCTACCTAGGAGATGTGATTCGCGTGGCAATTAAAGAAGCCGCACCTACGGGCGCGGTGAAAAAAGGACAAGTTGCGACAGCGGTTATCGTCCGTACGGGTCATCCGATTCGGCGTGGAGACGGTTCATTTGTCCGTTTTGACCAGAACGCGTGCGTGATCGTGGATGCTAAGATGAATCCGATCGGTTCGCGTATTTTCGGTCCTGTTGCGCGTGAATTGCGCGACATGAACCACATGAAGATTATTTCATTGGCTCCAGAAGTGGTCTAAGCTAATGGAAGACCGTAACGCCGATGATGCAGGCAGGGTGAAGATGTCTCTGCTAAGCCTCAAAACGGTTATGAGTTAGGAAAAACATGAGTACTGCGAGAATCAAAAAAAATGATACGGTGATCGTCGAAAAAGGCGAATCTGCCGGACAGACAGGAAAAGTCATGCGTGTGCTGCCCAAGAAGGGCAAAGCCATTGTGCAGGGCGTGAATGTCTTCAAGAAGGCGGTCCGCCGCTCAGAAGCTTACCCCAATGGTGGCTTCATCGAGCGCGAGGCACCGGTACAGCTGTCGAATCTGATGCCCTACGATCCCGATAAGAAAAAGGGCGTCCGCGTGAAATTCGTCCGTGAGGGCGACAAGACCGTGCGTAAATCCAAAGCTTCGGGAAAGTCCTTGGACTAGGAGTTAAACGATGGCTAACTTAAAAGAAAAATACATGACGGAATTGGCCCCGAAGCTTCAGGAGAAGCTCGGCGTCACGAACAAGATGCTGATTCCGCGTTTGCAGAAAATCGTGATCAACATGGCTTTCGGCATCGTGGAAAAGGATGTGCAAAAGCGTATCATCGATGACCTGACGAAAATCGCTGGGCAGAAGCCGATGTTGTGCAAGGCACGTAAGAGTATCTCAAACTTTAAGTTGCGTGAAGGCATGATCATTGGTGCGAAGGTTACACTCCGCGGCAAGCGTATGTATGACTTCGGCGAACGTCTCGTGAATAGCGCACTTCCGCGTATTCGTGACTTCCGTGGTGTTCCTAACCGCGGCTTTGACGGCAGGGGTAACTATACGCTGGGCTTGAAAGAGCACACGATTTTCCCTGAATTGGTTGACACCGGAGTCGGTGCTGAAAATGGCATGGACATCTCGTTCGTGACCTCGGCCCGTAACAACGTAGAAGCTCGCGAGTTGCTCATGGCGCTCGGTGTGCCCTTCGTCGGTAAATAAGGAGAATTTCCACAATGGCAAAAACATGTTTGATGGAAAAAGCCAAGCGTACGCCGAAGTTCTCTTCGCGTAAGTATTACCGTTGCACACGGTGCGGCCGTCCGCGTGCGTATATTCGTAAGTTCCAGCTCTGTCGTCTTTGTTTCCGCGAGCTGGCTGTATCCGGAATGATTCCGGGAATCACTAAGGCAAGCTGGTAAGGAGAGAACAATGACGTCCGATCCAATTTCAGATATGCTGTTGCGCATACGCAACGCGATCAAGGCAGATCTGCCCTCCCTCGAGCTTCCAGGCTCGCGTATTAAAGGGGAGATTGCAAGCGTGATGAAAGCCGAAGGCTACATCACAGACTTCACGATGACCAACACCGTTCCACGTGTGCTGAGCATCGAGCTGAAGTATAACGACGACGCCGATTCAGCTATTCGCGGCATCCGCCGTGAGAGTAAGCCTGGTCTTCGTAAGTTCTGCGGCGTGCAGGACATTCCGAATGTCCTCGGCGGCATGGGTACCGCGATCCTGAGCACCTCGGGTGGTGTGATCAGCGGCAAGGAAGCCAAGAAGCGTAAGCTCGGCGGCGAACTGCTTTGCACAATCTGGTAAGGGAGACATCACAAATGTCACGTATTGGTAAACAACCTATCGCTATTCCTGCCGGTGTTACGGTTATTGCAAAGGGTAACGAAGTGTCGGTTAAGGGTAAGCTCGGCGAGTTGAGTCGCGTACTCAAGCAGGGCATCGATGTTAAGGTCGAAGACGGCAATGTCGTCGTGACCCGCGCGGATGATACCCGTATGCTCAAGGGCTGCCATGGCCTGTCTCGCACACTCATCAAGAATATGATTGATGGTGTTCAGACTGGCTATAAGAAGGACCTTAACATCGAAGGTACGGGTTTTAAGGCTATTCTCTCTGGTAAGAAGCTGAGCCTTGCGCTTGGCTTTGCTTCGCCAAAGGATTATCTGATCCCCGAAGGCATTAAGATTACTGTTGATCCGGCAGGTCTGAATGTAATTATTGAAGGCATCAGCAAGGAACTCGTCGGCGAATCTGCCGCGCGTATTCGTGCCTATTATCCGGCCGAGCCTTACAAAGGCAAGGGTATCAAGTATCTTGGCGAACAGATTCGTCGCAAGCAGGGTAAGACGGTGGCGTAATGCCGCTTGAACGGAGTTGATAAGACATGAGTTTTAATCGTAAAGAACAACGCGCGCTTCGTCATAAGCGCCTTCGCCAACGCATTAAGGGTACGGCTGTGCGTCCGCGTATGGCTATCTGCATCTCGAACCAGCACATGTATGTGCAGTTTGTTGATGATGATGCAATGCATACGCTCGCCGCAACATCTACCCTCAAGGCGGATAAGGCGTGTAATCTTGAAACCGCGAAGCTCGTCGGCGAACAGGCCGCTAGCGTCGCGAAGGAAAAAGGTATCTCGCTGGTGGTCATCGACCGCGGCGGCAAAAAATTCCATGGCTGCGTTAAGCAGGTTGTGGATTCCGCTGTCGCAGCAGGTTTGAAGATTACCGAGAAAGCCACGGAGGAAAGCAAGTGAGTCACGAAAAAGAATTTTCCCGTGATAGCCAGAGTGAATTCGACGAACGCGTCGTTTTCGTAAACCGTTGCGCAAAAGTGGTAAAAGGTGGTCGCCGTTTCAGCTTTAGCGCAGTCGTCGTTGTCGGTGATCGTGAAGGTCGTGTCGGTTTTGGTTTTGGAAAAGCTAATGAAGTGAGCGATGCTATCCGAAAGGGTGGCGATGCTGCGAAGAAAAACATGGTACGCGTCAAGCTTGCGGGCAAGACGATTCCGCATCAAGTGATTGGTGTCTGTGACGGAGGACGTGTGCTGTTGAAGCCCGCGCCGGACGGAACAGGACTTATCGTTGGCGGTGGTATGCGTCCTGTGCTTGAGGCTGCTGGCGTGCGCGATGCAGTCGGTAAGTCGCTCGGCAGTAAGAATCGCTTGAACGTGGTCAAGGCTACAGTTGACGCGCTGAACCAGTTGCGCTCGGCTGAAGAAATTGCGGCGGCAAGGGCTTAAGGTTAATGAACCGTTCTGATCCGTCTTTCAGGACGGATCAGATGGAGCTAAAGGAGTAAAAATGGATTTATCATCACTCAAGAATACCCCCGGAGCGCGTAAGCCCCGTAAACGTGTTGGTCGTGGATGCGGCTCTGGCATGGGTAAAACATCAACCCGCGGCCATAAGGGTCAGCAGGCTCGTAAGGGTCACAAGGGGAAACTCGGATTCGAAGGCGGTCAAATGCCCTTGATTCGTCGTTTGCCCAAGCGTGGCTTCAAGAACCCAACCCGTGTCGAATACGCTCCAGTAAATGTGCGCGATCTCGAAATTTTCGAGGATGGCACAATCATTACATTAGACGTTCTGCGTGAAGTAGGAATGTTCAAGAGCAAGTTTGATGGTGTTAAGATTCTTGGAACAGGCGAACTAACCAAGAAGCTTATACTCAAAGTCAGTGGTGTCAGCGCATCTGCTAAGGCCAAGATTGAGGCTGTTGGCGGTACGGTTGAAATTGTTTAAGGAACTTAATCATGTTATCCACCTTTGCGAATACATTTAAGATTCCTGAGCTCAGGAAGCGCATCCTGGTGACGCTCGGCTTGGTTTTTGTCTGCCGATTGATCTCCATGATCCCAACTCCGGGTGTTGACTGGCGGACTTTGCAGGCAGAACTCGCTCGCATCCGTGAAATGTCCGGAGCTGGCGGTGGAATGATGGATTGGTTCAATGTTTTTAGTGGCGGTGCGCTTGATCAGTGCGCGGTGGGTTTTTTGAGTATTTGGCCCTACATCAGTGCGTCAATTATTATTCAGTTGTTGACTGCTGTGGTGCCGCAACTCGAACGACTTGTCCGTGAAGGAGAGACCGGGCGTGCAAAACTTTCACAAATTACGCGTTATCTGACGATTGGCATCTGTGTATTCCAAGCTTCGGCGTTGGCGACTGCTTTGCAGAATCCAGCAGCCCTAGGTCTTGGAAGTGTGCAGATTGTGACACGTCCTGGGATCATGTTTGTCGTGATCACCACGATTTGCATGACTTCAGCGTCGTTGTTTGTCATGTGGTTGGCGGATCAAATCACGCAACGTGGCATAGGTAATGGAACGTCGTTGATTATTATGATTAACATCACGTCCCGGTTGCCGCATGCCATTATACAAGCTTGGCAGCGTTATTTCGGTTTGGCAGGTGTTGAAGCCAGCAGTAACCCAGTTGAACTTGTGTTGTTGTTGCTCTTTGGATTCGCTGTCGTGATGGGGACTGTTATGCTTACGCAAGGTGTCCGCAAGGTACCTATTCACTCTACGCGTCGATCCGTCGGTGGGGGTAGCGCGGGGATGCAACAGACCTATATGCCATTGCGTGTGAACTATACGGGCGTTATGCCGATTATCTTTGCAGGTCCGCTCATTCAGTTTCCAGCAGCATTGTTGAAACGCATACCGGTTAATCCAGATTCAGCGAGTGTGATCAATAGCATCCTCTCATGGATTAAATGGTTTGGCGGTCAGTTGGAAGCTCCGCAATCGCCGATTCATTTGGTGACGTATGGCTTGCTGATTATGTTTTTCTCGTTTTTCTGGGTAGCAACCCAGTTTAACGCGATGCAGATTTCAGACAACCTGAAACGCGATAGTTCGTATGTGCCCGGTATTCGCCCTGGTCGTGCAACTGCCGAATATCTGGATGCGCTGATGACGCGCGTAACGTTGATCGGTGGAACGGGGCTTCTGGTTGTTGCTTTGTTGCCCCAGATATTGAATGGCTGGATGAATATTCCTTGGGGAATGGCATCGTTCTTCGGTGGAACGAGCTTGCTGATTATCGTCGGTGTCGCGCTTGATACGTTGCGCCAAATGGAGTCGTTCCTTTTGATGCGTAATTACGATGGCTTTCTGAAACATGGTCGTCTACGTGGACGTCGCTAAACAGACATACATTATTCAAAAAAAGCCTGCGGTTTTCCGCAGGCTTTTTTTTTGGAGAGTTGGGGCGTGACGGGCGATGAATTTTTAATAGTATCGTCAAATAATTGTGTAAAGGATGCATAAGAGATCAACAATCCATTAAAGCTAAGAAGTGATTTCCTTTGCGCGTTTCAATGGATTGGGTTAAAATAAGAAAACGTGGAAGAAAACGATATGCGTGCAAAAGCACCTGAAAAAAAAATAGCATTGGTTCTCGGCAGCGGAGGGGCTAGAGGATGGGCACATATTGGCGTCCTCAAGGCGCTGGACGAACTGGGATGCAAGCCCGATATGGTCGTTGGGACGAGTATTGGCGCGATCGTAGCCGCTATATATGCCGCAGGGGTCGTCGACGCGGCAGAACGAGTTGCATTGTCGATTGACTGGAAACAAGTGGCGAAGCTTTTTTTTGAGGTGAATATACCCCGCTCAGGTCTGGTTAAAGGTGAACGTATAATGGATTTGTTGCGTAGTTTAATTCCAGTTAAACGTATCGAAAATTTGACCGTTTCGTATGCGGCTGTTGCAACAGATTTACGTTTAGAGCAGGAGGTTGTGCTTGCTGAAGGGGACTTGTTTAAGGCTTTACGAGCTTCCTTTTCAATCCCAGGTGTTTTCACGCCCGTTGAATATACAAAAGGCCAATGGCTGGTGGATGGTGGACTTGTTAACCCCTTGCCGATCAGTGTCGCCCGCTCGATGGGCGCGACACATGTAGTAGGGGTGGATATCAACTTGATTGGGGCGCTACGCGAGAAAATTAAGTCACCAACCATGATGGATGTCCTCCTGGGAACCTTCCGAGCGATTGAAAACTCCATTACACGTGAACGTCTGCTTCGTGAACCCCCCGATGTGCTCATCCAGCCTAAGGTCGGCTATCTCGGCACATTGGATTTTCATCATGCGCCACACGCCATCCATCACGGCTACACCGCAGTCATGGAACAAAAAGGGGCGTTACTCCAACTTTTTGACCTTAACCTGTTGCGTCAAATGAAAACGACACCGAAAGTCAGGAAACTTTCTCTTCTAGTC
>JBAXOG010000066.1:0-25572 GCA_037133395.1 bacterium | reverse complement strand
CCAACACTGACTCAACACGGGCACAACTGAAATTCAGGAGTTTCCTAACAGTCTACAGCCTAAAAACCTGCGTCCTATGGGACGCTACTGAACACACTCCTACTCCGCAGCCTAATGCTAGCTGTGATGTTGACGAATGACCCTTACGAGGGCATCTATATTAATTGGGGACTATCACACGGACAGTCAGGTGTGTTATCGTCAGCCAGCCTCTTTAGACGCTGGGCGCGGCGTATCAACAGAGCGGTCCAGTAACGTATTTAATACTTTCGTCACAGTCTGCGCTTTAAAGGAACCGCGTTTAATCACCTTGTTGTTTTGATCTAGCAGGAAGTAGAAGGGAGACACGTCAACGCCGTATTGTTTACTGATCTCCCCGCCTTTATCCCAGACCACCGGGATATCCGAAAGAGACTTGTCGTAAACGGGCTGGATTGTCTCGAGGGCTTCCCTCGTGTTGATGACAACCACCGTGACATCGTGTTCACGAAAAGCGTTTGCAACCCTCTGGATTGCCGGCAAAGCATTGATTGTGTACGGACAACTTGTTTGGGCGAACACCAGAAGTGTCGCCTTCTTGCCTTGCAGACGTGTCAACGTCAGGGACTGTCCATTCAGATCAGTTCCTGAAAAAGCAGGTGCTGGTTCTCCAACCTTGGGGATAGGCAAGTTGTAACTTCTCTTAGGTTGTCCTTGTTTCTCTGCGAGAATCTCTTTGACCATCGAGTCCAGTTTTGCAGTATCACATCCGCCCGAATAGCGCATCTCTCCATCAGGGTCGAAGACGTAGAATGTGGGATAAAAGAAGAAATCAAGCGCATCGGCTATCTTACGTCCGGTGTCCACTTTTCGCGGATAGGGATGAACCCATTCCTCCGAAAGTTCGAGCACCTCTCCAGCCAAGGGAACATCGAGTCGGAGAATCGCAACGGCTTCCGGTTTGGCCGAAGCGTAGGTGTGGAGAAACGCTGTAGCCTTGGCCGTCCCTGGACAACCCTCTCTCCCCATCAACAGGAGAAGCACCTTCCCTTGGTAGGGGGCAAGGAAAGATTGCATGATTCCGTTAGACCGCTGTTCCTTGGAATGTTGCTTGGGTGTGCATCCTGTGAACACGTATCCTAGCATCAGAGCCGTCGTTATAACCATTGATATTTTCGATATGTTCATGTGTGTCTCCGATTTGAATCGTGAGATAATATAGCTTCCTCTGGCTAACAACAAGTGTATTTTATGCCCGCCCCATACGCGCTTGACACATCTGTCCCGTTTTGGCATTCTTAAAAAATGAAATTTTTAAAGGTGGGAGTATTTGTTTTATTAGGTGTTTTCCATTTAGTGGGTGTTGCAGGGGAGGGGTGGCCCATGTTTCGCGGGCCGCAAGGCAATGGCGCGGTTACTGATTCACGGTTACCCTTGCGCTGGAGTGAGACAGAAAATGTACGTTGGAAAATTGTAATTCCAAATACCGGGTGGTCAACACCTGTGATCCAGGATGGTCAAATATGGCTGACCAGTGCGACAGAAAATGGCACTGACTTTTTTGCATACTGTGTAGACGTGATATCTGGAAAAATTCTTTTTGAAAAACAGTTGTTCCATTGCGATACGGCCGAGCCGCTCGGAAACAGTGTGAATGGTTACGCATCGCCTTCACCCGTGATTGAGAAGGGGAGAGTCTATGTCCACTTTGGAAGCTACGGAACCGCCTGTCTCGATACTGTCACGGGTGAGGTGCTTTGGAAACGAGAAGATCTTAAGTGCCGTCATTATCGCGGCCCCGGCTCGTCCCCCATCCTGTATAAGGATTTACTCATTCTGACTTTGGATGGCGTGGATTTGCAATACGTGATTGCTTTGGATAAACGTAGCGGCAAGACCATCTGGAAGCGTGACCGTATGATCAAGTGGAACGATTTGGATGAGAAGGGACAGCCGAAACGGGACGGAGATATGCGGAAGGGATTTGCCACGCCACTTGTGATTGAGGTGGGCGGAAAAGAACAGTTAATCAGCCCGGCGTCCAGTGCTGTCATTGCTTATGAACCCAGTACCGGAAAAGAGATTTGGCGGGTGCGGAGCCCGACGCATACGCCTGTGGTCAGTCCTGTGTTCGCTAACGGAATGGTGTTTTCTGTGACAGGCCATGGGCTAGCGGAGATGCTGGCGATACGTCCAGATGGGAAGGGAGATGTAACGGAGGCAAACGTCGCATGGCGTATGGGTGGAAAGGATGTGCCACTCACGCCATCCCCAGTTGTGCTGAATGGGCTGCTGTATATGTTAGCTGACCAAGGAGTCATGACCTGCATTGAGATGGGAACTGGAAAGAGTGTCTGGCGCGAGCAATTGGGGGGGAACTGTATTGCCTCACCCATTTATGATCATGAGCGGATCTATATATTTGGATTGTCTGGGAAAACAACCGTTATCCGCGCAGGGCGCACATTTGAGAAGCTTTCGGAAAATCACTTAGAATCCGGCTTTATGGCCTCTCCTGCCGTGACTGGAAATTATTTGATCCTTCGCACCAAAACTCATCTCTACAACATTGGGACGAAATAATCGTTGCCGTGTAGGGGGGGGGAAGAAAAAACCCCGATTAAACAGTGTTTATCGGGGCAAATCAAATGGGGCGAATGACGGGGCTCGAACCCGCGACAACCGGAACCACAATCCGGTTTTATGTTAAAAACGCGATAAAAAAAGGCAGTGTGTAATTTTTTGATTATTATTCTTGCAGTTAATGCCCCCCTTTTAGTAAAATAGGCGCGTGACAAGGAATCACGGAAAGGGCGGCATATATGGCAAAGAAGGCAGCACAGAGGGCAAAGGGCAGCGGATGCCTAATAAAGCGCGGCAGTCTATGGACGGCGCGGTGGACGGTGGACGGTAAAACATACGTCCGCACAACGGGCGAATCAGACAAGCGCAAAGCCGAAAAGAAGCTGGAGCAATTTGTCGAGCCCTTCGGCTTTAAACAGGATGCTGAAAAGCTGGCGGCAATGGCGACAAAGATTGACGGGGCGGAAGCACAGGCGGACGCATTGCTCCCGGCGTTATCTCTGCTAAACGCTTTCGAGGCATACAGGAAAAGTCCGAACCGTCCGGACAGCGGGGAAAGAACCACGAACGAATACGAGGGGAAGTTTAACAAGCTGATTGACTGGTTAAAGGACAAACATCCAAAAGTTACAGAGTTGCGGCACGTCTCAAAGGAGATCGCTTCGGAGTTTGCCGGGCACATAGGCGGACTGCTGACCGCGAACACCTTTAATAAATATATGGTTTTGATGAAATGTATATGGAGGGTGCTGGCAGACAATCCCGAGGGGCGGCTAAAGGTCAACCCATGGGAAGGAATCACCACCAAGCGCCTAGTAACCCATTCCCGCCGGGAGTTGACCATAGAAGAGTTAAAGCGGATTGTAGAGGCTTCCAGTGGTGAAATGCGGCTACTGCTGGCAATCGGAATTTACAGCGGCTTACGGCTTAAGGATGCCGCACTACTGCAATGGCCAAACGTTGACATGGTTAAGGGGGTGCTTTCCGTTATCCCGGCAAAGACGGCCAGGCGCACAGGCAAGCGGATAACCGTCCCGGTGCATAGGACGCTATACGCACTGCTAAACGAATGCCCCGAGGATATGAGGACGGGGTATATTATGCCGACACTTGCAAAGCGGTATCTGTCTTTTAACGGCGCACTGGCCACGGATGTCGGGCGGCTTTTTCGCAGTGTTAAGATAGATACCACGATAGAGGCAGCGACACAGGGCGGAGGGCACCGCAAGGCGGCAGACTGCGGCTTTCATAGCTTGCGGCATAGCTTTGTCTCTTTATGCGCGTCCGGCGGTGTCCCTATGGCTATCGTTCAAAATTTAATCGGTCATGGAAGCATTGCAATGACGCAGCATTATTTCCACGTTGACGGCGAGCAAGCCAAAACGGCTATCGGTGCGCTTCCATGCTTTACGGGCGCAGATACACCAGCCCCAACAGCGGACGCGACAGGGGGCGGTTTTGATGCGATTCTAGAAGGGTTGGAAAAGTTGACGGCTGAGCAGTTGAAACAGATCACGGCAAGGGTAAAAAAACTACTAAAAAGAAAGGAACTCAAATAATGAAAATCGAATGTAAACAACTCAAAGACATGGAAAGCGGTTTGACCTTAAAGGTCACTCAAACAGCATACGCCCCGAGCGATACACGCGCCCCTCTGGGTGTTGTAACCTTCACACTCGAAACGGGAGAAAAGTTGGAGTTTCAACTTGTCAAAGATGGTCATTCAGATATGACACAGGCAACACCCGAAACAATACGCTTTATGGAATTTGAAAAGGTGGTACACCCGAGGGCAAAGGAAAATCAGTATTTTCTCGTTTATTGGGTTTTCTTTGGTTCAGGTAGTGAGATCCCGAGTATATGCGGCGCAAGGTTTAATTGCTTCATGCGTAGACTGCCAGCGGAAGGGAAAACAGTATTGAGGAAAAATCTTAAAGAACGTGGAAAAAAAATCCACCCGGGCGAGTGGGCACAGGCACAAGGCGTGAGTGTCATATCAGACGACGCACAGATTGAAATCGGGAAAAAGGTTTTTTCAATCTCCGGCCCGGAACGGTGGGCAATGCTCAATCCGATGGTGCAGACCAGCGACCCCGAGGGCTGGACTGTACTTAAGCCAAAAGCAAAGACGTATTTTAGCGGAGAAGAGATTTATAAACATATCGAATGTGAAGGCGTGAAGAAGTCGCCACGCTACCGGATAACGGCGCGGGCGGTCAAACCATCGAAGCGTGAGAAGAAGCCAGAGAAGAAACTTTCTCCTGAACAGATCATAGCGAATCAGAAAAAGGCGCTAGGAATACGAGGTTAAAAACCCGCCTAACGTCAACTTACATTCACCACGAAACCCCTGTATTTACTGGGGTTTTTTGCTTTTTATGACCTGCTTTCCGGCTTACGTCACCTTACGAAACATTTAGAATTTACAGACTTACCTTCATTTAGTTTTATGATGACCAAAGGGCGAAATTATACAGCATAACGCAATGATGGCGACCCTTCGGAAAGGTAGGCAAACGAATGACATTAGAAACACTTAGCGGCTTATGGCTACGGGCGACACCGGAGCAGCGGCGGCAGATCGGGGCGGCAGTTGAGGGGACACTTACGGGGGCAGCACAGGGCGCGGTCATTGCGCGATTGGTTAAGAGACCAGAGGCCGCGAAACTTTTAACGGTTACTGTATCACGAATTGACCAGCTTTGTCGGGCGGGCGTGTTGGAAAAAGTTTGTGCTCCCGGAACACGAAAAGCAATCGGAATCACAGAGGCCAGTTTGCGCCAATTGACCACAGGCGGAAAGGTGGTAGTATGAAATCAAATATTACACAAGCGCGAACCCTTGAAGTACTCGTTTACATTTTCGCCGTCGTCGTGATTATCGGGGCGATACTGAAAGGCGGTGTTCAATGAGTCATCGAAAAATCAGAATGAAACCCGAGCAAAAAAATAAACACGGCGACATTTTCCGGTGTCGTTATTGTGGCAGACTTTGCAAAGGTGCGGCGGCAGAACTGAAAGACAATCACTCGAAAGAATGTTCATGCGCGGAATGTTTAGCGCGCCTAGGTGTAGGAGGTGTGAACCATGAATAAATTATCATCCTCCACACTGGCAAATGAACGCGCCGTTATCGGTTCAGAAATCACAAACCATGATGCAGTGCAAAAGGAAATCAGCGACCTTGTATTGACCTTTCAAGATCGCGATTCTAAAGCGGCGAATGATGCCATTACACGTTTAATCGCGAAGGGCTCACCCGTTGACGTGTTGACCATTCAAAAGGAAAGCGGCTTGCCAGTGCAAACAATTGAATCGCTTATGAATGAAGCGGTCAATATTGGACACGTCCGCTTTCACGCCTTGCAGGTTCAAACGGAAACATTCAAGCGCAAGTTACAAGCCACCATCGAGGCCAACCAAGGCGGTCTTGCTGGGCTTGTCCATGACGTCAATAAAACACTGGAAGAGATCCCAGCGACACAAACACATATTCCTATTGAATCACTGGCAGACCTCCCAGACCCAACACCCGAAACGGAAAACCCACTCGCCTTGTTTAGGAACGGATATTTGCGCAAGGGCGGAGGGTTGCTCTTTGTGTCACCGACTGGCAACGGAAAATCAACATGGTCAATTCAATCGGCCACAGGCTGGGCAATGGGAAAACCATCCTTTGGAATTAAACCAGTGCGACCTTTGAAAATTGTCATTATCCAAGCCGAGGACGATGCCGAGGAAATGGCATTTTTCCGAAACCAGATCACGGACGGGTTAGTCGATGAACTTGGTTTTGATCGGCAGGCGATAAACGCGGCAGTGAAAGCGCGTGTCCTTATATGTTCAATGAACGGATGCACAGGGGAACGGTTTACAGAGCGGCTTAACTCGCTACTGGAAGCGCATAGAGATATTGACTTGGTTATTGTCAATCCTCTTCTCTCGTTTGCCGGATGCGACCTTTCAAGACCAGCAGAAGCAACTCACTTTTTCCGTGAACTCATAGACCCAGCTATCAAACCAAACGACCACGGGCGCGTGGGTATCCTGTTCGTACATCATACGAATAAACCACCACAGGCCAAAGATCGGAACGGCTGGGGCACGGATGCTTTCAGCGCATACATTGGAAGCGGAGGGGCGGACATTTCAAATTGGATGCGCGCAGGGCTGGCACTGATGCCTTGTGAAAATGTCACAGGGGTGTTTCGTCTTGTGGCAGGTAAACGGGGGAAGCGGCTGGGCTGGACGGATGCGAACGGATGCGCAACAAACACAAAGTATATTGCACACTCTGAAAAGCGCATTTTCTGGAGGGATGCGACCGACGAGGAAATCGCACAGGCTGGCAACTCTGGAATCAGTAAACAGGAATCACAAGAAACGACCACCCGAGCCGATGCCAAAGCATTAGCAACGTGGGCTTGCAAGGGGGATGCAAAGAGCATGACGGAATTACGCACACGGGGAACCCAGACCCTAAGCAATCTAAGGACACGCAGGGCAATAGCGGAATTAGGCGACCACCCCGAGACCTATAATGTCACCCTCTGGCAGTGTGAGAAAACGAAGCGCGGCTTTATGGGTCTTGCTTCTGCAATCAGTAGAAAATTACAGGAGCTTGGAATCAGTGAAAAGTAATAACCATAGCAAGTGGGTTTGTCGGTTTGTCGGTTTGTCATTTGACAAGCTGACAAGCCAACAAGCGGATGGCATAGAAAAGGGGTTTGTCGGTTTGTCGGGTATATATACTATGTATATACCGACAAGCGACAAGCCAACAAGCCCGGCGACACGTTAAAGAGAAAGGAATTAAAAGCAATGACAACAGCAAGCGAACAATCAAAGCAAGACAGGCCACAGGATAGCGCACAAGGCCACGCAGGGCACAGGGGCGCGTATTCGTACGGATGCGAGACACCCCCTCTTAAAACGCAAGGAAACAGCATTGCAAGCGATGGCAGCCGGACGGGAAAAGGTACTGGGGAAGCTTCTTTTTTTCAAATCCGAGACTAACGGAGTAGACCAAAGTATCATGTATTGATATCGGACATTTCAAAACCCATAAAAGGATAAAATCAGGATGAAAAACAACGAAAAAGAGCTTCTGGCGCGAATAGCCGGAACCATTCACGGAATCAGACGCGCCCCACTTGTCGGGTGCAGTTTTCAAACCAGTAGACTAAACGCTATTCGATGGCAGATCACAAAAGAAAAAGGCCTTCCAACATTGTCCGCAGATCGGACAGACCGCAGGACAGTTGAGGGGCTTATCAGTCAAAAGCTACTGACTGCCATCGGAACCACAAAAAATCGCCTGCACAAGCTGACTGATAAAGGCCTGTTCACTGCCTTCTCACTCATTGCAGATAATCCGTCACACCTCAAAAAGGTATTGGCAGAGATCGAGAAGAGATCACAGCAAAAGAGCGTGATATTTGAAAAGGATGTTTCAGCAATTCCATTTCATAGGCTGGCAGGTTTTCCGTCGTGTTTTGCAATTCTGGAAATGCTGGGTTTGATCGAGATCGGCTATCACGTCACAGAGGTGCAGGAGCGTGAAGCGTATTACTGCATACGACCCACAGGCGCGGCTTTCACGTTTCCAAGCGATAGCGAGTATTCATCATTTGATGAAAGCGTAACAGAGGCCTTTTCGTGCGGTGTAGACGAAGGGCACATACTGGCAAAGAGCCCACTTCCAACAGAATTCAAAAACGAGTGTACTTTGCTTCCAGACCTTCGGATTAAATCATTCAAAGACTCGAAAACCGAAAAGCAATTTTACAAGGCGCAAGGCAGTTTTTCACTCGAAAACTTTTAACCACTTTCTGCTAGTCGAGTGATTAGCAGGATACACAAAAAAACAAAGCTGAATTATTCAGCAATCGAAAGGAACAAAACACCATGATGTTTATTAAAAAAACAGCAAAGGAAGTCGAAGCGGAGAACAAGGAAATCGAAAGAAAAAAACGCGCAAGAGACGCAAAGAAATTGCAAGAGACCACGCCTGCCCGTAGAGCTGAAAAGTTATTGCGCGGTTCAGAGCGTCTGCTTAAAAAAATTGCCCGCGAAGATGGGCCACTCGAAAAGGCGAAAGCGTTTGTTTCAAAGATCGAAGAGAATCACAAAATCTTTTTCGATTGTGAAAATGAACTTGCCAAGCCTTGCACGACACATATCAGCGTTGCAAAATCGGAGGCAGTCGGGGAATTATTGAAGAAACTTCCCAAGTGTTTTCCGAGCGAGCAAGACGCGATGATGTTTGTTGAAAAGTTTTTGACGTTTAATGATGCTTCACTTGCAGACACGAAGGAGCATGACAAGCGGTCACATATTGGAAAGAAGCGCACACAGGCACTTGACGCAATCACCGTTGCGGCGGAGCAAGTCGGAATGCTTGCAGGGCTGGCAGGCGACCACGTCAAGCAGGTTTTGGCGTATGGCGAAGAGGACTAAAAAACTACAATCCCCTGCCTGAAATATGGCAGGGTTTTGAAAGGGTATGTATGGGAAAATTATCCAGACGGTCTATTTCCATTCACGAAGCTGGGCACGTTTGTGCAAACTTTTTTCTATTCGGTCAACCCATAGGCGCGGTGGTCTTCGATGGCGAGGGCGGCGGACTATGCACCCCGTCACCAGAGGCCGCCGAACCTTACAATCTCTCAACAGCCAAAACAGCGAAAGAGCTGTCATCTTCAAATGATACAAAGATCACGGCGCGGCAGTTGCTGAACGAATGTGTCTTTTTTGCGGCTGGATATTGTTCACAGGAAACCATTTTGCATGAATGTGGGCAGATGCTTTATTTTGACAACGGCGACAATCGACTAATCACAGGCCACTTTTTAGCAATCCACCCCGATGCAAGCGAGGATGAAATCACAGGCTTTCTTTCGCTTGCCCACATCATGGCGCGGTCAATGGTCAAACGCTATAAAAAGTATATTCTCAATGTGGCGTTGCAACTGAATCAGCGCGGCACACTTACGGCCACGGAATCACTGGAAATCTTACTCGCTACACTGGCGCAGGTTAGACGCATTTAACATTTTCGGGCGAGTCGGTGCGCTTCATGTTCGTGCTGCCTGCCCAGCATGACACCGATAGGCAAAACCTGCCAGCCGTTGTTATTGGTAATCGCAACGGCTGGCAGTTCTAACTATAGGAGGTCTTTTCATGATTGTTATTGGATGGCGTTTTGCTTTAACAGATAAAACTTTTCATTGCTACACGCTGGAATCAAAGCACAGCCTTTGCAATGCCCACGAATTGACGCGACACGGGGCAACGGCGATGCAGGAAGATTTGCCGCGTGAAACTATATGCCCTTTCTGCAAAGCTATCCTAAAGCGATTTGAACGCAAAAGACGCGATGCTCTAAAGCTGGAATCTTCACAGGCGGCAACTTTCAACGAGCCAACGGGCAACGGTTGCTTTGTCGCTAAAGCCGATGTTTGAGGAACGCGCAAAGGAGCGTCAAGAATCTGGAAAGAAAATTGACCTTAAGACGAATTCGTCCGAAGGTTCAAAAGGAGCATCCGCAACGCAAGCCGCCAAAGCTGTAAACGTAGGGGCTTCAATCGTGAAGGACGCTCAATTCGTGCGAGATCACGACCCCGAGGCCGTCCGTGTGGGCGGTCTTTTTGTTTTATTGGGGTGCTGGGGGCTGGCAAGTGATTACCGAGTGATTACTTTTTGATTACTTTTCACGCGGCGAATGAAGCAAAAAGAGGGGGAATCAGCAAAGAGGGGGTTTTAAGTGAAAAGCCATATAAAATGAAAAAACCCCAATAAAATCAATGTTTTAAGGGGGTTTAAGCTGGGGCGAATGACGGGGCTCGAACCCGCGACAACCGGAACCACAATCCGGCGCTCTACCAACTGAGCTACAATCGCCATAAAAAGTGTCGTTTATATTACTGATTCAGCTTCAGAAACGCAAGAACGCATTTAAAAAATATTATTCCGTTTAATTGGGTTTAAGAGGAAGCCATGAAGCTGGGATAGATGTGGTTCATGTCTCTACCTGCCGAGAAAGGTTCTCTTGGCTGATGTCATCGCGACCAAGACGAGCAGCGTATTGTCTTTGAACCCTTTAATGATACACCATAATCTCAAAAATATATATTTGAGATTATGGTGTATCACTTATATTGAAAATGTTAATGCGCGGGGAATGAGTATTCTTTGAAAAGTATTGTAGTCCGTGATGATTATCGATTGATGAATGAAGCGTACTCGACATTACCTCCTGTTTTTGCCACACTACCCCAATGATTATAAAAATACGTACTGAATATATTGTGTCCTGTCTGTTTACGCTGTCACTGCTTCAGGCTGCCGGGGCTGACTGGCCGCAATGGGGCGGACACAATGAACGCAATTTCGTATCGGATGAGATCAATCTTCCGGCTTCATTTCAGCCTGATCGTATCGTTGTTACGAATAGCGTCGAAACGCATGTCCCCGCTGAGAACATGAAATGGTCGGCTCCTCTTGGGACACAGTGCTATGTGACCCCCGCCATTTCTCAAGGCAAAGTCTTTATCGGTGCCAATGATGCGTTAGTTGATACGAATCGTTTCAAGAAGACCCAAGGTAGCGTTCTTGACTGTCTTGATGAAGCGACCGGCAGACGGCTGTGGAGGCTCGTGATTCCGCGCCTCTTCACCAAAAACAGGTTGTTCAACTACGATGATATGAATCTCGGACTCTGCTCGTCGCCAACTATTGATGGGGACCGCGTCTATGTGGTCGGCAGTCGAGGCGATGTACTCTGCCTAGACATCAACGGCCAAGCTAATGGTAATGCCGGCCCATTCATGGATGAAGGCCACTATATGACAGATGCGCGAGTTTTCCCCGACAAGCCGGGACGCTTCGACGCGACGAATTCGCCGCCAGAATTCCCCCCGGTCGAATTGCAATCAGAAGATGGCGATATCGTCTGGCGTTATGACCTGCTCACAGAGCTAGACCTCTGGCCACAGGATGCTGTCGACTGTTCGATCCTTGTTTATGGGGAGATCCTCTTCGTCTGTACCAGCAATGGCGTGGACAAGTCGCATAAGCGGATTCCTTCTCCCAAGGCGCCCAACATGATCGCCCTCGACAAACGAACAGGCAAACTTTTGGCTGTCATCGATCAACCCCTCGGTAGCGCAGTATTCCATGGGGACTGGTCCTCGCCGACGCTCGCCAGTATCAACGGGCAGGATCTCATCATCTGGGGGGGCGGTGATGGAGTCTGTTATGCGTTTGATGCGAAGTTCGAATCCGGCAAAGGTCATACGCCTGGACTCTTGAAGAGGGTGTGGTGGTTTGATTGCAACCCGCTTGTCAACAAGGTGAAGGACGGACAGCCTTTGCCGTATAACAAAGGAGGAATCGGCCCCAGCGAAATCATTGCAACCCCGGTTGTCTTCAGCAACCGTGTCTATGTGGCCGTCGGACAGGACAGTCGGCATGGTCCTGGTAAAGGCTGTTTCTCTTGTTTTGATGCCACAAAGAAGGGTGATGTCACGGGGACAGCCCTCATCTGGCAGAGTTTAGTTGTGGATCGCAGTTTTTCGAGTGTGGCCGTAACGAAAGATGGCTTGGTGTTTATTACCGACTACACCGGTATCCTGCGTTGCTTTGACGCGGATAATGGCAAGGAATATTGGTCGCACCAACTCAATGGTCGCGTCTTTTGCTCGCCGTTTTGTGCCGATGGAAAGGTTTACATCGGGACCGACACGGGCCGTTTGACCGTCGCATCCGCAACACGCGAGAAGAATATTTTGTCAGAAGTCCGCTTTGACGGCCCGATCTACGCTACACCTGTGGCCGCCAATGGGGTGCTCTACATCGCTACGCAACGAAAGCTTTACGCTTTTCAATTACCATCGAAAATATCCTCGACGCGTGACGGACTTCTTAGCGTTGCCAATATCCCCTGATTTCGAATGGAGCAAAAAAATGCCATGTTTGGCTTTTCAGAATTGACATTTTAAAGATTTCTGGCAAAATATTTATTCCTTTTGGACTAAAAGGATTGTTTGAAACAACTGTGAGATTATTCAAATGAGTGATAAAGTTTGTGTTTTTGCCGGTCAGGGGGCTCAGGCACCTGGAATGGGTAAGGATTTTGCAGCCGATTCTGAAATAGCTGCCTTGTTTGACCGTGCGAACGGCGTGATGGGGTTCGACCTTGCAAAGATTTGTTTTGAGGGTCCTGCTGAAGAGTTGACGAAATCAAATATTTGTCAGCCAGCTATTTTTACGATGAGCGTTGCGGCCTTTTGTGCCTTCCAAAAGAAGTTTCCTGCTGTTTCCTTTAATATGGCGGCGGGATTAAGTCTGGGCGAATGGACGGCTCTTCATATCGCTGGAGTACTAAGCTTTGATGCGGCACTTCGTGTTTTAGAAGCCCGTGGCCGTTTCATGCAGGAAGCCTGCAGCGCACAGCCTGGCGGCATGATCAGCGTTATGGGTGCTACTGCTGAACAACTTGACGCTATTTGCTCTAAGGCAGAGATTTACAAGGCAAACATCAATTCTGATGCCCAGGTCGTACTTTCTGGTGCTAAAGAAGGGATTGCTATGGCTGAAGGGATCTGCAAAGAGATGGGCATTAAGGCTATCGTATTGCCGGTCGCTGGCGCGTTCCACTCTCCTTTAATGGCTCCGGCACGTGAAAAGCTGGTCGGTGTGTTAAAAGATATTACATTCTCATCGCCTCTGATGCCTGTGTTGGCAAACACCACCGGAACGTTGCACAGTAATGACCCCGAGGGGATTAAGGAAGTCATGTTGCGTCAAGTGACAGAGTCTGTTCGCTGGGCTGATTGTATCAAGTCTGCTATTCAGTCAGGTGGCAAGACCTTTATTGAATTTGGACCTGGTAAAGTTCTTTCGGGTCTCATCAAGCGGATCGACAAGACTGTCTCCACACAGAATGTGTCAGATGTGGCAACGCTCGATGGGTTAGTGGTTTAAGATTGTTACAGTTGAAGGCTAAGATTACTTTTTAAGGAGATAAACATGGGACAGTTCGATGGAAAAGTAGCAGTAGTAACTGGAGCTGCACGCGGTATTGGACGTTCGATTGCTGAACGTTTGGCGCGCGAAGGAGCGGACGTCGTGATTTGTGATTTGCAGGCCGAGTGGCTTGCGGAAACCGCAAGTGTGATCCAGGCATTGGGTCGCAAGGCGTTGCCATTAGCGGTTAACGTGGGTAACGGGGAATCCGTGATCGCGTGTATCGCCGAGGTAATCAAGGTGTTCGGCAAAGTTGACATTATGGTCAACAATGCGGGTATCACCAAGGATACCTTGTTGGTGCGCATGTCGGATGAAGACTGGGATGCTGTCTTGCAAGTGAACTTGAAGGGGACCTTCCTGTTCTCGCGCGCAGTAGCCAAGTATATGATGAAGCAGCGCAGCGGGGCGATTGTAAATATCGCCTCTGTAATCGGATTGATCGGTAATGCCGGTCAGTGCAACTATGCGGCTTCCAAGGCTGGCGTCATTGCTTTAACGAAGTCCGTTGCCAAGGAATTGGCAATACGTGGAGTTCGTGTCAATGCGATTGCGCCAGGATTTATTTCGTCGAAGATGACGGATGCACTGTCACAGGAAGTTCGTGACCAAATGCTGAAAGTGATTCCGATGGCCCGTTTCGGCGAGCCAGGAGATATTG
The DNA here is from genome assembly GCA_037133395.1 of bacterium. Classification (GTDB taxonomy): domain Bacteria; phylum Verrucomicrobiota; class Kiritimatiellia; order RFP12; family UBA1067; genus CAIZQW01. Next base: position 11,322 of record JBAXOG010000066.1, on the reverse strand, counting down.
CCAAGGCTGTTTCGTTCCTTGCTTCGGAAGAGGCAAGCTACGTGACGGGTCAAGTGCTGAGTGTGAATGGTGGAATGGTCATGTAAGGTGACAAGGCGCGGCGAATGTCGTGACCGTAATAAGAAAAACTGACAAGGAGAATAACATGTCAAGCAACCTCGAAAATCGGGTCAAGGAAATCATTGTTGAACAGTTGGGCGTTAACGCCGAGCAGGTTACACCGGAAGCATCATTTATTGATGATCTGGGCGCTGACTCGCTGGATACTGTTGAACTGATCATGGCATTCGAAGAAGAATTCGGTTCGGAAATTCCGGACGAAGACGCTGAGAAGCTGTCGTCGGTTGGTAAAGTGCTCGAGTATTTGAAGAGCAAGGGTCTGGACAAGGAATAACTCCTTTTCACCCGAAAAAATGAAAACCGAACAGAGTTCTTCTCTGTTCGGTTTTTTTGCTCTTGAATTCGCATCGTATGTATCACGGAAATGAGTTATCAAAAGTCAAAAGACAAAAAACTTAGACTCGCATTTTTAACAAATAAGTGTATATTACTTCCTTTCTAATTACCAAGGAGAGACACGATGAGCAAGGAGCTGGAAGAAGGCACAGCATTGATGTTGGACTTTGCAAAGATTGCGAAGATTTCGGAAACCTGTAAGGATGTCATCCCAGTTGCCGTTCAACATGCGGATACTCATGAAGTCATTTTGGTTGCCTATACAAATGAATTTGCCATGAAGCAGGCTTTCAAAGAACGTTTGCTTGTTTTGTGGAGTACGTCTCGTAAGGTTTTGTGGGAGAAGGGTAAGACCTCTGGTGAAACATTTGATTTGATTGATGCGCGTGTGAACTGTGAGCAGAATTCATTACTCTACATTGTGCGCCCCAAACGAGGAGCGATTTGCCACACCAAAAATCAAAAGGGCGAACCGCGCAACTGTTACTATCGCAGCATCGATATGGATACGTTGCAATTGACGAATCTTGATCCGTAAAGTAATCCCTCTGTAGGCTGAAGCATGTCGCGTGCGTATTGCGAGTCCCAGAAGTTAATGTTTGCAATTATAAACGCGTACTGTCTTTCGACTTATTTTTTTTTTGAGAAGCTGACTTGTTATACCGTTTAAAAAGGAGATGCACCATGTCTGAAGAAGTTTTGTTGAGTAGTAACGAATATCGCGATCAGCGCATCGCTAATATGAAGAAATTGGAATCCATGGGCTTCAAGCCTTATGGAACAACATTTGAGCGTACGCCTCTTTCCGATGTTCGCACAGGATTTGAAGAAAACAAGATTGTACGTGCTGCAGGTCGTTTGATGACGATTCGCCGTATGGGTAAAGCTTCCTTTGCGACCTTTAACGATGGGACAGGAAGTTTTCAAATCTTTATAAAAAAGGATTTACTCAGCGCGGAACAATATGAAGCTGTTGGCTATTTAGATTTAGGTGACTTTTTGGGTGTTGAAGGTCGACTTTTTGTAACAAAGACTGGAGAGCCAACGATTGAAGTCCACCAGTGGACTTTGCTTGCCAAGGCGATTCAACAGCCACCGGAAAAATTTCATGGTTTACAGGATGTAGAAGAACGTTATCGCAAACGGTATCTCGATTTAATGATGAATCCGGAATCTCGCGATCGCTTCAACAAGCGAAGCGCCATTCTGCGCGAGATACGGAACTTCCTGCATGCGCGCGGTTTTACCGAAGTTGAGACACCGATGATGCAGGACCAAGCTGGCGGGGCGGCAGCAAAACCCTTCTTCACACATCATAATGCCCTCGATAAACAGATGGTGATGCGCATTGCTCCTGAACTCTATTTGAAGCGCCTCATTGTGGGCGGCTTTGATAAAATATTCGAATTGGGAAAAGACTTCCGTAATGAAGGGATTGATCGTACCCATAATCCTGAATTCACAGTACTGGAAATTTACGAGGCGTATGGTGATCGCAAGTCGATGAAAAACATTATCGAAGGCATGTTGCCTCATCTTTGCAAAACAGTTCTCGGGAAGATGACCGTTGAGTATGGCGAAGCAAAGGAAATTCTAGATTTCACGCCTCCGTATCGCGAGGTTGCTTACTATGATATTGTTAAGGAAGTCATGGGGGATGACTGGTTTACGATTTCGAAAGACGAAGCGGCAAAGCGTGCGGTTGAAAAGGGTCTGTATGTTGAGCCTTCCTGGAATCATCTCATGATTACCCGTGAGGTGTATGATAAGATTGCTGAAAAATCTCTGCGTCAGCCGACTTTTGTGACGCGTATTCCCCGTCAGTTTGTGCCGCTAGCCAAAGTCTGCAAAGACGATCCAGAAGTGGTTGACGTGTTTGAGTTTGTTGTGGCAGGCAAGGAACTTTGCCCAGGCTACACGGAGCAGAACGATCCAGCAGCTCAGCGCGCTGCGCTGTCCGATCAGGCAGGGGCAGATGCTGAAAAAATGGACGAAGACTTTATTCTCTCGCTTGAGTATGGGATGCCTCCAACGGGGGGGTTAGGCATTGGGATAGACCGTTTAGTCATGATGTTGACAGGTACTGAGGTTATTCGTGATGTCATCCTTTTCCCTCAAATGAAAGCCCTTGGAAAGTAAGGAAGCAAATCGGGTTCAAAAAAAGAAATACCTTCTTTTGGCATTGACAGGTCTCACGCCTATGAGGTATATTAATATTACTTTTTTTAAGCCTTAAAAGGGTGGGGAAATTCCCCGCTCTTTTTTGTTGGCATGAACCTTGACATATGAAAGGCGGTTAGCGATGAACAATGAATTGTCTTCTATCATTAGTTATTTGGAACGTGATCGCGGCGTAAATCGCGAGATTATTATTCAAGCGATTGAGTCTGCAATTCATCAGGCAGCACGCAAAAGCATGGAGGTTTCTAATGATTTGCGCATTGTTATTGACCGCAAGACTTTCGCCATCAAAGCCTTTGATCCTGCACTCGTCTCGGATGAAGACACGGGGTTGGGCTTCATTTCGCTCCGCAAGGCGCACACACTCAAGAAAGATGCAAAACTCGGCGACACGCTTGATGTTGAAATTCCGCCTGCAAAGCTGGGACGTATTGCAGCTCAGACCGCTCGCCAGATGATTCTTCAGAAAATCCGGGAAGCAGAACGGAAAAACGTTTACGATGAATACAAGGATCGTATCGGCGATATTGTGAGTGGAACCATTCGTCAGATCGCCCATCGTGATATCATTGTTGAACTTGGTAAGACAGAAGCTATCCTGCCTGCTAAGGAACGTATTCCGACAGAAGAATATAATGTGGGTGATCGTATTCGTGCGTACATTCACCGTGTGCAGACTAACACGAGCGGTCCAGCAATTACGCTGTCGCGTGCCTGTCCTGAGTTCGTGAAAACGCTTTTCCGGCTTGAAGTTTCAGAAATTGCTGACGGTATCGTGGAAGTCATGGGTGTTGCTCGTGATCCGGGCTTCAGATCAAAGATTGCCGTCAAGACCTTGGATGAAAAGGTTGACCCCGTTGGGGCTTGTGTTGGACTTCGTGGCGTTCGCGTGAGGAATATTGTGCGCGAACTGAATGGCGAAAAAATTGACATCGTCCGTTGGCACGAAGACATCAAGATGTACGTCACACAAGCATTGGCTCCTGCACGACTGGAGAGTATTTCAATTGACGAGATGGGAAATCGCGCAGTCAAAGTCATTGTAGCTCCAGATCAGCTTTCATTGGCTATTGGAAAGCATGGACAAAATGTGCGTCTGACATCCAAGTTAACCGGTTGGCGGGTAGATATTCAGAAGTCGGGTGAGCCCATTTCGTTTGAAACGCAACGTGAAAGCGCAATTGCTGAATTGGCGGAAGTTTTGGATATTACCGAAGAGGTTGCAACGACGCTGGTAGAGAATGGTTTCTTGACAACAGAGGGCATTATGGCGGCTGATATTCCATACTTGCAGCAAGTGACAGGGTTGGACGAACAGACCGTTCGTGGTCTTTGGGCTGCTGCGCAGGCTGCCAGTGGTATTGTTGAAGATGATGCAGGAGAATAATCCATGAGAGTTTACGAGTTAGCAAAAAAGCTTCAAGCCTCCAATATGGAGGTCCTCAAGCAGGCGAGCGTGCTCGGCCTCGAAGCGGATTCGGTTCTTACACAATTGAGCCCGGCCGAAACGAAGCAGTTGCAGGATGCGTTTGCAAAGGGTGGCGCCGAGCAGGATCAGGCTCACGTGGCATTATCCACACGCTTAGAGGAAAAGCGTGCTAAGGCTTTGGCCGTTGGGAGAGAATCCCTCAGCGTCGAGCGGGATGCACTTGAACTCAATCGGGTACGTGCGAACGAGATGGATGCGCGCAAAGAAGGCAAGTCATCGGGTGTTGCGTTGAAGCCTGTTCAGCAGGAAGCCGATACAACTCCTGTTAAAGTTCTTGAAACACCTGCATGTGTTGAAACAAAAGTAGCCGCGGTCGTTGTCCCAGAAAAAGTCCAACAGCCCGCGCTTTCAGCGTCAAATAAAGATGTTCCCGAACTGGAAAAGGTAGAGGAACCAGAGCAAAACGAATCGGCATCTGGAAAACCATCGTCAAAAAAGATTAAAACTCCAAAGGCGAAGACGGTAACTTATATCCCAGAAGAAGAACTGGAGCCTGAAGAGGCACGTGCGGCAGAATTCATTGAACGAATTGCGCGGCCGGAATCGTCAAAAATTATACGTTCTATCCCTCAAAAAGATAAAAGCGCCGGAGACCTGGAAGCCAAGCGGCTACCGCCGCCTCGGAGCGCTCTCCCTTTCCAACCGCCACGGAGTGGACCACAAGTTCAAGTCCAGGGTCAACAAGGGAATCAACAGCGAGGATTTCAGCAAGGCCCACAGCGGGGCGTACAACCGCAGTTCCAGCAACGTGGACCCCAAAACGTGCCCATGAGCAATAATGGAGTGCGTGCTGCTCAACCTGCTACTCCTGCGCTCGCTCAAGAAACAGCCCCTGACCGTATCATCATACTGCGCGGTGCCGTTGTGGTGAAGGAATTGGCGGAACAGCTCGGATTGAGGCCAAACCGACTTATTGCTGATTTGATGCAACTGAATATTCTTGCTTCAATCAATCAGCGTGTCGAGATAGACGTTGCACAGAAGATTGCTGAAAAATATGGGTATAAGATCGAAATTGAACGGCAAAAACGTTCAACCGAGCGTAAGCCGGTTCTTCGCAGTGAAGATGCGGATGATGCCATTCCAGATGACAAGACAGAAGAATTGGTGATGCGTCCTCCGGTCGTCACTTTCCTCGGACATGTTGATCATGGCAAGACATCCTTGATGGATCGCATTCGTAATACACGTGTTGCGTCGGGTGAAGCAGGTGGCATTACGCAACATATTGGTGCATATACCGTTGAAGTCAATGGGCGAAAGATCACGTTTCTTGATACGCCGGGTCATGCAGCCTTCTCGGCTATGCGCGCCCGGGGTGCCAGTTTAACAGACATTGCTGTGATTATTATCGCTGCGGATGACGGCATCATGCCTCAAACACGCGAAGTGATTAAACAGGCACAACAGGCAGGCGTTCAAATTATGATTGCCATTAACAAGTGTGACTTGCCGTCCGCTAAGCCTGATCGCGTGCGTCAGATGCTCCAAGGCGAAGGTCTGACTCCCGAAGAATGGGGTGGCGATGTGATTTGTGCAGAGGTTTCCGCGGTGACCGGCGCCGGTGTTGATCATCTTTTGGAAATGATTCTTTTGCAGGCTGATATTCTTGAATTGATGGCTAATCCATCACGTCGTGCAGACGGCTTTGTGGTTGAAGCGCAGCTCGAACAGGGCTTAGGGCCGACAGCAACGTTGCTGGTCGCAGGCGGAACACTTAACGTGGGCGACATTATTTTGTGCGGTAGATATTTCGGGCGTATTCGTGGTTTGATTGACGATCGTGGGCGACGCATCAAATCTGCGGGTCCAGCTACGGCTGTCAAATGTATGGGGCTTTCTGGCGTTCCAGAAGCAGGTGCTTCTTTCCGCGTGATGCTCAATGAAAAGCGTTCACGTGAGTTGGCTGAACGTATGGCGGAAGAGCGCAAACAGACCGAACTTGTGAGCTCGAAGGCAACCTCACTGGATGCGTTGATGAGTCAGATGAAGGAAAGCCAGAAGCGCGAACTAGCGGTTATTGTCAAGGCGGATACGCAAGGTTCTGCAGAAGCTATTGTGGATGCCCTTAAGGAAATCAAAAGCGATAAAGTAACCCTTAACATTGTTACGAGCTCAATCGGAAATATTTCTGCGACGGATATTAATAAGGCATGCTCTGGCAAGGCGCTCGTGTTGGGTTTCAGCGTGGCCTGCGAAACAGGTGTTCAGCAGCAGGCTCGTCATGATGGTGTTCGTGTAAGTACGTTCAGAATCATTTATGAGTTGCTGGATTTCGTTAAGCAACGCATGCTTGACCTTCTGCCTCCTGAGTATAAGGAAGTCGTACGGGGTCATGCTGAAATTAAGGTAGCGTTTGATATTGGCAAGACAGGGCGTGTGGCAGGAAGTCAGATGTTGGATGGTGTCTTGCGAGCAGATGCGCGTTACAGGATCTTCCGTAAAAAAGATAAAATTTGGGATGGCAAGATATCGTCTCTTAAACACTTCCAAAACGAAGTTTCGGAAGTCAGTGGATCCCAGGAATGTGGTATCTTCTTTAATGGGTATGAAGAATTTCAGGTTGCCGATGTTGTCGAGTGTTATGTACTGGAAGAATTGCCGCGTACGCTGTAAGTAGGTTGCTATGTCTGTTGATCGTCTAGAACGTGTGAATTCACTCTTGCGGCGCGCGCTTGGCGAGGCCCTCTACAAGGTCTTTGCAGGCGATACGCTCGATTTGGCCTGTGTCACCGTGACGAACGTCGAGACCTCGCGGAATCTGCGCAATGCAACCGTGTACGTTTCAATATTTGGTCATGAGGATGGACGGGGACCTATTTTAAGGAAGTTAGCCAATAAGGCGGATGCGTTACAAGCCATTATCAACCATGACCTGACGTTGAAATATACGCCACGTCTTCGTTTTGTGTTGGATGGTTCGGTCGCAAAGGGCGACCACGTGTTAGATCTTCTTAATCATCTGGATATTCCGGATACCGACGGTTCAGCGCGTAAAACTTAATTTTTTTAAGTACGCCCTTTCTGCCTTAACACCTTTAATCAGGAGAAAAACGTTATGTCAGCACCCAGCAGTTTAGATGTCATCTCTTCATTATGCAAACGCCGCGGCTTTATCTTTCATAGTTCCGAAATTTATGGCGGCATCAATGGTTTTTGGGATTATGGTCCGACGGGATGTGAGATGAAACGCAACATAAAGGAAGATTGGTGGCGTTTTACGGTGCGTACGCGCGAAGACGTTGTTGGTCTTGACGCGACGATTATCATGCATCCCTCGATTTGGAAGGCGTCTGGACATCTGGATACCTTTTCGGATCCGATGTGCACGTGCCGTGCCTGCAAGAAATTGATGCGCGCCGATCAGATCTGGGATATTCTCGGGGATAGTGTAGCCGGCCAAAGTTTGCAGACACTGATCGATGAAAAGGCCGACTTCGGAAAGCTTGCGGGTTGGTGCAAGGGAAAAGGGCAGGGGATGTCACCTAATTTGGCTTCCATCCAGAAGCCGGAAGTTCTGACGGCCGCTGTTGAGCTTCTCAGAGATAATCCCGAGCAGTATATGAGTGTGCAAGCGATCTATACGCTTTTCGCAAATACAGAATCGGCTGAGCCAGGAACATCACCTTGTCCTTATTGTGGTGGCGAATTGACCGCGCCACGTCCCTTTAATCTCATGTTCAAGACGATTGTCGGACCTGTTGATGATCCTTCAAACGTAGCCTATTTACGTCCTGAAACAGCACAGGCTATTTTCGCTCAATTCCAGAATGTGCTCTCAACAAGCCGTCAAACCGTACCCTTTGGCATAGCCCAGATGGGAAAATCTTTCCGTAACGAAGTTACCCCGCGTAACTACACGTTCCGCTCGCGTGAATTTGAGCAGATGGAGTTGGAATTTTTTATTCGTCCCGATGAAGCGGTGGAATTGATTTTCGGTAACGTAATTACGATGGCGGACAACCCCGATCTTTCTGTTCCTCAGGATGCTTGGGGATGGGAGGTCTGGCACAAATACTGGGTTGAACAACGCAAGTCGTGGATTCAATCCTGTGGGTTGCCAAAAGAATCCTTTGTTGAGTATTGGCAAAAACCTGAAGAACTGGCTCATTATGCGCGCGCATGTGTGGATATCCAATATAGTTTCCCTTTTGGTGTGCAAGAACTGGAAGGTATTGCTGCACGTTCAGACTTTGATTTGTCGCAACACCAGAAGCACAGCGGCAAAAGTATGGAAGTCTTTGATGAGCCACTCAAGCTTGCAGCCAAAAAACTGGATGATATCGCAAGGGCTGCCTTTATCAATAAGGTTGTTGCTGATTGGACAGCGCGCGGCAAAGATGCTGAAGCAGCAAAGGTATTCATTGCAAAGCTTTTAGACGGAAAATATGTGCCGCATGTTATTGAGCCGTCTGCGGGCGTAGATCGAATGATGCTTGCGTTGCTGTGCAATGGGTATGAGGAACAGAAACTTCTTGATGAAAAAGGGAATGAAGATGTTCGCGTGGTCATGCATTTTAGTCCACGCATTGCACCTGTAAAGGTTGCGGTCTTCCCACTTGTTAAGAACAAACCCGAATTATACGCAAAGGCTCGCGAGGTTTTTGAACATTTGCGTCGTCGCTATTCCGCTTTCTGGGATGAAAGCGGTGCGATTGGTCGCCGCTATCGCCGACAGGATGAAATTGGGACGCCTTGGTGTATAACCGTTGATTTCCAGACGCTAGAAGACGGGACGTTCACCGTGCGAGACCGAGATTCGATGCAACAGGAACGCCTGACGCTCGAGCAGCTCAAGTCAAAAATCGAAGATGCTCTTTATTAGCCGTGAATACTGATCTTCATTTTGCCAAACCAGACTTTGACCGACTTCGCAGAAGAGGGCTGCCAGAGGTTATTTATGGTTCAGGTAAAACGGCTGAGCAGATCGTCGCAATCATGGGTGCATTAAATGACGCAGGCCAAAATGCCTTTGCTACGCGCATTACACCTGAACAGGCATCCATCATTTGCTCTGAAATGCCTAAGGCTTTCTATTTTAAAGACGCGCGGATTATCATAAGCGATGTTGTGCCATTGCCAGACCAGAAGGGGACGGTGGCAGTCTTATGCGCCGGTACATCTGATTTGTCTGTAGCAGAGGAAGCCTCGATCACAGCGGAACGGATGGGTGCGAAGGTCATCCGTATGTATGATGTCGGTGTTGCCGGCATTCATCGTCTCATGTCACAAGTCGAGTGTTTCACGGAGGCTAATGCCATTGTTGTCGTGGCTGGTATGGAGGGCGCACTGCCCTCTGTTGTGGGTGGCTTAACAGATAAACCCGTAATCGCATGTCCGACAAGTGTGGGCTATGGCGCAAGCTTTGGAGGTATTGCGGCTCTCCTGGGCATGTTGAATTCATGCGCATCAGGTGTTACGGTTGTCAATATTGACAATGGATTTGGCGCTGGTGTTGCCGCGGCACTGATCAATCGGATGGTCTCAAAGCCCTGAACGCACGTTACTTCTTTTGACCTGCCTCAGCATTATTTTCATGTTTCCGACTCGCTTCTTCTCGAGTGGCACGCCATTTTTTCTGATCTTCTTCAAGTAAAACATTTAGCTTTGTACGTTGATCAGGTGTCAGATGGTCACGAATAACGATGACGCGTTGCATGGCCAGTTTGGCTTGTTCAATCCGGAGCACTCCAATTTTTTCCACCAACGCCATTAAGTTTTTTGTGTCAGATCCTGATTGAGATAGGACTTGCTTTGCGAGTTCCGCTTGCTGATTTGCCAGCAAATGTATTTCTTCTTCGAACTTTTGGTTTTGTTCCGCAATTTTCTTCCAAGACGCTCTCAGGTTTTTGGCTTGTTCTTCGGAAACGCCGATTTTCTTCATATAGTCCGGGTTTGTGACTTTACGCTCAAGCCAGAATCCATTGTTCGCGTGACTGTTGTTTCTTGCAGAGCCAAACGTTTCTGTGCTACGTCCACGAAAGGCAAATGGGGAATTGCTTCCAGATGTATGTTGAAATTTGTTAGTGTTTTGCCCCATAAGAGAGGAGGCAACAAGAGCATACACCAGCATCCACGCGAATTTATTCATACCAGACCCTTTCATATGTTACTTTAAACGAAAAAAAAGAGAAAATATTGTCCAAAAAGTTAGTTTTGATTTAATTGGAAAAGAATGGTTATTCGCGCAGCAGCCTCAACAGCTTTACCATTGCGTTCACCGGGTTTGAATTCGGCTTGCATAATAGCATCTTTGGCGGCAACATCCAGATCTCTGAATCCACTGGATGAGACGAAAGTAACAGATGTTGCATGCCCTTTATTTGAAACGAGTACATCCAATATGACACGTCCCTGTTCCCCCCGTCTACGCGAAGTCATCGGATACTTGGGATGGATGGCTTGGGCTTTTGTTGTAGGGGCGATAAGCGTACCTTGCAAGAGCCCCCCATCGGTGTCGGAGTACTGGGAAGAAGGATCCATCGTTTCCTGGCTTGAAAGGACAGGGGAGAGCGTTGGCATAATTGTTTTGTCAGGAAGAGCTGATGGCGTTTGCATGACAATGGTCGGCGAAGGGGGTACATAATCGGGAAGTGCATGTATTGGAAGTTCATTGCGATCGCTCGATAGATCGGTGAATAAGGGATGTTCAGGAACAGACTGTGAGACACGAAGAATTTCCAAATGAGTACCGAGGGGTGGACGCAGTTCAGCGTCTATTTTCTTTGACGAAGCATTATCAGAAAGCAAATCTTCAACAAGTGACAGGGCAATTGTGTCTGCTGGCGGTTGCACGTCAGTCATCCTCCTATCTGTGATGAAGGTGGGAGCCATACCCAGAAGAAAAAGTGCGACCACGTGTAGCATGAGCGCAACAGTAAACCCTAAACTATAGTCAGTCCTTGCAACCATGTAATCTCGCTCCGACGACGCTAGTCAAATGACATGGTTATTTCTTTGTTTTATCGTCGACTTGAAAAATAACCCGTTCAATGCCTGATTTTTTAAGCTTGGATAGGAGTTCAATTCCAATGCCGAGTTCCGCTTTCTGGTCAGCACTAATCAGGACAGGAAGTTTTTTTTCTTTCCATAGTCTGGCGGCAAAGGGGATTAGATCATCCATTTTCATGGGCCTTTTATTTAAATAAAGTGTATTTTCAGCAGTCAGGGTTACCGTGATCATTTCCCCTTTTTCC